>JASHSB010000126.1 GCA_030036945.1 Methylovirgula sp. | reverse complement strand
ATGGTGGGATCGGTTTCGACGATGTCTTGGGAAAGGGCCCAGCGAAACATTGCCCCGATGGTCTGCCGGCGCTTCTCAGCTTCGCGTTCGATGCCCCGATCGGCCACGGAGTCGAGCAGTTCCCGGATGTCGCGTCGCTGAATGTCATTTGCGAACCGATCCAGGATCGGGCCGAGAGCTCGGCTCAACCGCTTCTCAATTTCCTTTGCGGTCCGAAGCCGGCCGGTAACTCGGCGCCGAATGTATAGCTCGACCAGCTTTTCGATAGTCACACGCGACGCCGCCGCCTCTCGGCTCTCCTCTTCCTCGGCGATAAGATCACGGCCACCGCGAGCAGCGGTGGTGACCTCGTTGGCACGTTCACGTGCTTTTTCGAGGCTGATGTCTGCGATCCGCCCTAGCGACACTCGCCGCATCTTTCCCGTGCCGCGGATGCGATAAGCCAAATCCCAGGTCTTGAGCCCGCTGGGTGCGACGCGCACCGCCAATCCGATGCACCGCTGATCTGCGACGCGATATGGCGCTTGCGCTGGCCGCAATGCCTCGATCGAACGATGCGTGAACGCTATTGCGCCACGGGTCAGTCCAGAGCCGGAAGCCATGTTGCGATGCTCCTCTTTTGTTCCATCCGTCGCAACGCTGTCGCAACAGAATCGGCGGCAGTCCGCGAACCGGTTCGAACGTGGGAGAACAGTAAACCGCTATTCTACCAACACAAACTGCACCGGAGCGAACCATCGCGAATTGATGCGAACCATAATACAAAGGCTGGTACCAGACTTTGATCGTTCTTCGTCGCAACCCCGCTCGACCTGTGCGCGAACTCGGCGCGGCGCGCTGCGCGGCGACGCTGCTCGTGTTCCTCTCCTATGCGCTGGCGCCGCTGGTCGGTCCGCTCTGTGCGCTGTGGCTTGCGGCGGACCTCGCGTTGGGCAGGCTGCATATGCCTTCCGGCGCATCGCAAGTCGTGCTGACGACGCTCTGGATATCGGTTTGCGCGACCGGCATTCCGGCGATCCTCTGGCCGGCGCTCGCCGGCCTAAAGCGCCGCCAGCTGCTTTCACTTTGGCCGTGGCTTCCGGCATTTACGACCTGCTGGTACGTCCGCAACATTGGTAACAAGACCGAACACGGGCTGGCGCGAACGTCGCGCCGCCCGCCGTTGCCATTGCTTCGGGCAACAGACGCCAGCGGCTGGCGCTTAGCGTCGTTCGGCGAGCAAATTGCGGTGCGGCGTAGAGGGTAGTATTGCCTCGTCGCAACCGCGCGAACTTGCGCCGCGTCGCCTTTGCCAAGGAAAGCCAATGTCCGCAGATCTGGCCGATCCGCGCATTTTGCGCGATGCCGCGAGCCGCGCCGGTGCATGGCCGTTCGAAGAAGCGCGAAAGATCGTTTCCCGCATCGCGCGAACCGGCCAGAAGAAGGTGATCTTCGAGACAGGCTACGGGCCTTCCGGCTTGCCGCATATCGGTACGTTCGGCGAGGTCGCGCGAACCAGTATGGTGAGGCACGCCTTCGAAGTGCTGACTGGCGGCGACGTGGAGACGACGCTTATCGCGTTCTCCGACGACATGGACGGATTGCGCAAAGTTCCGGACAACATCCCCAACAAGGAACTTGTCGCTGCCCATCTCGGCAAGCCTTTGACGCAAATCCCCGATCCGTTCGGCACGCAGGCCAGTTTTGGGGCGCATAACAACGCGCGGCTGCGCGGCTTCCTCGACACATTCGGCTTCGAATACGAATTCGCCTCGGCGACCGACTATTACACGTCGGGCCGTTTCGATGCGGCGCTCTTGCGCCTGCTTGCCCGCTACGAAACGGTGATGGCGATCATGCTGCCGAGCTTCCGGCAGGAGCGCGCCGCCACCTATTCGCCGTTCCTGCCGATCCATCCCTTAACCGGCATCGTCATGCAGGTGCCGCTGGAGGAAATCGACGCCGCGGCCGGCACGATCGCCTGGCGCGATCCGCAAACTCATGAGCGCTTCGTGACGCCGGTTACCGGCGGCCACGCCAAACTGCAATGGAAGCCCGATTGGGCGATGCGCTGGTATGCGCTCGGCGTCGATTACGAAATGGCCGGCAAGGATCTCATCGATTCGGCGAAACTTTCCGGAGAGATCGTTCGCGCACTCGGCGGCACACCGCCCGAAGGTTTCATCTATGAGCTCTTCCTCGACGAGGAAGGCCAAAAAATCTCGAAATCGAAGGGCAATGGGCTGGCGATCGAAGAATGGCTCACCTATGCGAGCCCCGAAAGCCTTTCGCTCTTCATGTACCAAAAGCCGACCACGGCAAAGCGGCTCTATTTCGATGCGATCCCCCGCACCGTCGACGACTATCTTGCCTTGCTCGACGCCTATCCGCGCCAGGACTGGAAGGAGCGCCTCGGCAACCCGGTGTGGCATATCCATGACGGCGCGCCGCCGGCGCCCGAGATTCTCCGCCACGAAGGTCGCGGCACGGCGATTTCCTTCGGCATGCTGCTCAATCTCGCGGCGGTTGCCAATAGCGAAGACCCGCAGGTGCTGTGGGGTTTCCTGCGCCGCTATGCGCCGGACGTCTTGCCCGCGACGCATCCGCGCCTCGATAAGCTGGTCATCTACGCGGTGCGCTACTTCCGCGACTTCGTACGGCCGAGCAAGATCTATCGGGCGCCCGACGACGTCGAGTGCGCCGCCCTGCGGCAGATTTCCGAGCGGCTTGCGGCGCTGCCCGAAAGCGCCAGCGCCGAGGAAATCCAAACCGTGCTCTACGACATCGCGCGGCCGATCCCGCGCTACCAGGATTTTTCCGCGAAAGGCGCGACTCCAGAACGCCCCGGCGTTTCCAACGAATGGTTCAACATGCTTTACGAAGTGCTGCTCGGCGAGCGTCGCGGTCCGCGCTTCGGCTCCTTCATTGCGCTCTACGGAATTGCGCAGACACGCCGGCTCATCGCCGATGCGCTCGACGGCGCGCTGATGCGCGGACACGCCACGTCTACGGAAGAGCTAACTGCCCGCGTTCCCTTCCATCGCGCGCCCCAAGAATGATGCGCGGCATCAGCGCCAGACGTGGTGGGCCAACCAGAAAGCGTCGGCATATTTCCAGGCCGTGAAGGCGCCGAGCGCCACTAGCGCGCAAAGCAGCGTCGAACCCAGAATATCGACCATAAACGCCAAGAGCCGGGCGACGGGACCGGGCTTTTTCGCCCGTTTCGAGGCGGCGGCGTGCCGCGCCGCGAGCTTCGCGTCTATCTCGGCGTAGGCGCGCGCCGCATGTTCGAGCGTGCCGTCGGCGGCAAGCGCTTTTTCGCGCTCGATCAGGCGGCGTGCGATGTAATCGCTTATCGCATCGATGATGGGCTCAAGCCGCTCGCTTTCGGCGATCACCACGCGGCCAAGCCGCGTATCTTGGATAAAGCGATAGGTGCGCCGGTCGTGGCCCATTTCGACAAAGCCGATCATGTCGATGAACAGACGCGGCCGTTCCGTCGCGGCGAGGCCGATATCGAAGAGATCGACGTCGGCCGGAATTTCCGCGGCGACCGGCAAGATTTCGTCGCGCAACATTTCCAGACGGGCAATTTCGGCGCCGCGCAGCTCGGCGACCACTTTGCTGTGCTCCGCATCGTCGAGCCGAGCGCGGCGCACGGCGAGCTTCAGCTTGTCGGGGAGGCGGCCGATGTCCGCCGGCTGGCCCTCGTCGCTCGGCGACGAGGCAAAATCGCGGCCTTCCACGCGGCTGTCCCCTTATGATCAAGTCTTTATTCAACTTAGACGATTTCAGGCGGCTGGCAACGGATTTGCGCGGCCTGCCGGCGGCGCTTGAAATCACGCTGGCACGAAAATCTCGCCTTTGCCGAGCACGGCCATATCGCCCGCAAACTTGCGCAGCGACGTCCGGAAAAGCCGCGCCGCGCCGCGGCTTTCAGGCAAAAGCAATCGCCCGAAGACGGCGGGGAAACTCGAGGCGAACTGACCGCAGTCGACAAACGTCGAAGTGAGCGCCGACGGCTTGGCGAGGACGATCGTGCCGCGCCGCATGAGATAGCCGGGACTCGCGCCGGCGCGGCCGAGTACGATCAGAGTTCCGGCGATGAGCCGGCTGCCGGGCCAATCGCTGGCGTCGCCTTCGATCAGGATCGTGCCGCGCCGCAACCGGTCCCCGGCGCGCAGCCCGGCGGTGCCGCGTAGCACCAACAGTCCGCCGCTCATGCCGTTCAATTCGCCCTCGCGCGGGGCGCCGAGGAAATCACCGGCATTGCCGAGGATCTCGATCCGGCCGCCCGTCATCGCCGAACCGGCATACGGTCCGACGTTGCCGGAAATCACCAGTTCGCCGCCGGTCATCTGGCGGCCGGCATTGATGCCGGCGTCGCCGGAGACGAAGATACGGCCTTGCTGCAAACCCTGGCCGACGCCATCGAAGCGCTCGGAGCCGCCTTCGAAACGGATTTCCTCGGACGAGCCGGCACGGATTCGGAAGAGATCGCCGACCGTGATCTTTTCGCGCGTCGTCGCTAGGTCGATGGCGGCGATGTCCTTGCCGCTCTTGCCGGCAAGCAGATGCGGCAGGAGTACCGAGAGATCGAGCCGTTGCGGCGGCGCCATTTTGGGAGTCAGCACGAGAGTCACGGCAGCAGGTCCTTCAAATGGAAATGGAAAGGTCCGAGCTTGCCGCCGTAATTGCCGGCGCTGACGCG
>JASHSB010000125.1 GCA_030036945.1 Methylovirgula sp. | reverse complement strand
CGGCGCATTCGTGCTCGGCGCCGCGGGTCTGTTGCGGGGGCGAAAGGCGACAACGCATTGGAACGCGCGCGACTTGCTGCGTTTCTTCGGCGCGATTCCCAGCGAGGGGCGCATCGTTCGCGACGGCAATCTCATTACGGCGGGCGGAGTGACGGCGGGGATCGATTTCGCTCTGGCGCTGGTCGCGGAACTGGCCGGGCAGAGCGAAGCCGAAACGATCCAGCTAAGCCTCGAATATGCGCCGGCGCCCCCCCTTTCAAGCCGGTACACCCGAAACCGCCTCGGAGCGTGTAGTTGTCGCGGCGAAGGCTCGCGGCGCGGCCTCGCGCCGCGAACGGGAAGCGATCCTGGCGCGTATCGCGCAAAACGAGCGGTAGCTTCTCATCGGCGCGGCGCCGTGCTATGGGCGAGCCGCCCCCGGGGGATTTTTCCGCGCTTACGCCGATTGGTATCGGCGAGTGAGCCCAAGGAGACGACATGGTCTCGGTGACATTTCCGGACGGCGCCACGCGCCGATATCCGGCCGGCATCCGCGGCGGCGAAATCGCCAGAAGCATTTCCCCTTCGCTCGCCAAGCGTAGCGTCGCCATGGCCATCGACGGCAAACTCGCCGATCTCGCCGATCCGATCGAGCGCGACGCGGACATCGAGTTTATCGACCGCGACAATCCGCGCGCCCTCGAATTGATCCGCCACGACGCGGCGCATGTGCTCGCCGAAGCGGTGCAGACGCTTTATCCCGGCACGCAGGTCACGATCGGACCGGTGATTGAGAACGGCTTCTATTACGATTTTTATCGCGGTGAGCCGTTCACGCCGGAAGACTTTCCGGCCATCGAGAAAAAAATGGCGGAAATTATCGCCAAGGACCGGCCGTTCGCCAAGGAAGTTTGGTCGCGCGACGCGGCCAAGGCTTGGTTCGAAAAGCGTGGCGAGGCGTTCAAGGTCGAACTCGTCGATGCGATTCCGCCCGACCAGGAGATCAAGATCTACAAGCAGGGCGAATGGCTCGATCTCTGCCGCGGTCCGCATATGACTTCGACCGGCAAGATCGGCGCGGCGTTCAAGCTCATGAAAGTGGCGGGCGCCTATTGGCGGGGCGATTCATCGAAGCCGATGCTGCAGCGCATCTACGCCACCGCCTTCGCCAACCAGGCGCAGCTCGACGCCTATCTCCACCAGCTCGCCGAAGCCGAGCGCCGCGACCACCGCCGTCTCGGCCGCGAGATGGATCTCTTCCATTTCCAGGAGGAAGGGCCGGGCACCGTCTTCTGGCACTCGAAAGGCTGGACGCTTTTCCAGACTTTGATCGCCTATATGCGCCGCCGCCAGCAGACCGAGCGTTACGTCGAGGTGAATACGCCGCAGGTGCTCGACCGGGCGCTCTGGGAAATGTCCGGCCACTGGCAGACCTATCGCGAAAACATGTTCACGACCATGACCGAGGACGAACGCGTCTTCGCCTTAAAGCCGATGAACTGCCCCGGCCACATTCAGATCTTCAAGAACGGTTTGAAGTCTTATCGCGATCTTCCCTTGAAGATTGCGGAATTCGGCATCGTGCATCGCTATGAGCCGTCCGGCGCGTTGCACGGCATCATGAGGGTGCGCGCTTTCACCCAGGACGACGCGCATATTTTCTGCACCGAGGATCAGATCAAGGAAGAGGCGCTGCGCATCAACGACCTCATCCTGTCGATCTATAAGGACTTCGGCTTCGAGGATATCATCATCAAAATGTCGACGCGGCCGGAGAAACGGGTCGGTTCGGACGACGCCTGGGACAAGGCCGAGGCGGCGTTGACGCGCGTGCTCGACGAACTCAACGCGCGCGGTTTCAAAGCCGCCGTCAATCCCGGCGAAGGCGCCTTCTACGGCCCGAAGCTCGAATATACGCTGCGCGACGCCATCGGCCGCGAATGGCAATGCGGGACGACGCAGGTCGATTTCAACATGCCCGGCCGACTCGGCGCCTTCTACATCGGTCCCGACAGCGAGAAGAAGACGCCGGTAATGATCCATCGCGCCATGTTCGGCTCGCTCGAGCGGTTCATCGGCATTTTGATCGAACATTTCGCCGGTCATCTGCCGCTTTGGCTCTCGCCGCTGCAGGTGATGATCGCCACGATTACCCAGGACGTCGACGAATATGCGCTCGAAGTTCTGGCCGCGGCGAGGCAAGCGGGATTGAAGGCCGAAGCCGATCTCGGCAACGAGAAGATTACCTATAAAGTGCGCGAACATTCGCTGACCAAGATTCCGGTACTCCTGGTGGTCGGCAAGCGTGAAGCGGCGGAGCGCACGGTCTCGCTGCGCCGGCTCGGCAGCAACGAGCAGACGACGCTGCCCCTCGAGGTGGCGCTACGCGACCTCGCCGCGGAGGCGACACCGCCGGATCTGAAACGTCTCAAGGCCGACGGGATGCGCGGCGTACCCGCGGAAGAGCCGGTTCTCGCGCCGGCGGCCGGAGTCCAAAACCCGTGACGATCAGCGCGCCGTCTCGACTGTGGACAGCGGCATCCGCGCTTGTTAACGGGTCGTTACCTGGCATCGGATAAATCCGAGTCATGATCCGACGTCGTTGTTTTGCCTTGCCGGTTTGCCGGAGCCCCGGAGCGGATTTCGGGATCGGCGGGGTCTTTCTTGCCTTCTTGATCCTTGTGCTCGCCGGCTGCGCCGGGACCATGCAAGACGTCTATCCGACGGCGGACGATTTCGAGGTCCACGGCATCGACGTCTCGAAATACCAGGGCGACATCGACTGGAACGAGGTCAGGGCGTCGGGCGTGAAGTTTGCCTGGATCAAGGCCACCGAAGGCGGCGATTACTTCGACGAGAAATTCCTGCAGAACTGGTACGGGGCGAAGGCCGCGGGCGTGCCGCGCGGCGCCTATCACTTCGCATATTGGTGCCGCCCGGCGGAAGACCAGGCCGCCTGGTTCGTCGCCAACGTGCCGAACGATCCCGCCGCGCTGCCGCCGGTTCTCGACGTCGAATGGAACGCCGAATCGAAAACCTGTCCCCGCCATGTGCCGCGCGACCAGGCCTTGGCGACGATCAGGACCATTCTCGACGCGATGCAAAGGACCTACGGCAAACGGCCGATCCTTTACACCTCGATCGACTTTTATCACGACGTGCTCGAAGGCGAGTTTCCGGACTATGCGCTGTGGGTGCGCAGCGTGAAGGACTATCCGGCGGTCAAATACGGCAACCTTCGCTGGAATTTCTGGCAGCACACCGCCGAAGCGCGGGTGCCCGGCATCAACGGCTACGTCGACCGCAACTGTTTCTACGGTTCGGCGCAGGATTGGCAGACCTGGCTGACCGCCGAAGCGAGCGAGTAGGCTCCTCCCCAAGATCGCGGTCAGCGATGCGGTCGCTTCCCGGCCTTCGCGAGACTCTTCGGTCGGCTCGGTTCCGCCAGATCCGCTGCGGCGAGTCCTCCCACTTCCGTGCGCTGCTTCGGCAGCGCGTCGGGGCAGGTTTCCCGCAGGAAGGCGATCAATTTTTCGCGGATCTCGCAGCGCAGGTCCCAGACGTCCTGCGAATTGCGGGCGCTCGCCAAGGCGCGAATCTGGATCGAGCGATCGGAAGCGTCGGTCACCTGCATGTTGACGACGCGGCCGTCCCAGAGTTTTGAATTCTTCACGATGTCGGTGAGCTTTTCGCGGACGTGTCCGATGGGCGTCGCGTAGTCGACCCATAGAAGCACAGCGACGATGATTTCCGACGACATCCGTGTCCAATTCTGGAACGGCTTCTCCAGAAAATACGAAATCGGCACGACGAGACGCCGCCAATCCCAGATTTTGATGACCACGTAAGTGCCGGTGATTTCCTCAATCCATCCCCATTCGTTCTCGACGACGACGGCGTCGCCGATGCGGATCGGCTGAGTGATGGCGATCTGCACGCCGGCGATGAGGTTGGTGAGGATCGGCCGCGCCGCCAGGCCGACCAGGATTCCCGCCGCGCCCGCCGAGGCGATCAGACTGACGCCGAACTGGCGAACTTGCGGCACGGTCATCAACGCCACGGCGACCGTGATCATCGCTACGATCGTCTCGCCGACGCGGCGCAGCACGCGGACTTGCGTCAAATGCTTGCGCGCCAGCAGATTGTCGGAAACGTCGATGCGGAATCGGCGCACGTAAAAGTCGCCGGCGAGTTCGATCGCCGTGATCGCCGCCCAGCCGACCAGCAGCACCAAACAGATCACCAGTCCTTCGGCAATGAGCAGGGCCGTCGCGCCGGAAAGCGGCACGATCGGCAACACCAGCGCGACGCCGGCAAGCACGAGCGCAAACCGCGTCGCCCCGAATACCCGTGAGATCAGCGATTGCACGAAGATGTGCTGCTGGCCGATCAGCCGGCGCACCATCCGCATGAATGTCCGGTGAAACAGCAGCGCAATCGGCGCAGCGCTGGCCAGCACCGTCGCGCTGACCAGCCAATCTGGAAAATAAACCGAGAGAAGGCGAATCCACCAAGGGGGATTATGCGCCGCAATCATTGCCGGTTGCCTCCGGCAATGGGAATGCATGGAATCGGCGCCAGTTCCTCGCCTGGCTCAAGCTGCCGGGTACGACGATGTCGCGCTTAACTGCCGAGACTCGCCTTGGCGCGCTGCCACCAGCCGGTTCGCTTCGGACGGTTTGGATCGGGCGCCTCGCCGGGCTCCGCCGCCTCGCCGCGCGGCTCTACCGCCGGCGGTTCGACGGGCGCCGTTTTTGCCAGCTCCGCACGGCGCGATTCGGTGACCAGCGCGGGCGGCTGCGCCCCCTCTACCGCCGAATGGCGCGGCGCTTCCGCGTCGGCCGGCGCATTGCGGCCCGTTTCCGCTTGCGCTCTGCCGCCGCGGCCTCGACGCCGCGACCGCCGCCGGCGCCCGCCATCCCGTTTCGGCGCCTCGCGCTCGTCTTGCGTTTGCCGCTCGCCGAACGCGCCGATTCCGGCGACCAGCGCCAAAGCGTCGTCCGACGGCTGCGTCGCGGGAGGGGCTGCCGCAGATGATCTCTCGCCGTCGCGCCCGCGCCGCCGGCGGCGGCGGCGTTTGCGCCGCGCGCCTTCGTCTTCGCCGCTCTCGGCGTTGCGCTCGGGCGGCTCGGCTTCCTCGGAATATTCCTCGCCATCGGGTTCCGCGTCTTCGGCGGGATGCGGCGTGTCGAGGCGCGGTTCTACCACGCCGGTCGCCGGCTCGCCGCGTTCCATCGCGTGATAGGCCGTGCCGGTCAGCGAATCGTCCGCCATGATGGTGATGCCGACGCCGAAACGCTGTTCGAGGTCGCGCAGGTTGGCGCGCTTCTGATTGAGAATGTAGAGCGCCACTTCGGAGCGCGTGCGCAACGTGATGTTATGCGCGGCGCTTTTGATCAGCGCGTCTTCGAGCAGGCGCAGCACGTGCAGCGCGACCGACGAGGTGGCGCGCACCATTCCCGAGCCGCCGCAATGCGGACAGATGACAGTTGAGCCTTCAAGAACGCCGGTTCTGATCCGCTGCCGCGACATTTCGAGAAGGCCGAAATGCGAAATCCGGCCGATCTGAATGCGCGCCCGGTCGTTCTTCAGCGCCTCCTTCGTCCGCCGCTCGACAGCGCGGTTGTTGCGGTTCTCTTCCATGTCGATGAAATCGACGACAATCAGCCCAGCGAGATCGCGCAGCCGCAACTGCCGGGCGACTTCGTCTGCCGCTTCGAGATTGGTGCGCAGCGCGGTGTCCTCGATGTCGTGCTCGCGCGTCGAACGTCCCGAGTTTACGTCGATGGCGACCAACGCTTCTGTCTGGTTGATGACCAGATAGCCGCCCGATTTCAACGTAACCTGATTTGCGAACATGGCGTCGAGCTGCGCCTCGACTCCAGATTTGGCGAAGATCGGCTGCGGATCGCGATACAGGTGGACGTTCTTGGCATGGCTCGGCATGAGCATGCGCATGAACTCCTTGGCCTCGCGGTAAGCGGCGTCGCCCGAGACGGTCACTTCGTCGATGTCCTTGTTGTAGAGATCGCGGATGGCGCGCTTGATCAGCGAGCCTTCCTCGTAGACGAGCGTCGGAGCGGTGGACTTCAACGTCATCTCGCGCACCGTCTCCCACATGCGCAGCAGATATTCGAAGTCGCGTTTCACTTCCGCCTTGGTACGCGACGCACCCGCGGTGCGCAGAATGACGCCCATTCCTTCCGGCACCTCGAGATCCTGCGCAATGACCTTCAGCCGCTGCCGATCGGTCGCGTCGGTGATCTTGCGGGAAATGCCGCCGCCCCGCGCCGTATTCGGCATCAGCACCGAGTAGCGGCCGGCGAGCGAAAGATACGTCGTAAGCGCGGCGCCTTTGTTGCCGCGCTCTTCCTTCACGACTTGGACTAGCAAAACCTGGCGGCGTTTGATGACTTCCTGGATTTTGTACTGACGACGCGAACGGTACGTTCGCGTCGGAACTTCTTCCATCGCGTCGCCGCCGAGCTGTTCGATCTGTTCGTCGTCCTCGCCTTCTTCGGATTTCTCGCGGACCCGAGCCTCGGCCGATTCGGCGTCCCTCGGTTCGTCTTCTACGATCGCGAACCCTTCCGGATCCAGCGCGAGCCGACGCGGTTCCGCTTCCGACTCGGCGCTTTCTTTGGCCACGGGCGTGTCGTCGCCTGCCATCGGCGTCGCTACGATGTCCTCGCTGGTGTCGCGGAGAGGCGCAACATCATCCGATGGAAGCTGATGCTCCGATGCCGGTTCGGCCGACGGTTCGGGCCGGTATCCGGCGTCTTCCAATGCATGTTGCGGCGTTTCGAGCTCGCGCTCGGCGCTTTCGAACTCGGCCGGGCGCGTATCGGCGATCCGTTCGTCGTCGTTGCCGCGCCGCTTTTCGGCGCGCTCGCCGCGCGGCCGGCGCCGGCGGCTGCGCCTGCGATCCTCTTCCTCGTCCTCGCGGTGCGCGGCCGCGTCCTCCTGAAGGAGCTCCTGACGGTCCGAGACCGGGATCTGATAATAATCCGGGTGAATTTCCGAAAAGGCGAGGAAACCGTGGCGATTGCCGCCGTAGTCGACGAACGCCGCCTGCAGCGAAGGTTCTACGCGCGTGACTTTGGCGAGATAGATATTGCCGCGGAGTTGGCGCCTATCCGCCGACTCGAAGTCGAATTCCTCGACACGATTGCCGCGCAACACGACCACCCGGGTTTCCTCGGGGTGGGAAGCATCGATGAGCATTTTGTTGGGCATGTGAAACTCGTTGAGGCGCGGCCTCCGCCGGGCCGCCGCCGTCAATGGCGCTCACCAAAGAGGCCGGGGGACGACGTAGCGGCGCCGACGGCGCCATTCGCAAAAGGTGATGAAAGGCGCGCGATTCGCGAGAGGCGAATGCGCGGTAGAGCGCCGGGTCAGAAAACCGGGCGCCGGCATGGGTATCCAAACTCGACGACGCAGGCACGAAGCTTTGGGGATGATCCGATGGGCAGAGCATATTTTCGTGACCCGCGCACTGGCTTCCGCAAGCGGAGCCTGTCGAAAACTTCCATTCGGGGTGGCGGCGGCACACCGCGTGCCGTTCGGACGCGCTCTCGCAAATGTCGCCGCTGCGAGAGCGGCCGGAACGTGCGGAAAGCCCGAAATTCCTGCGGATCACGCGATCCTGCATCAACCCGAACATTGCCCTTGTATCGGGTTGCCTATGGATTTGGCAAGTTTTCAGCGTTCTGTTGCCGATTGGCAACAGAGATCCATGCCTTCTTCTGGCATGGTCATTTTGCGTTAACCGTCGAGATTCATTCTGCGTTCGCGCGATCTGGGCGGCCGGCGGGCCAGAGGAATTGCCGAAAATGGCAGAGCACCCTTCCGGCGCATCGCTTTCGGCTTCCGCCAAGCTAGCTATGCTCTTAGTAAGTCTGAGCTTCGTGGCTCTGTTTGCGACGCGTGGCGCGGCCGAAAATCAGCCCCCCGCCGGTCCTGCGGCCGCAACCGCGGTCAAGCTCGAAAACGGCCCCGATCTCGCGAGACTTACCTTCGATGTGACGCGGCCGGTGGCGGCGACCTTCTTTGTCCTTTCTACGCCCGATCGAATCGTCGTCGACCTGCCGGGCACCGATTTCCGCATCGATCCTCGGGTAGGGGCCCCGAAACCCGGGAATGACAAGGCGCTGATTGCCTCGTTCCGCTTCGGCCATTTCGCGCCTGACAAGTCGCGGATCGTCGTCGATCTCGCGACGCCGGCCCGGATCGTGCGGGCGCAAACGGTTGCGAACGCGGCGCAACCGCGTCTGGTCATCGAACTCGCCAGGACCAGCCGCGCCGCCTTCGACGCCGCCGCACGCGATTCGCTACTTGCCGCCGAGGCCGCCGACACCGAACGCGCCTCGCCCGTCAAGCAAGAGAAAAGCGCGTTGCCGTTTATCGTCATCGACCCGGGCCACGGCGGCGTCGATAGCGGCGCCATCGACAACGGCCTCGTCGAGAAAAATGTTGTCTTCGATTTCGCGAAATTGCTTGCCGCCAAACTGAAGGCGAGCGGTCATTACAAAGTGGCCATGACGCGCGACGGCGACGTGTTTCTATCGCTCGCAGAGCGGGTGCGCATCGCGCAGGATTCGGGAGCGGCGTTGTTCGTCTCGATCCATGCCGATTCCATTTCTGACGCGGCGAACGTCGCGGGGGCGACCGTCTACACCGGCTCGGATCACGCAACGGATGCTGAAGCGGCGCGTACCGCCGAGCAAGAGAACCAGGCGGACGCGGCCGCGGGAGTCGCCGCCAAGGACGCGGCGAACGGCGTCTCGGATATTCTCGCCGATCTGACGCGCCAGGAAACGCGCACCTATAGCCATGTGTTTGCCCGTACGCTCGTCAACTATTGGAAGGTTGCGGGGCGGCTGAACAAGAATCCAGAACGCGCCGCGGGTTTCCGCGTGCTGAAGGCCCCGGACGTACCCTCGGTGCTCATCGAGCTCGGCTATCTGTCGAACGCGGAGGACGCCGCGTGCCTCAATTCGCCGGGTTGGCGCGATCAGACCTCGTCGCGGGTCGCGGCGGCGATCGACGCCTTCTTTGCCGTCCGCGGCAGCACCTTCGGCGCCGAGAAACAGCCGACAGCGACGGCGCTCGACGCTCCGGCGCAAGCCAAATAGGCTGGCGGCGCGCCGGCCCGGCGGGGGAGGCGGGGCTTCTCTGTCAAACTATCAACACAAAAGCACCCCACCAGTCCCATTATGTTCCGGCCCGACACCGCCCTTGGCTTTGTCGCGTATCGGTCTTGCGAGGCGTGAAAGAGCCGTGAATTTGGCGGCTGCAAAGAGCTAATTCCATATGCAGTTGATCGCCCGGTTCCTCGGATTTGTCTTCGCGACGTGTGCGATCGTGTTCGTCGTCGTCGCCGGCGCCGCCGGAGTCGTGATCTGGAAGTTCGAGCAGGATCTGCCGGACTACACTCAGCTCCAGAACTACGAGCCGCCGGTCATGACCCGCGTGCATGCGGCCGACGGTTCGCTGCTCGCCGAATATGCGAAGGAACGGCGTCTCTATTTGCCGGGCTCGGCCATTCCGCCGCTCGTCAAGGAGGCGTTCATCTCCGCCGAGGACAAGAATTTTTACACCCATCCCGGCGTCGATTTCGAGGGCATGATCCGCGCCGGGATCGTTTTCCTGCAAGGTACGCGCCACGTGCAAGGCGCCTCGACCATCACCCAGCAGGTCGCCAAGAACTTCTTTCTCTCCCCCAAGCGGGATCTCACGCGCAAGATCAGGGAGGCGCTGCTCGCCTTCCGGATCGAGGCGACCTATTCGAAGGAAAAGATTCTCGAGCTCTATCTCAACGAGATCTATCTCGGACTCGGCAACTACGGGGTTGCCGCGGCGGCATTGAATTATTTCGACAAGTCGGTGAACGAGCTCGACGTCGCGCAAGTCGCCTATCTGGCGGCGCTGCCCAAGGCGCCGAACAATTATCACCCGTTCCTGCAGCACGATCGAGCGATCGAGCGGCGCAATTGGGTGATCGACCGGATGGTCGAGAACGGCTACGTCGCCGCGGATGCGGGCGCCAAGGCGAAGGCGGAGCCGCTTGGCGTGACGCTTCGCGTAGTTTCGCCGAATGCGTACGCCGCCGGCTATTTCACGGAGGAAGTGCGGCGCGAACTTCTCGACCGTTATGGCGAGAAGAAACTCTACGAAGGCGGCTTGTCGGTGCGCGCCACGCTCGATCCGCAGATGCAGCTCATGGCGCGCCGCGCGCTTGTCGACGGACTCGTGCGCTATGACGAGGCGCATGGATTCCGCGGTCCGATGCGGCACATCGACATCGGCCAGGATTGGGGTCCGCCGCTCGCCGCCGTTCCGGCGTTGGGCGACGTCGCGCCGTGGCGGCTCGCCGTCGTCCTCGACGGCAACGATCAACAGCTGCGCATCGGCCTGCAGCCGAAACGCGACCCGTCGGGCGAAATCAGCGCCGACCGGGAAACGGGCTATCTCGTTCCCGTCGGGCTTCGCTGGGCGCGCAAGGGCGCCCGATCCGCGCTGGTTCCGGGCGACGTCGTCTATGCCGAGCCCTTGCAAGACAAGCCGGGGCAGTACCGGTTGCGGCAGATTCCGGAAGTCAGCGGCGCGATCGTCACCATGGATCCGTTCACCGGCCGCGTTTTCAGCATGGTCGGCGGATTTTCCTTCGATCAATCGGAATTCAACCGCGCGACGCAGGCGCTGCGCCAGCCCGGGTCTTCGTTCAAGCCCTTCGTCTACGCCGCGGCGCTCGACAACGGCTATACGCCGTCCTCGATCGAGCTCGACGAACCGGTCGAGATCGATCAAGGTGCCGGACTCGGCATGTGGCGGCCGGCGAACTTCGAGGGCAAGTCGAGCGGCCCGCACACGCTTCGCTACGCGGTCGAGCATTCGATCAACCAGATGACCGTGCGCCTGGCGCGCGACATCGGCATGCCGCTCATTTCCGAATACGCTCGGCGCTTCGGCGTTTACGACGATTTGCCTCCCTACCTTTCGTTTTCGCTCGGCGCCGGCGAGACCACGTTGATGCGCATGACCACCGCCTATTCGATGTTCTGTAACGGAGGCAAGCGGATCATCCCGACACTGATCGACCGTATCCAGGACCGCTGGGGGCACACGATCTATCGCCACGACCAGCGGATCTGCGAGGGCTGCGATGCGGAGAAATGGGAAAATCAGGACGAGCCGACGCTGATCGACAACCGCGAGCGGGTCATCGATCCTTTGACCGCCTATCAGATCACTTCGATCATGGAAGGCGTCATCCAGCGCGGCACCGGCCAGGCGATCCTGGCGGTTGGCAAGCATCTGGCCGGCAAGACTGGCACGACCAACGACGCCAAGGACCTATGGTTCATCGGCTACTCGCCGGATTTGACGGTCGGCGTGTTCATGGGCTACGACCGACCGCGCTCGCTCGGCGACTCGGCGCAGGCGGCTCTTTATACGGCGCCGATCTTCCGCGACTTCATGAAGATGGCGCTGAACGACAAGCCGGACGTTCCGTTCCGCGTGCCGCCCGGCATCAAGCTCATTTCGGTCGATTACGAAACCGGCGTTCGCGCCGCGGGCACCGGCACGATCCTCGAAGCCTTCAAGCCCGGCACCGCGCCGCCCGACACGTTCAATTACGGCGCCCCGGGAACGGAAAGCCCGAGCGCGCTCACCGTCGATCCGAACGCCGATCAAAGGCTCGGAACCGGCACGGGCGGCCTTTATTGATTTTTGCAACGGCCGGACGGCCGGTGTGCGCCCGTTTACAGGGCCTCCGCGACTCACTATCTACTTTCGGCGGGCGATTCCGCCCCGTTTCCCAAGGGATCTCTTATGCGCGCCGAAGCCGAAGCGCTCACGCAGTCGATCCAGCAGTCCATGGGATTGCTGAGGAGGCATCTTTGACGTCGATGCCGCCACGCGCCGGCTCGCGGAACTGAATGCCAAGGCCGAAGATCCCAATCTCTGGAATAACGCCGACGCAGCGCAGAAGATCATGCGCGAACGCACCGAGCTCGAAGATCGGCTAAGTTCGCTCGCCCATTTCGAGTCTGAGCTCGAAGACGCGGTGACGCTGATCGAACTCGCCGAGGCGGAAGGCGACGTCGGCGCCGAGGCCGAGGCCGTCGGGCAGCTTAAAAAGCTCAAAAACGAGGCCGAGCGCCGACAGATCGAGATTTTGTTTTCCGGTGAGACCGATTCGAACGACGCCTATATCGAGGTTCATGCCGGCGCCGGCGGCACCGAAAGCTGCGATTGGGCGCGCATGTTGTTGCGCATGTACATCCGCTGGGCCGAGCGGCAGAAATTCAAGGTTGAGATGATCGAGGAGACGGCGGGCGAGGAGGCGGGCATCAAATCCGGCACGCTGCTCGTCAAGGGCCATAATGCCTATGGCTGGGCGAAGACCGAATCGGGCGTGCACCGGCTGGTGCGCATCTCGCCGTTCGACTCGAACGCGCGCCGGCATACGAGTTTCGCTTCCGTTTGGGTCTATCCGGTCATCGACGACAAGATCGACATCGACGTGAAAGAGTCGGATTGCCGGATCGACACGTATCGTTCTTCGGGCGCCGGCGGCCAGCACGTCAACACCACCGATTCGGCGATACGCATCACGCACATTCCGACCGGCATCGTCGTCGCCTGCCAAGGCGAGCGTTCGCAGCACAAGAACCGGGCGACGGCGTGGAACATGCTGCGGGCACGGCTCTACGAGCGCGAGATGGAAAAACGAGAAGCCGTCGCCAATGCGACCGAGGCCGCCAAAACCGATATCGGCTGGGGCCATCAGATCCGTTCCTACGTTCTTCAGCCCTATCAGCTCGTCAAGGACCTGCGCACCGGCGTCACCTCGCAGACGCCGGGTGACGTGCTCGACGGCGAGCTTGGGCCCTTCATGGAGGCGGCGCTCGCCCAAAAGGTTTACGGCGGCGGGTCGGCTGAGGTGGAGGACGTGGAATAATTGCGGCGATCGGGCCGCCTGTGCCGACCGCGCGAACGCGCCGCGGAGAAGGGAATGCGGCGTGCCAAGCCGACGCGAGAAGATCTTCAACATTCCCGCCGTGGTCGTTGCGCTCATCGTCCTGCTTGTCGGCATTCATGCTTTGCGCGGACTCCTGACGGCCCGGCAAAACCTGGCGCTCCTCGCTGATTTCGCCTTCGTGCCGGGACGATTCACCGTCGCCTTCGATCCGGACCGCATCGCCCGGGCGCTCGACGCCGCGCAGACGGCGGGCGCTACGCAAGTTGCGATCGATCAGCTGTTTCTTGGCGACGGCCGGCCGCTGTGGTGGACGCCGGTTACCTATGTCTTGCTGCACGCAAGCTGGGCGCATGTCGGATTGAACTGCCTATGGCTCGTCCCGTTCGGCGCGGCGGTGGCGCGGCGCTTCGGCAATTTGCGTTTCGTATTGTTTTGCGTTGCGACCGCGGCGGCCGGCGCACTCGTCCATTTTCTCACCCATATCGACGACCTGCAGCCGGTCATCGGCGCTTCGGCGATCGTCTCAGGCACGATGGGCGCGGCGCTACGATTCGTATTTCAGGCTGACACTCCGTTCGGTTTCGCCGATCCGCGAAATCTCGCCTACCGCAAGCCTGCCCTGCGGCTCGGCGCGGTGTTGACCAACCGAACCGCGCTATTCTTCTTGATCTTCTGGTTTGTCGCCAATCTGCTTTTCGGTATCGGCGCCCGTCCGCTCGGTTTCGTCGACGCGACGATCGCCTGGCAGGCGCATATCGGCGGCTTTCTGCTCGGGCTTCTGGGTTTTCCACTGTTTGATCCGCCGCCCGCCGCACAGGAACCGCCGAGCCATGTGTGAACTTGCGCACTTCGGCGTGAGCTTTTCCACGACTGCAACGCTGTCGCCGCGTCACAGGGGAACTTCGGCATCGCCGTGACGTTCATTCGGTTCGAAAAGCGGTTTCTCGTCCGCGCTTGCGATGAATGCAACCCGACGGATTGCGAAGGCGGTCTGCTTCGGTGCGCTGCAGCAACGCCGTCGCAGCGAGATCAACCTTAACTTCGAGGCGTAATTGCATGACATTTTGGAATCTCCCTCGGAAACGCCTTGGACAATTGGGACGAGCGGGGCGGGCGGGAAAGCTTGAATCTTGCGCCTACGCCGGAAGAAGAGCATTCTGCATCGCTCCAGTCGCCGCAAAAGAGCGATGGAATGGGAATAGGAAACGCTACGATAGTGACCAAAGAGGAGGGTAAAATGACTGTGGCGCGGATACTCGCGACCAAGGGCCGTGAGGTTCTGACGGCGCAGCCGCACAGAACTTTGAAGGAAGTCGCGGAAATTCTCGCGGCGCGCGGTATTGGTGCCGTGGTTATCGCCGACGTTCAAGGCAGCGTGCTAGGAATTCTTTCCGAGCGTGACATCGTGCGCGCGGTCGGTAGGCGTGGCGCCAAGGCGCTCGACGACGCCGCTTCGATGCACATGACGACGCAAGTCGTCACCGCCACCGAGGATGAAACGGTGCTGGCGACGGTCGAGAAAATGACCGCCGGCCGTTTTCGGCATGTTCCAGTGCTCAAGGACGGCAGACTTGCCGGCATCGTGTCGATTGGCGATGCGGTGAAATATCGCCTCGCCGAAATGGAACACGAGCAATCGGCGCTGCGCGAATATATCGCCGCCGTCTGAGCGACCGATATTGCCGACGAGCAGACGCCGCCCGGGCAAGGGCGGCGTTTCTTGTTCTACGTCACTCTTCGTCGAAAACCAGCGTGACGCTTTGCGGGCCCGGGGCGAGCCGCCGATAGAAGCACGAGCGCCGCCTTGTATGGCAGGCGCCGCCGTCGCCGCCCGGCTCGACGTTCAAGAGCAGCACGTCCTGATCGCAGTCGGTACGGATTTCCTTGACGTTCTGACGTTGCCCCGAGGTATCGCCCTTGCGCCACAGGCGTTGGCGCGAGCGCGACCAATAATGCGCGACGCCGGTTTCGATCGTCAGGCGCAGCGCCGCCTCGTTCATGTGCGCAAACATCAACACCGCGCCGTCGCGGGCGTCGGTCACGATACAGCCGATCAGCCCGTCGGCGTCGAAGCGCGGCGTAAAGACGCCGCCTTCTTCGAGCTCCGATTTGCTCCCGGCAATCGGGAAGGGCAGGGACATCGTTGCGTCCGGGCCTATTTGCCGCGCACCATCGTCAGGAAGCGCACCTGCTCGGCGGGATCGTCGCGGAAGACGCCACTGAACTGGTTGGTCACCGTCATCGTGCCTTGCTTGAGCACGCCGCGCATCGACATGCACATGTGTTCGGCTTCGATCATCACCGCGCAGCCGCGCGGCTTCAAGTAGCGCTCGATGGCGCCGACGATTTCGGCGGTCATCGCCTCCTGCGTCTGCAGCCGGCGTGCGTAGATATCAACGAGCCGGGCAAGCTTGGAAAGTCCGACGACGCCCTCTTCGCCGACGTAATAGGCGATGTGAGCCTTGCCGACGAACGGCACCATGTGATGCTCGCAATGCGACGAGAACGGGATGTCGCGGACGAGGATCAAATCGTCGTAGCCATGCACTTCTTCAAAGACGCGCGACAGCAGATCGCCCGGATCGGCGCGGTAGCCGGAAAAGAATTCCTCATACGCTTTGACGACGCGCCGCGGCGTATCGCGCAAACCCTCCCGCGCCGGATCGTCGCCGGCCCACAGGATCAGGGTCCGTACGGCGGCTTCGGCTTCTTCGCGGCTGGGGCGGGGCGGGGAATTCGCGGCGGGCTTAAGCTGCTGTTGGCGTTCGAGCAAGGACTTAACCACGTCATCCATGTGGTGCCTCCTGTTGGTGTGATCTAAGGCCCGAACCCTTGCCGAACAAGGCCGTTACGGTCCTTTTGGCAGCAAACCTCCCAAATCTCGTTCGCCAAGCCTCAACATCCTATATAGGGTTTATTCCACGCCGTCATCCGCGAGTATATTTTGCCATTCTGGCCATGCTGAACGACGTTTACAACCAGAAGATCCTCGAATTGGCGGCGAATATTCCCCGCCAAGGCCGATTGGCGCATCCCGATGCGACGGCCCGCGCCCATTCCAAGCTCTGCGGCTCGACGGTGATCGTCGATCTTGTGATGCGCGACGGGAAAGTCGTCGATTTCGCGCATGACGTGAAGGCCTGTGCGCTGGGCCAGGCCGCGGCCTCGATCATGGCGCGCAACGTAATCGGCGCAACCGCGCCGGAGCTGCGGGAATTGCGCGATCGGGTCCGTGCCATGCTCAAAGAGAACGGGGCGCCCCCCAAAGGCAAATGGGCGGAGATCGCAGTGCTCGAGCCTATACGCGATTATAAGGCCCGGCATGCCTCCACGCTATTGACCTTCGAGGCGGCCGCCGCTGCAGCGGCGCAGATCGAAGCCAGGGCGACCCATGCCGCGGAATGAGGCGAGCCCGCGTTTACTCGAGCTTGCGGGCCCATCCCGATGGACCCGCCGCGCCGCGCATCTCGTCATCCGCGCCTATCAGCTGAGTCTCTCGGCTTTGGTCGGGCGCCAATGCCGGCATACGCCGAGTTGCTCGGCCTATATCGACGAGGCCATCGCGCAGCATGGACTTTGGGCCGGCGGGCTTCTTGGCCTCGCACGAATCTGCCGCTGTCATCCGTGGGGAACCTCGGGCTATGATCCGGTCCCGGAACATCTGCCGGCGCGCGGCATCGGCGTCTTCCTTTATGGCCTGCGGCGCGGCCGATCGGGCGCATGAGCCGCATTGATTTGGGGTTAGGGAATCCGGATGAATAATCCGCGCGTCGCCGATTATCCGATCGACTCGCAGTTCACCGCGCGCTGGTCGCCGCGCTCCTTTACGGGCGAAGCGCTGCCCGAATACGATCTGCGCACCATGTTCGAAGCGGCGCGTTGGGCGCCGTCGGCGAGCAATCTGCAGCCCTGGCGCTTTCTTTACGCGCTCGCGGGCACGCCGGACTTCGACCGGTTTCTGGCTCTGCTCCATGAAGGCAACCGCGTCTGGGCGAGGAATGCCGGCGCGCTCGTCATCCTCGTCTCGAAGACGACGCGCCCGGTATCGGGTACCGACGAGGTCGTCGTCTCGCGCACCCATTCCTTCGATACCGGGACCGCCTGGGGCTATTTTGCGCTCGAAGCGATGCGGCTTGGCTGGGCGGCGCATGGCATGGCCGGCTTCGACGTGGCGCGCACCGTCGTCGATCTCAGGATCCCCGAGGACTATCGCCCCGAAGCCGCGATCGCGATCGGGCGGCACGCCGACGAGTCGCTTCTTCCCGAGCATCTGCGCGGCCGGGAGGTCCCTAACGGCCGCCGCCCGCAAAGCGACTTCGTCTTTGCCGGCGAATTTCCGGCGGCGCGATCGGAATTATGAACCAAGGAGACATCAATGAGTAAGTTCAACAGGCCGCGGGAGATCATCGAATTCTGCCTGCAGCCGCTCGGCATTTCCGAGAAGACGCCAGAATATAAGGAGACGTATCGGCGGCTAGAACACGTCATCAAGACGTTTCAGATGGCGGCGGCGCGCGAGAAGCAGCCGGTGACCGTCGATTTCTCGAACATGAAGACGATCACCATCGACGAACGCGCCCACGGCGACGAGTGAGCGCGTCCGCCGGCGTAGGCGTCAATTCGGCAATGGAGTGCTGGCCGGAGCCGGCGGCGTATCGCAGCCGTTCGACATCGTCCACCCGCCGGTCCGGTGCATCCCTTGGCATGGGCTCGCCGCTTTCGGATCGATTGGCGCGCCGAGCGGATCGACGCAGTCCACATGATTCGTGACCGGATTGACTTCCGCCACGCGGCATTTCTCCAGCGGCTTGGGCGCCTGGGCCGCGGCGGGAACCGCTAAAAGCACGCTGCCGAGCATTGCCGCGCCGATGAACTTCTTCATGAATCCTCCCAAGCGATTTTCACCCCAGCGCCGCTCAAGTAGCGGATTATGGGCTAGGCCGCCAGCGCGAACGTCGTACCTCGGGCCGCGATCTGCCGGCGGCGGCGGCACCCGTCCGGCAGCAGCACGGATAACGCCGGCGCTTTCCGCCAAAACGCTTGGGAATTAAGCCTTTACTTTATTGCCGCTGGCTTGATTCACAAGCCCGCCCAGGCTGGGGAAGTCATGATAACATCATCGCCAAAACGCAGCTTTGGCTTGGGTAAGCCAATCTGAAGGAGCCAATCTTGCAGCCAACCGGTGAAAGCCTGAGATCCGTCGAAGATTCGGACCACAATGCCGACACGGCGCAACCCGTCGCCGACCCGGCGCTTGCCGGGGAATCTTCGCCCGCCGCCTCGATCCCGATCATGAACGAGCTCGGCAGTCTCGCCGAGCGCCCCGCCGAACTCGCCCAGTCGCCGGCGCGGTTCATCAATCGCGAACTTTCTTGGCTCGAATTCAACCGGCGGGTTCTTCAGGAAGCCTCGAACCGCAATCACCCGCTGCTCGAACAGTTGCGGTTTCTGTCGATCTCCGCCAACAACCTCGACGAGTTCTTCATGGTGCGTGTGGCGGGCTTGCGCGGCCAGGTGCGCGCCGGCGTCTCGACGCCGTCCGAAGACGGGCTGACGCCCGCCGACCAGTTGGTGAAGATCCGCGAGCGGGCCGCACTTCTCGCCGCCGAACAGCAGCGCCGTTGGCGCGAACTGCGCGGCGAGCTGCGCGGGGTCGGGATAATCCTCGCCGACCCGCAGGAACTCGAACCATCCGACGTCGCCTGGCTCGAACAGTACTTTCTGCTTCACGTCTTTCCGGTCTTGACGCCGCTCGCCATCGATCCAGCGCATCCGTTTCCGTTCATTCCCAATCTCGGCTTCACGATGGCGCTGGAGCTCGTGCAGCCGCGCGACAACAGATATTTGAAGGCGCTCGTCCGGCTACCGGCCAAGATCGGCCGCTTCGTGCGCATGCCCGACGGCCCGAGCGGTCAGCGTTTCATGCCGCTCGAATCGCTCGTCGGCATGTTCACGCAAGCTTTGTTCCCCGGCTATCTGGTGCGCGGCTCGGGTGTCTTTAGGGTCATTCGCGACAGCGATCTCGAAGTCGAGGAAGAGGCGGAAGACTTGGTCCTCCTTTTCGAAAGCGCCTTGAAGCGGCGGCGGCGCGGTTCGGTCATCCGGCTCGAAGTCGACAATCTGATGCCTGAACAATTGCGCAATTTCGTCGCCGAGGAGCTCGACGTCGTTCCCGACGAGATCTTCGTGCTCGACGGGATGCTCGCGCAGAACGAACTCGCCGAACTGGTCGGCATCGATCGGCCGGAGCTCAAGTTCAAGCCCTACAATCCGCGCTTCCCGGAACGAGTACGCGACAACGGCGGCGACTGCTTCTTGGCGATCAAGCAGAAGGACCTCGTGGTCCATCATCCTTACGAATCGTTCGATGTCGTCGTGCAGTTTCTCAAGCAAGCGGCGGCCGATCCGAACGTCGTGGCGATCAAGCAGACGCTGTACCGCACCTCCAACGACAGCCCGATCATCCGCGCCTTGATCGAAGCGGCGGAAGCCGGTAAATCGGTGACCGCGCTTGTCGAACTCAGGGCGCGATTCGACGAGGAAGCCAATATCCGCTGGGCGCGCGACCTCGAACGCGCCGGTGTGCAGGTGGTCTTCGGATTTCTCGCGCTGAAAACGCATGCCAAGCTCTCGATGATCGTGCGCCGCGAACAGGGCTCGCTCGTCACCTATTGTCACCTCGGCACCGGCAATTATCATCCGGTCACGGCGCGCATTTATACCGACATTTCCTTTTTCACCGCCGATCCGACGATCGGCCGCGACGTGTCGCGGGCGTTCAACTACATCACCGGCTACGCCGAGCCCGCCGGGCTCGAACGGATGGCGATCTCGCCGCTCAACCTAAAAACGCGTCTGCTCGAACATATCGCGCAAGAGGGAGCATTCGCGCGGGCCGGAAAGCCCGGGGCGATCTGGGGCAAATGCAACGCGCTCGTCGATCCGCAGATCGTCGACGCGCTCTACGGCGCGAGCCAGGCGGGCGCCAAGATCGATCTCGTCGTGCGCGGCATCTGCTGCCTCAGGCCGGGCGTCGCCGGGCTCTCCGACAACATCCGGGTGAAATCGATCGTCGGCCGTTTCCTGGAGCATGCGCGCGTATACGCGTTCGGCGGCGGCCACGGCCTGCCGCATCCTAAAGCGCATGTCTACATTTCTTCGGCCGACCTGATGACGCGCAATCTCGATCGCCGGGTCGAGGCTTTGGTGCCGATTACCAACGCCACCTGTCACGATCAGATACTTGACCAAATCATGATCGCCAATCTGATCGACAATCAGCAAAGCTATCGCGTGCTGCCGGACGGCTCGAGTACGCGAATTAACGCCGGCGGCGCGGAACCATTCAATGCGCATTCCTATTTCATGACCAATCCGAGCCTCTCGGGACGCGGCAAGTCGTTGCGCGAATCGAGTCCGAAGACGCTGCTCAAAAGGCTTGAGGGGCGATGAACATCTTGATGCCAAAGCCTTTCGCGCGTTCGGCCTGCCGGGCGGACGGCAAAGGCCCCGTCGCGGTGGTCGATATCGGCTCGAATTCGATACGGCTCGTCATCTATGACGAATTGAGCCGCGCGCCGACGCCGATCTTCAATGAGAAGGCGCTTTGCGCGATCGGCGACGGCGTCGCGACGACCGGCAAACTTTCCGCGGCGGGAGTGGAAAAAGCGCTCGCCTCGCTGCGCCGTTTCAAGGCGCTGATCGCCATTATGGGCGTCGAAGCCGTCTATGCGATCGCCACCGCCGCGGCGCGCGAGGCGTCGAACGGAGCCGGCTTCGTCGGCGAAGCGATTGAAGCGCTTGGCGCACCCGTCTCCTTGCTTTCGGCGCGCCGCGAAGCCGAACTTTCGGCGCTTGGCGTCGTCTCCGGTTTCTACGATCCGGACGGAGTGGTCGCCGACCTCGGCGGCGGTTCGCTCGAACTCGTCGATATCGTCGGAACGAAAGTGGGCAAGAGCGTCAGCCTGCCGCTCGGCGGCCTGTCGCTCATGGACGCATCGGATCACTCACCGCGCATCGCCCAGAAGATCGCTCGCGAGAAATTGGCGAACGTCAAGCTACTCTGCGAGTTGCGCGGACGCACGCTCTACGCGGTCGGCGGAACCTGGCGGGCGCTCGCCAAGCTGCACATGCGGCAGCGCAACTATTTTCTCAGCGTCATGCATGGCTACGTCATTCCGGCGCGCGAGGCGGCGGATTTTGCCGGACTCGTCGAGCGGGTGAGCGCCGAGGCGCTGGTCTCCGTCGAGAGTATCGCGCCGGCACGCCGTCCGCTGCTCGCTTATGGAGCGATCGTGCTTGACGAAATGATCCGCCTCGCGCCGCCGAAGGAGGTGACGATTTCGGCGGCCGGGTTGCGCGAGGGCTTGCTCTACGAAAAGCTCGGCGACGCGGAGCGGCGGCAGGATCCCTTGCTCGTCGCGGCGCGCGCCTTCAACGACAGCAACGCCCGCTCGCCGGGGCACGCCGAGGACCTCTATACCTGGACCGATCGATTCATCGAATCGGCGCGTTTCGACGAGACCGCCGAGGAGAAACGGCTGCGGCATGCCGCCTGCCTGCTCGCCGACGTGAACTGGCGCGCCCATCCCGACTATCGCAGCGAGGAGAGCCTTAGTATCGTCGCCAATGGGGCGTTCACCGGCATCGACCATCAGGGGCGCTGCTTCATCGCGCTGGCGATGTCGTATCGCTATCTGGGGCTCGACGCCGACGTCAATCCGCGCATCCGGGCGCTCGTCCCGCCGCGGATGATCGACCGGGCGCGGCTGTTGGCGGGCGCGACGCGGGTAGCCTATCTCGTCTCGGCGGCGATGGCGGGCGTGCTGCCGCGCACGCCGATGCTTTGCGCGAAGTCGAAATTGACGCTGACCTTGCCGTCGGATCTCGCGGCGCTGGCTAGCGAACGAGTCAGCAATCGGCTGAAGCAGCTCGCCCGGCTGATCGGCCGCGAGGCAAGCATCGCAATCGGCGATTAGGGCCGCCCGAGCGGCGGCGACCGGCTCGCCCCTCACACCTCTTGCGCCGCCTGCTCCTGCCATTCGAGGGCCACCACTTTGCCGTTCTCGACGGTAAGGGCGAGGCGTCCGTGTTTCAACTCCAGCGCCTTCTCGCCGAAGATCTCGCGCCGCCAGCCGGCGAGCGCCGGGACGTTGGCGCGATCGTTGGCGGCGAGCGCTTCGAGGTCCTCGGCCGTGGCAATCATCTTGGGAGCGACGCCGTGCGTCTCGCCGACTTGGCGCAACAGCACCTTCAAGAGTTCGACGGTCGCGCCGCCGCCGACTGAGCGGCGCTCACGGACGAGCTTCGGCAAAGATTTTGGGTCGCGCGCCAGACCGCGATGCACGGCGGCGAGAATCTCGATGCCGGCGCGCGAGCGCTCCATGCCGCGCGGAAAGGCGCGCAGATTGCCGAGCTCCTCGGCGGTGCGCGGCGCGGCGAGGGCGATCTCCATCAGCGTATCGTCCTTCAGCACTCGGCCGCGCGGCACGTCGCGGCTCTGCGCCTCGGTCTCGCGCCAAGCCGCCACCTCGATGAGGACGGCAAGATCGCGAGGCTTGCGGACCCGGTTGCGAAACCGCTCCCAGGCGCTTTCCGGATGCTGCTCGTAAGTTGCCGACGACGTGAGCAGAGCCATCTCGTCGTCGAGCCAGCTGAGCCGGCCGCTCGCCTCCAGCCGGTCGCGCAGATGGACATAGACGTCGCGCAGATGGGTCACGTCGGCGATCGCATATTGGACCTGCGCCTCCGAGAGCGGGCGGCGCGACCAATCGGTGAACCGCGACGATTTATCGAGGCTCACCTTGGCGATCGCTTGGGCGAGTTCGCCGTAGGAAATCTGCTCGCCGAAACCGCACACCATGGCGGCAATCTGCGTATCGAACAAAGGCGCCGGGATGATCCTTGCGAGATTCCACATGATTTCAATATCTTGCCGTGCAGCGTGAAAGACTTTGACGAGCTTTGGATCAGCCATCAAATCGAAAAAAGGAGCGAGATCTAATCCCTCGGCGAGGGCATCGACCGCCACCGCTTCCTCGGGCGAAGCGAGTTGCACGACGCAGAGTTTGGGCCAGAAGGTCGTTTCCCTGAGGAATTCGGTGTCGACAGTGATGAACGGATGTTGGGCGACGCGGCGGCAGACCTCGGCCAACCCGCGACTCGTCGTAATCAAGCTCATGAGGCTTCTAGATAAAGGAAAGGGTACCGCCCGGCCAGGGGGAGGGCGCCCCCCGAAGTGGCGGCCGGAAGGTTACGACTTTCGCCGCCCTATCGATCCTGCGAATTCTCGTATATGGAAGGCGCCTCTCGTCATCCATTGCCGATCGGGCCCCATGTCGTACCGTCTCGCCATTGCCGTTCTTATCCTCGGGGCCGGATTTTCGCTCCCGCTCCACGCGCAGAATACAACGGGCACATCCCAGGCCCCTGCCGCGCCGCCGGCCGCCGCGCCGGCAAAACCGGCTCCCAAACCTCCCGCGCCCAAACCTGCCGCGTCCAAGCCGGTCAAGCCGGAAGAGGCAATCAAGACCACCAACTACGGCGATTGGTCCTTGCGCTGCCGGGAAGGCGCGGCGCATTCCTGCGAGGTTTCCCAGACGATCGAGGCCCAGGATCGCTCGGCGCCGATCGCCAAAATCTCGGTCGGGCGGCCGGGCGGCAGCGGCGACCTGCACGTCGTCGTGGTGCTTCCGAATAACGTGTCGTTTCCCAGTTCCGTGCACATCCGTACCGACGCCAACGACAAATGGGGCCTCGAACTCGAATGGGTGCGCTGCATCCCGGGCGGCTGTTTTGCGGATGCATTGTTGACCGACGCCGCGCTTAACCGTTGGCACGGCCTCAATTCGGTCGGCAGCATTATTTTCCGGGACGCGGCCGGCGAAGAAGTTTCCTTCCCGATGACCTTTCACGGGTTCGGCGAAGCGCTCGACGCTTTGAACAAGTCCTAAGGAGCGGCTCGAGCCGGGAGACGCCGCGAAATTCGCGATCCATCATGCATCGCTATCGGACGCATACGTGCAACGATCTCAGGACGGCCGACGCCGGCGCCGAGGTCAGGCTTTCCGGCTGGTGCCATCGCATCCGCGATCACGGCGGCGTGCTGTTCATCGATCTGCGCGACCATTACGGGATCACGCAATGCGTCGTCGATCCCGACTCGCCGGCCTTCGCGTGCGCCGAAAAATTGCGCTCCGAGTGGGTCGTGAAAATCGACGGCACGGTACGCAAACGTCCGGCTGGAACCGAAAATCCGGAGATGCCCACTGGACTCGTCGAAGTCTACGTCCGCGACATCGAGGTGCTCGGTCCCGCCGCGGAGCTGCCGCTGCCGGTCTTCGGCGAGCAGCAATATCCCGAGGACATGCGGCTCAAATATCGCTTCCTCGATTTGCGCCGCGAAAAACTGCACGCCAATATCCTCTTGCGCGGCCGGATCGTCGACAGTTTGCGCGCACGCATGAAAGCGCAAGGCTTCTGCGAATTCCAGACGCCGATCCTGACGGCGTCGAGCCCGGAAGGGGCGCGCGATTTCCTCGTGCCGTCGCGGCTGCATCCCGGCAAGTTCTATGCGCTGCCGCAAGCGCCGCAGCAGTTCAAGCAGCTCATCATGGCGGCGGGATTCGACCGCTATTTCCAGATCGCGCCCTGTTTTCGCGACGAGGATGCGCGCGCCGACCGCAGTCCCGGCGAATTCTATCAGCTCGACATCGAAATGAGTTTCGTTACCCAGGAGGACGTCTTCGCGGCGGTCGAACCGGTGCTGCGCGGCGTGTTCGAGGAGTTCGGCGGCGGGCGGCCGGTCACGCCAAGCTTTCCGCGCATCCCTTATGCCGAGGCATTGTTGAAATACGGCTCCGACAAACCGGATTTGCGCAACCCGCTCGTCATCGTCGACGTAACGGAAGAGTTCTCGCGCGACGATGTCACCTTCAACGCGTTCAAGAATATTATCAAGACGGGCGGCGTGGTGCGCGCCATCCCCGCATCGGGCGCCGGCGCGCAACCGCGCTCTTTTTTCGACAAGCTCAACAATTGGGCGAAAGGCGAAGGCGCGCCGGGGCTGGGCTACGTAGTTTTCGAGACCACGGACGGCAAGCTTGCCGGCAAAAGCCCGATCGCGAAATTCCTTCCAGCGGCCGCGCAGCAAGCGATTGCCGCCAAAGCCAACGTCGGTGCGGGCGACGCGGTGTTCTTCGTCTGCGATCAAGAGGGCAAGGCGGCGCGGCTTGCCGGCGCGGCGCGGCTCAAGATCGGTAACGAACTTGGTCTTTCGAGGAGCGATGTCTTCCAGTTCTGCTGGATCGTGGATTTCCCGATGTACGAGTGGAACGAGGAAGAGGGAAAGATCGATTTCTCGCACAATCCGTTTTCCATGCCCAATTACGGCCACGACGCCTTCCTGGCGCTCGATCCCGCGGACAAGGCGACGATCCTATCGCTCAAGGCCTTTCAGTACGATGTTGTCTGCAACGGCGTCGAACTGTCGTCGGGCGCGATCCGCAACCATCGGCCGGACATCATGAAGAAAGCTTTCGCGCTGGCCGGCTACAGCGAGGATGATCTCGAGAAACGTTTTGGCGGCCTGTATCGCGCCTTCCATTACGGCGCGCCGCCGCATGGCGGTATCGCGCCGGGCATCGATCGCATCGTCATGCTGCTCGCAGGCGAAGAGAATCTGCGCGAAGTCGTGCTCTTCCCGATGAACCAGCGCGCCGAGGATCCGCTCATGGGCGCGCCTTCGCCGGTAACGCCCAAGCAATTGCGCGAATTGCATATTCGATTAAATCTGCCGGAGCCGAAAGCATAAGTGGGCTCGCTTGCGTCGCCATGCGGATGGGGCGGCCATCTAACCTCGAACATGGCAGCGGCGTAACCCACCTCGTGCAGGCAACGGAACCGCACGGCAAGCCTTGCCGTTAGCGAAACCTAACGAACCTGCGCGCCGGCGCCAACTCGGGGCGGGAGGAACGAGCATGCTTTCGACGATTCTCATTATCATCCTCATCCTGCTGCTGATCGGCGGTTTGCCGACCTGGCCCTATTCGTCGGGCTGGGGCTATTACCCGTCGAGCGGCATCGGGCTGCTACTCATCATCATCATCATTCTCGCGCTGCTCGGACGATTGTAGAGCGCACCTTGAAGCGTGCGGCAAAGCTTCGACAGCGTGGGCTGTACGGCGCGCGGAACTCCATTTTGTCAATGCCGTTCCTTAAGGCACCGATCGCTTTTAGGCGGCCGGACGATGCAAGGAGGTCAGGATGAAAGGGCTCGGCAAACTGGCGATCGCGGCAAGCGCGATCCTTTGGATCTCCGCCGCTGCGGCGCAGGACGAAGAAACGACAACCACCACAACGCACAGTCCACCGCCTCCGGGCGCCTACGTCGGCGTGCCGGGCGTCGCCGGCGTCCGGATCGGACCCGGCGCCGGTTATACGGGCGGCTGCGAGCATCGCAGCAAAACGGTCACCAACGAAGCGACCGGCGATACGATGCACAAAAGCGAAACGCGCTGTTGACCGGTCGGCGCGGGATCGCTTCATTGCGAGCAATCCCGCTGCGCGGCTGTTCGGGTCGCCATGTTCTTCTTGCGGTTCACCCATGATGTTTCTTGTCTTGAGGCGGCGGGCCGTCTCTTTGAGAGAAGCCGAGATCGTAATCGCAGGATTTTGTTGTATTAGATCTCAGTCTCTTGTGTAGAAACCTCCCGGGCGCGCTGGAGAAAACTCCATCGCGATTGCCGCGGGCCTCGGTATGATCGACGGCAACGCCGCAGACCGAGGCAAAAGGCTTGAACAGGAGAATGGATCCCGTGCGTTTTAGGTCTGTCGTTCTGAACGTCGCGGCCGTCTTCGGCCTTTGCGGTCTTTTTCTTATGGTTCCCGCCGCGTCGCGATCGCTCGCAGCCGAGCAGCCGTCAACTATCCCAGCTTGGCTGAGGGCCCATGTCGGCGAAGCCGACGGTCAAATAGCGCAACCGGTCTTGCAGAGAGCGCGGGCGCTTTACCTGCGCGAGGCGACGCGCGGCGCGGTTAAAAATCCCTGCTACTTCGCCATGGACGCGACGCGTCCCAGCACTTTCCCCGACGGTACATTGGGGCGCCGGTTTTACGTGATCTGCGAGTCCAACCGATCGTTTCGTGCGATCTGGGCCGGCCACGGCGGCGGACGCGATCTGCAAGGAATCGCGAATTTCGCAAACGGAAGACGCTGCGCGAAAAATTTCGGCAATGCGATGGATTCCGACCTGACGGCCGGTGGCGTCTATGTCACGGGCGAGACTAAAACGTCGTTCAAAGGCTATTACCGCACCGCGGCCCGAGACGACGCGGTGCTGACCCGCACGTTTGTCCAGTTTGACGGGCAGGGAGCGGCCGCAAATGCCCGCCAGCGCAAGATCGGCGGGCATGCGGCCGTCTTGTTGCGCGGAGTATGTCTTCGCAAGGATCCGCACAGCCCCTATGCAAACCGCGATGGCTACGTTCCATTGGGAAACCTCATCGATTACTCCGGTGGCCGTAGCGACGGCTGTACAAGCTGGGCGCCATCCGACGCGCGAGAGATCGTCGCGATGGTGAAGGACGATCCGACGACGCTGTACGTCTATCCGGACGCAGCCGATATCGAAGCTGTCGCGCGAGCGGTCGCCGCGGGCCAGTCTCCAGGATCCTATTGGAATGCGTCCTGTTTGAAGGAGATCGGCTCCCCAAAATTCTGGTCGAAGGAAACCCTCGATCCGTTCCTTGCTCGCTATGAGCGGGATCATCCGCCGCCGGCGCCGCGGCCAATTCCGATTTGCAAAGGGCAATAGAAATCGCCGCCGCGGCGCGCGATAGAACGAAAGACTTATTCGGCGAGCGGTCCGCCGCGCGAACGGATCAGTGATGCACGTTCGAAAGAAGATGCGTTAAGGTACTGATATATAATATCTATGTGTCACGTGGTGCGGCTGCAGGAGCCGCACTAGAAACGCAAGTTATTGATATATCAATATGATATTGGGTGCCGTTTAGCCGGCTAGCTACCCTCATCTGTAACCTTGCCGCAGAACATTTGAAGGCGGCGCTTTTGGACTGGACCTTTTGTTCTCTATTTGTGCGAAAGATCGCATGATGGAAGAGCTGCCTTTCGCGATCGTACGAGGTACTGACAGCAAAGTGCTCGCGCGCTGCGACTCTTTTACTCGCGCGCGAACTGTTCCGCATAATCGCAAACATCAACTTTCCCGAAGAAGTTCTTTTGAAGCAAGGGAATCAAGTCGTAGCGACCAGCACCGTTTCGAAGTGAATGTAGACGAGGGAGCCAACGCGGCGGCCTATGCGGCACCGCGCCGCATTGCTATCAGATGTGTGAAGTGTAATCGGCGCGCAGATATTTTCTGACAGCAGCTGACTGACTTAACACTCGGTCCAATGGACCGATTGGTGGGGGATATTCTATGTCGATCGTCGATCACTTCGATCATGCGCCCGATGCGGGTTTCGTTCGCTATTACGATTCTCGGGCCGCGCGCCGCCAATTCAGGATTTCCGTGGCCCTCGTTGTGGTTTTGTCGCTAGCGGCCTTTACGCTCGGGTTTGTCCTTCGGTTCGAAGGGCCGGCTGACGATGCGCATACGGCGCCTAGCGCGCACCAGAGCATCTCGCTTGATGCCTAAGAGACCCTCGTTTTCAAGCAAGCTCGCCCGCTTTAAAAAAGGCGCTTCGCCTGCGTGACGCGCATGGTGCAAGCCAGATTGCCTTTGAAACAATCAGCGCTTTGCTCCCTAGCGCCAGCCTACGGGCGCGCTAAAACCGTTTGCGATCCTGCTAACGGACTCTAGCAATGCGGTATTCGTTCGCTCGTTTGGCGTCGGCTAGTGCGATCTCACTTGCGATTGCATTTGCGGCTGTCCCCGCCTTGGCAAAAACCGTCAAGGAGTGCAACGCGGAATACGCAGCGAACAAGGACGCTATCAAAGCGTCAGGCGAGAAAAAGAAGGATTTCGTCGAGGCGTGCCGGGGCGGCACGGAGACGATCCCTAGCGGCGCGGCGACGGCTCCCGCGTCCGCTCCCGAGCGCCGACGGTCTCCGGCGGTGTCAAGACCGCAAAGGAATGCGACGCCGAATATAAGGCAAACAAAGAAGCCATCAAAGCGGCGGGCGAGAAAAAGAAGGACTTTGTCGCAGGGTGTCGCGCAGGGACAGAGACGGTTCCGACCGGCAATGCGGTGGCGCCGACGCCCACACCTTCCGAATCTACTCCGGCCCCCGCGGCTTCTTCAAACGGCGGTAAGACCGTAAAGGAATGTGAGTCCGAGTACAAAGCCAACAAGGAAGCAATTAAGGCGAGTGGTCAGAGAAAGAAGGACTTTATTGAAACGTGTCGCTCCGGTGCTTCTCCTTCTTCCGGTGCGGCTCCATCGGCTCCATCGGCTCCTCCGGCGTCTGGCGCTGCTCCTGCCGCGGAGCCTAGCGAGAGCGCGCCGCCTTCTCCTGCTGCCACACCTCAATCCGCGCCGACTGCCCCGCCAGCAGCGCGAGAGCCGGAATCGCGCTCGGCTCGGACATCTCCGGTCTCCCCGTCAGAAGCTCAGGCGCAGGCATCGTGTCCCAGCGACATTGTAGTTTGGGTAAACACGCGATCCGGCATCTATCATTTCAAGGGAACGCATAGTTACGGGATTACGAAGAAAGGTACTTACATGTGTGAGGCGGCAGCCAAGGCTGCTGGCGATCGCGCCGCGGAGAATGAGAAGCATCCGTAGGGTTTGTTATGAAAGCACCGATGCCCAACGACGATCTCGAAACAATTTCGGATCTACTTTTGAGAGCCGAGCATCTTGCGGAACGCTACCAATTGGCAACTGTTGTCTACCTGCTCGGCTTGGCGATGGTCGAGATGGGACAATGAGACATCAGACGCCCGCGCACGGCACAGCCACCCCTTCGCTGCGGCATAGCTTTTCCCCCGAGAGGAAATGAGCTGCGAGCACTTTTTTGCGCACGGCGATCGCGATAGCGAATCCGCCGGCGATACGCTGAGGATTGTCGATGCGGGCGGCTGCCGGATGATTGCGTTGCATTATTTTCTGAATGCTAAAGCTTGAGCGCTACATTATCTTAGTTTTCGATCGTGGCGACAGGGACGCAATGCCTCGTTTTCGATCTCTTATCGTTACACTTGTCCTGTTCGCGTTCGGCGCGTTCGGCCTGCCGGCGAGTGCTGCTCCGCAGTGGCTAGCACTGCCGCCAACGCCGACGCTGCCCGAAGCGCTCCACAGCGGCCTTGCGCCCGTAAACGGTATCAAAATCTGGTACGCCGAATTCGGGCGTGGGCGGCCTGTTCTTCTGCTGCATGGCGGTCTCGCAAACTCAGACTATTGGGGCAACCAGGTTCGGGCGCTGGAGAGGCGCTATCGGGTCATTGTCATGGATAGCCGTGGCCATGGGCGCAGTAACCGCAACGCGCGGCCCTATAGCTACGATCTCATGGCTTCCGATGTGCTCGGCCTTATGGATCATCTCAAGATTAAGAAGGCGGCGATTGTGGGTTGGAGCGACGGTGCCATTATCGGCCTCGACATTGCCATGCATCACCCGGAGCGCGTCTCCAAGCTCTTCGCCTTTGCCGCGAACTCCGACCCATCCGGTGTCGCCGACATCGCCGAAAGCCCGGTCTTCAATACGTTCATCGCCAGGGCCGGAGAGGAGTACAAGCGCCTCTCGCCGACGCCGACGCAATACAAGGCGTTTGTCGAGCAGATTACAAAGATGTGGCAAACCCAGCCGCATTGGACCGCCACCGACCTAGCGAAGATTCGAGTTCCTACTTGGATTGTTGATGCGGATCACGATGAGGCGATCAAACGAGAGAACACGGAATTCATGGCCGCCCATATCCCCGGCGCCGGCCTACTGATCCAGCCGGGGGTGAGCCATTTCTCTTTCCTCCAAGATCCACATCAGTTCAACGAAGACCTTTTCCATTTTCTAGAGCATGTGCCTTAAAACTCGTTGGCGATCACGCGAAGCGCGGCGTCACGATCACAAAGCCGATCGTCATTGGATGCGCGTGGGGTTGGTGATCGCGCGACGCCAGGGCATTAGCATCGGCGGGAAACAGCCGATCGGTACTATCGAAACATCCGTCCTAAGCGCGAAGTCGTATTGAGGGAGACTATGATCGACGAGCGTTAGCGCTTCGAGCGCATGGTACCATTGGGTGAGCCCAACAATGGAGGGCTCACATGCGCCGGTATATCGAGATCGACGGCAAGCGATATCTTTGGCGCGACGTTCTGAAATTTCGGCGGGAGCAAAGGAACGTCGCGCGCCGAAATCAACTCGTGCTTTTCGAAATGAGAGATGACGGGAAACCTGTCTCCCGAGTAAGCGCTGATGGTGCGCAACATACCGGTCGTTGCGATACTCTCGGAGATTGGGCATCGAACCCACACGCTGACGCCATTCGCTCGGGTGGAAGGAACGACAATCAGTTATCCACCCGAACAAACTTTGTTACTGTAGTCAGGCGACGCGATCAAACCGCGTTCGGAAGAAAGGCGAGGCAGGCGACAACCGCCAGGACAGCGAGAGGCGCATGCTTAGATGAGATTGATACGGTCTGAATGCAATTGTCTTATCATTCCCGGTGTATGGCCGAAGCGTTGATGGGGGTAGCTGAATCGTATCGCAGATTTGGAAAGATGCTTGGGAAACGGGATGCGACGCGGCGACGACCTACCTAAAGTCGCAGCCATCGTGGACGAAATATTTTATGATGGCGGCGGATCCCCACCGCGCCTGGGTACTGACCCAACCTCCATTGCCGAATCGGTACCGAGCACTTACCAAGGGAGAACTGAGATGATCTTATTCCTCACCTCCGCGCCACTTTGGATTTCGAGTATTATTTTGGTTGGACTTGGCACAGCGCTCGCCATGCTGGGGCCGTTGCTTGTGCGTCGTTACGTGGCGCTTGAGAAGCTAACCATTAACAACGAGGTAGCCGGATTCAAGTTCGCGACCGTCGGTGTGCTTTATGCCGTCCTTCTTGCCTTTTCCGTGATCGTCGTGTGGCAGAAATATTCGGATGCCGACGATACTGTCATGAAGGAGGGTGGCGCTGCGGCGGCGCTCTATCATCTGTCGAATGGTCTCGGGCAGGTCCAAGGAGCCGCCCTTGGCGGGGCGCTGACGAGCTATCTCAAATCCGCGATTTCGGACGAGTGGCCTGCCATGGGTCATGGCGTTGCAAGCGAGCAAACGCAGCAGAGGCTCAACGCAATCTATGCGGCTTTGCTCGCATCCAAGTCCTCCGATCAGAGCAATACTGCTCTGATGTCCGAAATTTTCTATCAGCTTGACGTGCTTACACAGGCACGCCGTGCCAGACTCGTCGTAGCGGCGGGCGTCGTTCCAGGAATTGTATGGGCAGTCCTTTTCGGAGGTGCTGTTGTGACCATTGCCTTCACGTTCTTCTTCGGAACGCGGAATCTGCGGGCCCAGGTACTCATGACGGGCCTATTGGCGGTTCTGATTTTATCGGAACTTCTGATCGCCGTTGTCATCGATCGACCGTTTACCGGATCAGTCAAGGTAGGCCCCGAGCCGCTCGCGGTAGTGCTCGCGGACTTCGTTCCGTAGCGCTGTTGCATCTGGGTGAAATCGTGTTCGCTCAAGACGAAATAGAAACACCCCCGCCAGCGGCCGCCCGCTGTCGAGAAATTGGCAATGGAGTCGCGGCGCTTGGCAGGCGGCTCGTTCTGGAAGCCCCTTCTAGCCCCTCGGCCGTAGCTTCCATATCCGGGATATTCCGGAACGACCGATCTCCCCTAATAGGGTCCGAAGCGCCGACGACTCTAACGGCGACCTACGAGCGGTGTTCAATCGTGGGCTTTGACTGGCCCTTCGATGATTTCCGGCTTCTGAACGAGACGCTTTGACAAATGATTTCTGACGTAATCTGCAGCCAGATGATTTGACTCCTCGGCGCCAGCTTTGTCCTTGAAGACGCTGAGAGAAGCGCACTCGCCATTTCCTCCATTGAGCCAATAATAACGCACGAACCCTTTCGCCTTCTTGATCAGCGGCACGAACTTTTCGCGTACCATCTGCTCGATTTCTGCCTCGTCTTGCGGAGCGTAGTGATAGTGACGAATAACTGCGTACATGATTCCCTCCTCAGTTGTTACTCCCGACGCTTTGCAGATTACATTATGATTTTGGCTTATCTTTGCTTCTGTCCAGCCGTATTATTGGTGACTTGGAGGGAAAGTGTCTTGGTGCGCTCGGCATACTTGGCTCTATCGGCCATAAGGTCGCCGAAAGGCTTAACGTGTGAGAAGAAAATCGTGAATTAGCTTTTCGTCCGTCGAGCCCTCAAGAAGGGTTACGCAGCATTGCTGGCTTCTTATGCAGGCATCGCGCCGGAATCCTTGGCACGCCTGAAGCGCCGGAGAAAAGGGCACCGCTGCGCTAAATTCGGCCGATCGCCTAGCGTCTGGACCAAATCTTGGCGGATGGCTCATGGGGCTGGTGCTGACGCCCCTTGGAAGCGGGGAGAGGGTGGCGCCTCGGCGAGAGGACGGTTCGAACGTGGGAGCGTTCACCATGACAAAGATTAGCATGAAGGATCATGATCTAGGCGCGGTTTTCGACGCGCATGTCAAGGCGGAGTTTGTGACCAAGGACGTCGCAGCGACAATTGCCACGATGACCCCCGAGCCTTATCTTACCCATGTGCCGACTCTCACTGGGGGCAGCGGAAAGGCACAGGTTGAAAGCTTCTATCGCAATCACTTCGTCGGTCATTGGCCTGACGATGTCGAGGTCAGGCCTTTGTCGCGCACGGTCGGACGGAATCGTGTCGTCGATGAATTGATCGTGAGCTTTACTCATGACCGTGAAATGCGCGCGTATTTGCCGGGTGTGGCGGCAACCGGCCGGAAGGTCGTATTGCCGCATGTCGTCGTGATGGGTTTTGACGAAGCGGGCCATGTCGCCTACGAACATATCTACTGGGATCAAGCATCGCTTTTGGTGCAGGTCGGAATGCTTGACCCCGAGCAGCTTCCAGTGTCGGGTGCCGAACAAGCTGCACGACTGCTCGATCCAGCACGACCCGCAAATGAAATGATCGACCGATCGCGGAGTAAACAACGCCGGCCGTAGGCGAAGTCAACAGTCTTGTGCGAGCACGGTACTGAAAACCTAAGCCGCGCCTGCTAGTGGAGCTCGTGAGGTCGCTATGGACACGGACCCGCACGATGAATTGGTTGAGCAATGTAAGAGGATGTTGGATATAACGGCAGCATCGTTCGTATTTGATTACGCGAAAAGTAGCATGAGATGCGGGGCGACATCAGCAATTTCGATGTCCAATAATAGAGTCCTTCATGAGCAATGCGTATGGACTCCGTACTGCTGTGACCCCCGTCATTCATCCAGCTGAGGTCAGAGTCTTGGGTTGAGATTGGCGCAAGTGCGCCGATGGAGCAACAGGCGAGCGGCGGAGCGGGTCAGGTTGGCGCAGCCGATCGCCTGTTGCGGTGAGATAAGCCGCATAGGCGGCAGGTGAGAGATATCCCAGTGCCGAGTGGGGCTGTTCCTGGTTGTAAGCAGCGACCCACCGGGCGATAGCGCAGCGGGCATGATCGAGATCATAGAATAGCGTCTCGTTCCAAAAGCTCGTCCCGCATCCGGCCGTTGAATGCCTCGCAGATGCCGTTCTGCATCGGTTTGCCGGGAGCGATGAAGTGCCAGGCGATCCGCCGTTCCTGCGTAAAGGCGAGCATGGCGTTCGAAGTGAACTCGGTGCCGTGATCGGAAACGATCATCTCGGGTCGGCCGCGATATTCCATGACCCAGGCCAGCTCTCGCGCCACGCGCCGGCCGGAGATCGAAAGGTCGGGGATCGCGGCAAGGCATTCCTTCGTCACGTCATCGATCACATTCAAAATCCGCAACCGGCGGCCGCTGGCGAGTTGGTCGTGCACGAAGTCGACTGACCAGCGCACATTGGGCCGTGTGTCGGTCAAAATCGGCGCACGGACTCCGCAGGCGCGCTTACGGCCGCGGCATTTGCGGACGGTGAGGCCTTCCT
>JASHSB010000124.1 GCA_030036945.1 Methylovirgula sp. | reverse complement strand
TCGGAACTTCATTGCATGCTTCCTTGAAAGGTTGCCGGAAGGACACTCTGCGCAAAGCGGGCGTGCTTCGCGGAATGATTGAAATTGTTAGCACTCCTACATCGAGAGTGCTAAGAGCGCCTTGCACATAGGCGCCGGCTCTCCCGTTGTCAAGGCACTGGCGGGCCTCGATCGTCGCGAGGTCCGCCGATCCGGCGAGATCAGGGCACGGCCAGCGCTACGAAGCGTTCTTCGCCCGCCGGGTTTGCCACCAGCAGAAGTGCCAGTTTTTTACCGGCACTCTTCAGCGCGTTAAGCTTTTTGGCGACATCGGTCGGCCGCGACACCGGCTCTTGGTTGATTTCTAGGATCACCTCGCCGGGCCGGATATTTTTTTCGGCGGCAGGAGAATCGGAATCGACGCCTGCCACCACAACACCCGCGCTGACGCTGTTCTTGATCGAGAATTTGAGGCGCGCGCTGCCGTCGAGGCCCGCGAACGTCATGCCGAGGCTTTTTTGGACCGTTTCGTTGGGCAGGCTTTGCTGCGGCGCGGGGCCGCTCGTTACCAGCGAAGCTTGTTTTTCACCGTCTTCGAGGCGTCCCAACGTAACGGCCTTGGTCAGCTCCCGGCCCTTGCGGAGGATCACGATTTCGACCGACTTGCCGACCGGCGTCTCGGCGACAAGTTTCGGCAGTTCGTGCGCATCTTGGATCTGCGCGCCGTCGAACTTGACGATCACGTCGCCGGTCGCGATGCCTGCTTCGGCGGCCGGCCCGTCGGTGTCGGTTCCGGCGACCAACGCGCCGTGCACTTCGCCGAGATCGAGACTTGCGGCGATCGAATCGTCGATCGGCTGGATGCGCACGCCGAGCCAGCCGCGCCGGGTTTCGCCGTATTTGCGCAATTGATCGATGATCGGCACGACCGTGTTGGAAGGCGTCGCGAAGCCGATTCCGATCGAACCGCCGGAAGGCGACAGGATCGCGGTGTTGATGCCGATTACTTCGCCGTCCATGTTAAACAGCGGTCCGCCGGAATTGCCTTTGTTGATCGCCGCGTCGGTCTGGATGTAATCGTCGTAAGGGCCGGAATCGATATCCCGGTTGCGCGCCGAGACGATGCCGGCCGTTACGCTTCCGCCAAGCCCGAAAGGATTGCCGACCGCGATCACCCAATTGCCGACCCGCATCTTGTCGCTGTCGCCGAATTTCACCGCTTTCAACGGCTTGCTGGATTTCACCTTGAGCACGGCGACATCGACCTTTGTATCTTTGCCGATCATTTGGGCACGCAATTTCGTGCCGTCGGCAAAGATCACCGTCACGTCGTCCGAATCGGCAATGACGTGATTGTTGGTGACGATGATGCCGGAAGGATCGATCACAAAGCCCGAACCCAGCGAGTTGGATCTGCGCTCGCGCGGATTGAGCAGTTGATCGCTGTCGCCGCCTTGCTCCTGGCGGTGCCGGAAGAATTCGTCGAAGAGATCGTCGAACGGAGTTCCGGGATCGAGTTCCGGCTCGCCGCCGGCGCTTTGCTCTTCGTAGGTCTGCGTCGCCGAAATGTTGACCACGGCGTCGCTCACCTGCGCGGCGAGATCGGCGAAGGAATCCGGCGCGTGGCCGGCGCGTGCCGCGGGCACGCCGACCGTCAGGAGCAGGGCGAAGCCCACCGCCAGTGCAAAACCCGTTGCCGTCCGAACCATACAAAATCTCCCGCGCGACGTTCGCCGGATTTCGACTGTGACTCGCGGCCACCGCGCAAACTCGGTGGGCCTACAGCGCTGTCCGCAAGGCTATCGCATTGAATGCGGATACGCCAGATTGAGAAACGGACGGCAATTCGAACGCGTCCAGTACGGACGTTCAAAACCGCGGCATCCAAGCAAATTCTTCTGGTATTGCGAATCTCGATGCCGAAACCGTGTGGAGCCTGCGTCCTAATGCGACGCCGTAGCTGCGCTGGCGGGCGTTTGTATCGCCGTCGCCGCCGGCGCGGGCGCCGCGAAGAAGCGGAAGAACGCCGATTTCGGGGTGAGCACGAAGCGCGTATTGGCGGGCGGCAGACCCGTTTCGTAAGCTTGCATCGAACGATAGAAGGCGAAGAAATCCGGATCTTTCCCGTATGCCGCCGCGAAGATGCGATTGCGTTCGGCGTCGCCCTCGCCGCGAATCTGATCGGCTTGGCGCTGCGCGTCGGCGCGCAGCACGACGGCGTCGCGGTCGGCCGTAGCGGTGATCGTCTGCGCCTGTTCGGAGCCTTGCGCCCGATAGGTCGCCGCGTCGCGCGCCCATTCGCTTTGCATTCGGCTATAAACCTTCTCGGAGATCTGCTCGGGCAGATCGGCGCGCCGGATGCGCACGTCGACCGCCAGAACGCCTAGCTTGGCCGTCTCCTGATTGACCTCCTTAAGAATGCGACCCATCAAGATTTCGCGTTCGCCGCTGACAATCTCGGCAAGATCGGCGTCGCCGAGGACGCGGCGCACCGCCGAATTGAGGATGAAACCGAGCTGGTTCTCCGCCTGGTCGACGCTTCCCACCGTCTGGTAGAATTTCAGCGGATCGACGATGCGATAGCGCAGGAAGGAATCGACCTCGACGCGCGTATTGTCGGAGGCGAGCACTTCCTGGGTCGGCGTTTCGATGCTGAGAATGCGTTTGTCGAGCAACACGACGTTCTCGATAAACGGAATCTTGAAATGAAGGCCCGGTTCGGTGACCAGGCCGCGCCCAGCGACCGGGCTGCCGAATTGAAGAACCAACGCCTGCTCGGTCTGCGCCACGGTGAACGTCGAAGCAAAGGCGACGACGATCGCCAGCGCGGTGACGATGATGATCGAATAGCGCGCCGTGCCGCTCATTTCTGCTCTCCCTCGGCCGACTGCGGTGCGAGCTGGGGGAGCGGCAGATAGGGCACGACGCTCTGACCGCCCGGCTCGTCGAGGATCACCTTGTTGGATGCGCCGAACACTTTTTCCATCGTTTCGAGATACATGCGTTCGCGCGTCACCGCCGGCGCGTTCTTGTATTGCGCATAGACCTGGTCGAAACGCGACGCCTGGCCGGTCGCCTGCGCCACCGTCTGCAGGCGATAGCCTTGCGCCTGCTGGAGGATGGCGGCAGCCTGGCCGCGCGCGGTCGGCACCACGCGGTTGGCATAGGCCTCCGCTTCGTTGCGCATGCGGTCGCGATCCTGCTGCGCCGCCGTTACGTCGCGGAAAGCGGCGATGACCTGTTCGGGCGGATCGACCGATTGCAACTGCACCTGGAGAACGAGAACGCCGGCCTTGTAACTGTTCAGGATCCTTTGCATGAGATCCTGGACCTCGGGTTCGATCACCTTGCGTTCGGCGGTGAGAATCTTGCGGATCAGACTGTGGCCGACAACCTGGCGCATGGCACTTTCGGCCACCGCCTTCACGGTGTCCTGCGGATTGGCGATGTTGAAGGCGTAATCTTCCGGCCGCACCGGATCGATCTGCCAGATGACGACGAATTTTACGTCGGCGATGTTCTGGTCGCCGGTCAGCATCAGGCTTTCTTCCGGCACGTCGACTTGCGTCTGCTGATCGGGATTTTGCGCATCCTGGCGATAGGCGAATCCGACGTTGATGAGGTTGCGGTTGGTGACCTGCAGCTTGTCGACCGAGCCGATCGGGAACGGCAAATTGTAATTGAGGCCCGACTGGGTCTTGCCCGTATAGCGGCCGAAGATCATGTTCAGGCCGACTTCGTTCGGCTCGACGATATAGAAGCCGGACAAGAGCCAGAGCAAAACGCCGATTAGCGCGAGGGCCAGCAGGCTGCGGCCGCCGAGACCGCCGCCCGGCAGCAACTTCCGCAGCCGGCCCTGGCCGTGCCGCAGCCATTCCTCGAGGTCGATCGGGCCGTTCGCTTTTCCCCAGGGGCCGGGATTGCCCGGCTGCCAGGACCCGCCGCCTTTACCGTCGCTGCTCCAGGGCATTCGCGTTCCCGTTTGTTGAGAACTCCGGCCATTTGCCGCGCGCCGGTCGTGTGCCAAACGGCATCGCGAAACCGCGCCCCCTCATAGAACCAATTGAACGCGCACGAAAGCCCCGCAGCGCGGCGGTTTACGAGGCGAATTCTAGGGTTCGCGCCGAACATATTCGACAAACGCAAAGGCGGCTTCGTCGCCTTTTTCCGCCGCATGGTCCTGCCGGCGTATCTCCCGCCATTTGGACGCGTCGATGGGCGGAAAGAAGGCATCGCCCGGCGGGGCGAGCGCTACCAAAGTCAGGTAAAGCCGATCGATGCGGTCGAGCAGCGCCGCGAAAATCTCGCCGCCGCCGGCGACGACGATTTCGTCGGCGCCGAGCGCCTGCGCGCGCCGCTCGGCGAGCTGAAGGGCGGCCTCGACGTCCGCCGCGACAAACACGCCGGGCGGCGCCGCGAAAGCGGCGTCACGCGTCACCACGACGGTTTCGCGGCCCGGCAGCGCGCGGCCGAGCGAAACAAACGTCTTGCGCCCCATGATGACCGGTTTGCCGAGCGTCAGTGCCTTGAAACGTTTCAGATCGCTCGAAATGTGCCAAGGCAGGCGATTGTCGAGCCCGATGACACCGTTCTCGGCGACGGCGACGACAGCAGCGAGCGGCGGATTCATGACACGCTTGCCGGGAAGGCACGCAAATGCCGCGCCGATCGCAACCCGAATTCAATCGATCGGCTCACTGCGAGCGGCGTCCGTAAGACACCACGTAGGCGCCGTCGCGCACGTCAATCAGCGGATCGTCGGACTGCTCGATCCCGGGAGTAAGCGCGCCGGGCAGGAAGAGCAGCTTCTTTTGGGCTTCCAAACTGTCTGGCACGAGCTTGTCGATCGTGAGCACGCCGAGTTCGACCACTTTGCGGTCCTGCGGCCACACCTGCGTCGGGTCCTTGGTCTGATCGCCCGGTGCCGCCAATTGCGCCGTCAGATGAAAGGTCACGGGCCCTTTGCCGACGCGCGCAACGATGTCGTCGATCAGGAAATCGGCCGGCTTCTTGGCCGCTTCTTGGGGATCGATATGCACGAGCTTTTCCGGCATCATCATGTAGCGCACCGGCTGTTTCTTGCCTACCTTGTCGACGAAGACGAAGGCGTCGATCCCGTTATATTGCTCGTCCGCGAAACTGTCCGGCGTCGACGTCGAGCCGAGCGCGGCGGGCGCGATCGGATGACTCTTGAAAAAGAGATCGAGCGGCGTCGGTTTGGGCGCGGTCGGAGGACTGGCAGCCGCCGCGAGCAGGAAATCGCGGAAGCCGGCGCCGGTCGATACCGGGAAAAATTTGAGCGAAACGAGCACCATGTCGGTCTCGCTGCCGTCTTTGAGATGGTATTTGATCGCCATGCCGTGCGGCAGGCCGTTCGAGCC
>JASHSB010000123.1 GCA_030036945.1 Methylovirgula sp. | reverse complement strand
GGACCGGCGTGGTTTTTGCCGCTCGCCGCGGTGTTTCTGCTTATTTTTCCGGTCCTCGCCCTTGCGGTCGAACCCGAATTCGGCGGGTACTGCGCGGAGGGGCTCGTCAATCGGCAGCGGATCAAAACCGACTGCAAGATCAATTGGACGAGCAAAGAGGGCAAGCTCTATTGTTTCTCGAGCCAAGATTCGATGCGCGAATTCTTGAAGGCGCCGGAAGACAACATTCAAAAAGCGACCGACATGTACGCGGCCAACGACATGGACGCGATCGCCAAAGAGATGGAGAAATTCACTTCCGACGACGCGCAGACCTACATCGACAAACTGATCAAGGATCAATCCGCCAAGAACGGCGGCATTTTCGTCGTCGACGATCCGGTGACGAATACGTCGATCCCGCTCATTTACGACAAGGTCGATTTTACACGCACGCTCGACGGCTATGGCTTCTTTCCGGACGTGATTTTCCACGCCAAGGCCGATCCGGCCGAGCAATACCTCGTCGACTTTTGGATCGCGCCGCAGGACGGCAACCTTAAGGTCCTGGAGACCCGCATCTACGAGACGCCGGAAAAGGACGGCAATACCTGGAGCATGATCGAACGCCAGCCGAAGCCCTGGTGGTGGATCCCGGCTTCCGAACATCCGGGCCAGACCGAGCAGAAGCGCAGTTGGGAGATCATGTCGGCGATCGACGGCTACATCCAAACGACGGCACGGAACGGAATACTGACGCTCAAGGACGACAAGACTGGACAAGAGATTCCGTTGAACTTCGTCGACGTTCATCAGCCGGTTCGCCGCCTGAAGGCGGACGGACAATATTTCGCTTGCACCGACTTCCGGAAGGCGGGCACTACGGACCAGTTCTACGACATCGATTTCTGGCTAGACACCAAGACCGGAAAAATGTCGGTGACCAACGTCAAGGTTCATAAAGTCCCGGTCTTTATAAATGGCAGCTACGTGCAGATCCCGCGCTACGGCTTCGACAGTAAGACGTTCGACATCGTGCCGTGAAGCGCGAAGCCCGCGCCGTCAGATCGAATAGCTGAACGAATCGTAGGCAAGCTGGCTGAGGATCTGGTTCATGTCGCGGGCCGGCTCCGGACAGCCGGCGCTGCCTACGACCTTGGCCGGAACCCCGGCGACGGTCGAATTTGGTGGCACCGGGCTCAGCACGACGGAGCCAGCCGCGACGCGCGAGCAGTGGCCGATTTCGATGTTGCCGAGGATCTTGGCGCCGGCGCCGATCATGACGCCGTGCCGTACCTTCGGATGCCGATCACCGCTCTCTTTGCCGGTGCCGCCCAGCGTCACGTTTTGCAGGATCGACACGTCGTCCTCGACGACGCTGGTCGCGCCGACGACGAGGCCGGTCGCATGGTCGAGGAAAATGCCGTGTCCGAAACGCGCCGCCGGATGAATGTCGGTCTGGAAGAGATCGGAAGATCGGCTTTGCAGATAAAGCGCCAAGTCCCGCTGATTGTCGTTCCACAGCCAATGCGCCAGGCGATGCGTTTGGATCGCTTGGAATCCTTTAAAGTAGAGTAGGGGCTCAATCAGCCGCGTACAGGCCGGATCGCGATCGACGACGGCGGCGATATCGGCGCGAAAGCCTTTGCCGATGCTCGGATCGGCGCGCAGCGCCGCGAGAAACGCATCGGCGATCAAGTCCGCCGCAACCGTCGGATTGGCAAGCCGCAAGGCGATACGATGAATGACCGCCTCTTCGAAGGAGTGGCGGTTGACGACCGCGGTAAGTACGAGCGGCGCCAAAATTGGCTCGCGCGCCAGTACGTCGTTTGCTTCGTCGCGCAGCCGCTTCCAGAGGCCGTCGTCCGAGAAGACTTGGCGCAGCGGCGGCGCGGGATCAGGAGCGGAAGAGACGAGCGTCACGTGAGCTTTCTCCGAAGACATCGCTAACCCATAGATAGAGATGCGGGCCCGAAACGGAAGGGCTAGGCGGCGCGGGCAATCGTGCGCGCCGCGGCGAAGCCACGCTCCAGGTCGGCAAGAATGTCGTCGACATGTTCGATGCCGATCGACAGGCGCACGTAGCCTTCGGAGACGCCGGTGGCGAGCCGGTCTTCGACCGAAAGCTGCGAATGGGTGGTTGTCGCCGGGTGAATGGCGAGACTGCGCGCGTCGCCGATGTTGGCGACATGGTAGAGAAGTTCAAGCCCGTCGATGAAGCGGCGTCCAGCCTCGCGGCCGCCGGCGAGCTCGAAACCGACCAGTCCGCCGTATCTGCCGTTGAGGTATTTGTCGGCGCGTGCCCGCGTGATCCCGGTTTGCACGGACGGGTGAATGACCTTGGTCACCTCGGGATGCTTGGCAAGATAAGCGGCGACCCGGTTGGTGTTCTCGACGTGGCGCTCGATGCGCAGCGGCAGCGTTTCGATGCCCTGCAACGTGAGAAAGGCATTGAACGGCGAGAGAACGGGACCAAGATCGCGCAACAGCGTGGTGCGCGCCTTGAGAACGTAGGCGATGGGTCCGAGCGGCTTGGCCGCTTCCGTCCAGATCGCGCCGTGATAGCTGGGATCGGGCGTGTTCAGCGCCGGCTGGCGCCGCGGAAAGCGCT
>JASHSB010000122.1 GCA_030036945.1 Methylovirgula sp. | reverse complement strand
GCAGCGCTAGCGCGACGGCTGGAGACCGCCTGCCGGGAAATCGGCGTTCCGTCTCTTTCGGTATTGCAGCCGATCCTCAATCTTTTCCAAGCCTACCTCGGTACCGCCGCCAATCCGAAGCCGGGCGCGCAGCACATGCTCGACGCGCATTATTTCGGCCGCATCGACGCGCTGAACTATACGATGGCGCATGACGACGGGCAGCTGTGGGAAAGCTACGAGGATGCTGACGTAGTGCTGATCGGAGTCAGCCGGACCTCGAAGACGCCGACGAGCATCTATCTCGCCAACCGCGGGATCAAGACGGCCAACGTACCAATCGTGCCGGATACACCGTTGCCGAAATCGATCTTCAATTTGAAGAAGCCGCTGATCGTCGGGCTCGTTGCTTCGGCCGAACGGCTCGTACAGGTGCGTCAGAACCGGCTTGAATCGATACATTCGATAGCCGATCCCACTTACGTCGATCCCGTCGCGGTACACGACGAAATCGTCAAATCGCGCAAGCTCTTCGCGCATCACGGCTGGCCGGTTATCGACGTCACCCGGCGCTCGATTGAAGAAACGGCAGCGGCGATCCTCGACCTTTACAAAGCGCACCGCAGCCTGCCCGCGGTATAATGACCGTCCTGCGGCTTCGAAGACGCGGCGCCGGCTTGAACGACGCGATGAACGGGATCTTGATGGCATCCGCCGATCTCTGGCGCGGCGACGCGCCGATTTTGCTCGCCTCGAAGAGTGCCGCGCGCCGCGCGCTGCTCGCTGCCGCCGGCGTTCCTTTCGAGGCCGTCGCCGCGGAGCTTGACGAGCGGGCGCTTGCGGCGCCGCTTCGCAAGGAAAGCCCGGGCGAGGTGGCCGCGCATCTGGCGCGCGCCAAAGCGCTTGCCGGGGCCGCCGCCTATCCCGATCGTCTGGTCGTCGGCGCCGACCAAGTTTTGGCGCTCGACGGCGAAATATTTGCCAAGCCGCGCGATCTTGCCGAGGCGAAGGCGCAGCTCATGCGCCTTTCCGGCCGCGCTCATATGCTGCATTCGGCGATCGCGGCGGCGCGCGCCGAGCGCGTGCTCTTCGAGACGGTTGAAAGCGCCAGGCTTACCTGTCGCGAATTCGACGCGGAATTCATCGAACGCTATCTTGCCGCGGCTGGGGAGCAGGCCTTGGCCAGCGTCGGCGCCTATCAGGTCGAAGCGCTCGGCATCCAGCTTTTCGAACGGATCGAAGGCGATCACACCACGATCCTCGGCCTGCCGCTGCTTCCGCTGCTTGCATTTCTGCGCCGGGAAGGCAGTCTCGCGGAATGATACCGCGCGCCTTCATCATCGGCTGGCCTGTCGCCCAATCGCGTTCGCCGCTCATCCACGCAACCTGGCTCGACGAACTGCGCATCGAGGGCGCGTATGAACGCATCGCCCTGCCGCCGCAGGAACTCGAAGGGTTTCTTGCGACGTTCGCGGAGCGCGGCTTCGTCGGCGGCAACGTGACGATCCCCCACAAGGAAAAGGCCTTTGCGGCCTGCGCCGCGACGACGCCGACCGCGGCGCGGCTGCAAGCTGTGAATACCTTATGGATGGAGAGTGGCAAACTGCACGGCGAAAACACCGATGTTATGGGCTTTCTCGCTTCCCTCGACGAAGACGTGCCGGGCTGGGGAAAAACACTCAAAAAAACGGCGGTGCTGGGCGCCGGAGGCGCGGCGCGCGCCATCGTCTACGCGCTCCTGTCGCGCGGCGCGCGGCGGATCGTCGTCGTCAACCGCACCAAGGCGCGTAGCGAAGAGCTGCGCTCCCGTTTCGACGGTTCGATCGAGCTTGCCGATCCCGGCGACTTGCCGAACGCGCTCACCAACGTCGATCTTCTCGTCAACGCGACCTCGCTTGGCATGGTGGGCCAGCCGCCGCTCGAAATCGATCTTGCTCCTTTGCCGGATCACGCCGTAGTCGCCGACATCGTCTATGTGCCACTCGAAACGGCGCTGCTCGCCGCCGCCCGCCGCCGGGGACTGAGGACGTCGGGCGGGCTCGGCATGCTGCTGTACCAGGCGGTACCCGGATTCACGCATTGGTTCGACGTGCGCCCACGCGTAACGCCCGCGCTCCGCGCCCGGATTGTCGCCGACATCGAGGGCAAGCGCTGATGTTCGTCCTCGGGCTCACCGGTTCGATCGGCGTGGGCAAATCGACCGCCGCCGCGATGTTCCGCGCCGTCGGCGTCAAGGTGCACGATTCCGACGCGGCCGTACATGCGCTCTACTGCGGCGCGGCGGCGCCGCTCGTCGAAGCCGCCTTTCCCGGCACGGTGCGCGACGGGGCAGTGGACCGCGCAGCGCTCGCGGCGCGGGTCGTCGGCGATCCGGCCGCCATGGCGCGTCTCGAAGCGATCGTCCATCCCCTCGTCCGCGCCGATCGCGAAGCTTTCCTCGCCGCGGCCCGCGCCGCCGGCGAACGTATCGTCGTCCTCGATCTGCCGCTGCTTTTCGAGACGGGCGCGGAAAGCGAGGTCGACGCCGTGCTGCTCGTCACCGCTTCCGAAGCGGTGCAAAAGGCGCGGATCGCGGCACGTCCGGACATGACGGAAGAAAAGCTCGCCGCCATACTGGCGCGGCAAATGCCGGATGCCGAGAAACGCCGCCGCGCCGATTTCCGCATCGACACGAGCGCGGGAATGGGAGATACCGAGCGGCAGATTCGCGCGCTGCTGCGTAAAATCGGCACGGCGCGATAGAGACGAAGCGATGCGGGAAATCGTTATCGACACCGAGACGACCGGGCTCGATCCGGCGAACGGCCATCGGATCGTCGAGATCGGCTGCGTCGAACTCTTCAACGCGATTCCCACCGGCCAGACTTTCCACGAATATCTCGATCCCGAACGCGACGTGCCGGAGGAGGCATTCCGCGTACACGGAATCTCCGCCGAATTTCTCGCCGGCAAGCCGAAGTTCCGCGACATCGTCGAGCGTTTCGTTGCGTTTCTCGGCGAAGCGATGCTCGTCGCTCACAATGCCGAGTTCGACGTCCGTTTCCTCAACGCCGAACTTGCCGCGCACGGCCGTGCCGCGATCGGCATAGAACGGGTCGTCGATACGCTGACGTTGGCGCGCCGCCGCCATCCCGGCGTGCCCAACAGTCTCGACGCGCTCTGCCAACGTTATAGTATCGACGTAAGCCGCCGCACCAAACACGGCGCGCTGCTCGACGCCGAAATTCTCGCCGAAGTCTATGCGGAGTTGACCGGCGGACGCCAGGCGAGCTTCGTATTGCAAACGGCCGCGACGGCACGCGTCAACAGCGACGGCGCGGCGCGCCTCGCCCGCCCGGCGGCGCTGGCGCCGCGCATCGACGCGGCGGAACTCGCGGCGCACGCCGCGTTCGTCGCTCGCCTCGGCCAAAAGGCGATCTGGCGCAATTATCCGCTCGCGCACACGCCGGAAACTCCGCCGCTGCCGGTTGCGCCGACACCTCCGGCGGAAACCGTTCCGGCGCCCTAGGCAAAATCGAACCCGGAATGCCGCGCGCTTCGATGCGCGCGACGACTTCTACGTTGACGCGGCCGGGGCATCGGACTTGGCGGCCGTTTCTTCCATCCGGCGGCGATAGAGCGTCGCAAAGTCGATGGGGTCGATATAAAGCGGCGGAAAGCCGCCGCCGCGTACCGCCTCGGCAATGATCTGCCGCGCAAACGGAAACAAAAGCCGCGGGCATTCGATCATGATTACCGGATGGACGTCGTTCTGCGGGATATTCGCGACGCGGAAGAGCCCGGCGTAATTCAGCTCGAATTTGAACAGCGTATCGGCGCCTTCGCCGGCTGAACCTTCCAGCAGCAGCTCGACCTCGTAGTCGGTCGGTGCGACTTGCCGGGCATTGACGTTCACCTGGATGGAGATCTGTGGCGGTTTAGCCTGCGGCCCCAGCGAGCGGGGCGTGTTCGGATTCTCGAAGGAAAAATCCTTCGTATATTGCACCAGCGCGTTGAGCGTGGGCGCGGTATTTGTCGTGCCGCCGTTCCCGTCCGCCATGTCGTTCTCCGCATTTATCCGAGGCTCGCCGGTAGCACGGATGGATGTCGCGAACAAGCCGCGCGCTCAGCTCCGATCGTGCTCGTCGATGTGCCGCCAATCGCGTGGGGAGAGGTCGATCACGTCGGGTTTCGCAGGCGGGGCGGGCCGGCGCAGCGTCGGCGCCAGCAGCGCAAGCCCCGCGCAGTCGGAGAGAAAGCCCGGTAGAATGAGTAGAACGCCGCCGAGCGCGGCGAGAACGCCGCTTTCCAACGCGCGCGGCGGGAGGCGGACGGCGCCGTCCTTGAGGACCGCTTTGAGTTCTTGGCGTGCCGCGCGGCCGAGCCGGCGCAGCAATACGGCGCCGAGCAAACTCGTCAACAGCGTGAGAAGGATTGCGCCGCCGAGCCCGATCGCGGCGGTGACCAGCCCGAAGACAAAGATCTCGCCGAAAATCCAGAGGCCCAGTCCGAAAAGCAAGATCGCGGCAAACGGCATCATCGTCTCTCCGAGCGTCGCGGGGCTGCGGTTCGCGGCCGGCCAGCCTATATGCTAGAAGCTTTCGGCACGCCACGATTGGGACCGCGCATGCACGATCCGCTGGACGCTTCGACGATCATCTTCGCGCTTTTGGCGATTTTCGTCTTGTGGAAACTTCGCTCCGTTCTCGGCACGCGCACCGGCAGCGAAAAGCCTCCGTCGGCGCCGTTTTTGCGCCGCCCGGTCGAAGACGGCAAGGTCGTGCCGCTTCCCGGCGTGGCGACGCGTCCCGCAATCGAGGCCGGTACGGATCGTTGGCGGCCCTATGCCGAACCCGGCTCGAAGACGGCCGAAGGCCTCGATGCGATCGCCGCCGCAAGCCCGGGCTTCACGATCGATCCGTTTCTGCGCGGCGCGAAAACCGCCTACGAAATGATCGTAACGGCCTTCGCCGCCGGCGATCTCCAAACGTTGCAGAATTTGCTCGACAAAGACGTATTCGACAGTTTTTCGGCAGCCGTCGCGGGACGCGAAAGCCGCGGCGAGAGTATGACGACGCGCGTCGCCTCGATCGATCAGGTGACGATCGAAGAAGCCAGTATGCGTGGCAAGTTCGCGCAGATCACCTTGCGCTTTTCCGCTGAACTGGTCAGCGCCACGCGCGACAAATCGGGGGCGGTGATCAGCGGCGATCCCGAACACAGCGCCGATACGGCCGATATCTGGACGTTTGCCCGCGACGTCTCCTCGCGCGATCCCAACTGGAAACTCGCCGCGACGCAGACCGGACATTAGCCGGTGCCTTCATCCGCGGGTTGCTTCGCAGGCGCCTTTCAATGCGGCTAAGTTGCCGGCGGGGAGCGTCGCGCGCCTCGCAACGGCACGAGAAGTTGACATGGAGCCGGTTTTTGCCGCTTCCGCTTTGCCGAGGGCGTCGCTCGCGCCGCGCAGCTTCGCGGAAATCGACGGATTTGCCGGCGACGATCATCTCGATGCCTTTCGCGTTTTTGCCCGACAAGCGGCGGCGGTCCTCGAACGCCGTTTGCCGCTGCGCCCGGCGCGAGCCGCCGCGGCGGCGCTGCTTGAGGTTTTCCGCGCCGCGCTTGCCGAATCCGTTTCCACGCCAACCGCCGCGCGGCGTTTTTTCGAAGCGCATTTCGAGGCTTTTGCCGTCGCGCCGATGCCGGGCTTTGTTACCGGCTATTACGAGCCCGTCGTCGCCGGCGCTCTGGCGCCCTCGGCGCAGTTTAGGGCGCCGATTCTTGCCCGGCCCGGCGATCTCGTAACGCTGCCGCAAGGGGCAAGCTTACCAGGCCGGCCGGAGCTTTCCGCGACACGGCGGCTCCCCGATCGGCGGCTCGTA
>JASHSB010000014.1 GCA_030036945.1 Methylovirgula sp. | reverse complement strand
GCGCCCGCGCCGGCTGGGCTTCGGCAGCAGCGGTGAGATACGGTCCCATTCCTCGTCGGTGAGATCGGTCGGATAGCGCTTGGTCTTCCGCTCGATCGCGGCCATGCGGCCTCGCGTCTGATCGGTCCACATGCATAGTGTGAATCACGATCCGACCGCCCAGGGAATCACTATTCTCAAACGGTCTCTAAGCGCATTGCGGGTCTAATGCTCACGGCATCTCGCTTCGTCCGACGATACCATGCCGTTTAAGTGGAAGTTGATTGTTCCGAAAGGAATTTTCCACAGATTGGAAGGGAATGTGACATTTGGGCAACAAAACGATTTCCGAATTCAAATCGCCGCTCGATGCAACTGTGGCGAGAAATATCCGAACAAATGAGAGATCGGTTTTCTCACGGGTCCCACGGCGTCGTGCGCAACGAAACCCATTGTTGCACCTTCGGAGCGAGGGTCGGCGCGCCGCCGAAAGCGATCGCTCTTCGATTATTGTTGAACGGGCGGACGCGAATTTCGTCATCTCCGAATTCCCGCGGAGAAACCGCTTGCCCGGACACCACGCACCGCAGATCGATGATGAGACTTGAAGCCGCGCATGATGCGCTCGGCGGACGCGCGAATTCGCACCAGCAGCCGTAATCCGCCGTCCGTCGGGCGGAATTTCCTTGAATCGGTACAGATGCCCCGCCTCCTTCCGCCCCTTTTTTCGCCGCGCGCTTCGGCGTAGAACAGCCGGCGACTTCAGCCGAAAGGATCGAAAATGACTGCGATCGTGGACATCGCCGCCCGCGAGATTTTGGATAGCCGCGGCAACCCGACCGTCGAGGTCGACGCGACCCTCGAAGACGGTTCGTTCGGCCGGGCGGCCGTGCCTTCCGGCGCTTCGACCGGCACGCTCGAAGCCGTCGAATTGCGCGACGGCGACAAGGCGCGGTTCGGCGGCAAGGGCGTGTTGAAGGCGGTCGAGGCGGTCAATCGCGACATTTTCGACGCGCTCGGCGGCATGGACGCCGAAGACCAGGTCGGCATCGATGATGCTTTGATCAAACTCGACGGCACGCCCAACAAAGCGCGGCTCGGCGCCAACGCCATTCTCGGCGTGTCGCTCGCCGTCGCCAAGGCAGCGGCCGACGCGAGCAGTTTGCCGCTTTACCGATACGTCGGCGGGGTCACGGCGCGCGTCCTGCCGGTCCCGCATATGAACATCCTGAACGGCGGCGTGCATGCCGACAACCCGATCGACTTCCAGGAATTTCTGATCCTGCCGCTCGGCGCGCCGTCCGTTCGGGAGGCGGTCCGCTGGGGCGCGGAAGTCCTCCATTACCTCAAAAGCACGCTCAAGAAGGCCGGCCTCAACACCAATGTCGGCGACGAGGGCGGTTTCGCGCCCAATCTGCCGACCGCCGAGGCGGCGCTCGATTTCGTGCTCAAGGCGATCGAGGGGGCGGGCTTCAAGCCCGGCAAAGACATCGCGCTCGGCATCGATCCCGCCGCAAGCGAGCTCTTCGAGGACGGCAAATACGTCTACAAGGGCGAGGGCAAGACCCGTTCCATCGAGGAACAGGCGCAATATCTCGCCAAGCTCGCCTCGACCTATCCGATCATCGATATCGAGGACGGGATGGCCGAGGACGATTGGGAAGGTTGGAAGATTCTCACCGATCTTATCGGCGACAAATACCAGCTCGTCGGCGACGACAATTTCGTCACCAACGTCGAGAAGATCGCCGAAGGGATTGCCAAAGGCGTCGCCAATTCGGTGCTGATCAAGGTCAACCAGATCGGCACGCTGACCGAAACGCTGGCTGCGGTCGAATTGGCGCAGCGCGCCGGCTATACCACGGTGTTCTCGCACCGCTCCGGCGAGACAGAGGATTCGACCATCGCTGACCTCGTCGTCGCGACCAACGGCGGGCAGATCAAGACCGGCTCGCTGGCGCGCTCCGACCGGCTCGCCAAATATAATCAGCTCATCCGGATCGAAGAGGAACTCGGCAAGGACGCCCGCTACGCCGGGCGCGGGGCTTTCAAGCAGCTGGCCTGACAATCCCTTCCCCCGAAGGGGAAGGATCCGCTACCTGCTTGCCGTGCCTTAATCGATCGCTAACCGCAATCGGTAAGGTTCGGCGGATGGTCGCGCGTCGGCGGCTTCGCGCCGTTCTCTATCCGCTGCTGCTCTACGCCTTTTCAGGCGCCGCCGATGCCTATTTCATCCGGCATGCGGTCAACGACGATCGCGGCCTCAAGACTAACGAGGTCTATGAGCGGCAGATCGCCGGCTTGCGGACAAACCTGACGAATCTCACCGCCGAACGGACGCGGTGGGCGCGCCGGGTCGCGCTGTTGAGCGGCATGACGGTCGACCGCGATCTCCTCGACGAGGAAGCGCGCGCCCGACTCGGCAAGGCCGACAAGAACGATCTCATCGTCTTCCTCGACCCGCAAGCCCGCTGAGCTACGGATCGCCGCGCGCATCCGACGAGACGCTGCCCGAAAGCGCGCTCGACGCCAGTCAAAGGGCGAGCCATATTTGGAGGGACCCGTTGCGGAGATGAGCATGGTTTTCGATCTGGGTGCCGGCAGGGTGCTTCGTCATCCGGAGAAAACGCATCGGCCCGATCGGATCGGCGCGCCGAAACCCAATTGGATTCGCGCCCAGGCGCCGGGCTCGGCAGGATGGGCGGCGACGCGCGACATTCTGCGCGGTCATAAGCTCGTCACCGTCTGCGAGGAGGCGGGTTGCCCGAACGTCGGCGAATGTTGGGAGAAGAAACACGCCACGTTCATGATCCTCGGCGATACGTGCACGCGCGCCTGCGCCTTCTGCAACGTGAAGACGGGAATGCCAGGCGCGCCCGATCTGCACGAGCCGGCGCGCCTTGCCGAGGCTGTCGCCGAACTCGGCCTCACGCATGTGGTCGTCACCTCGGTCGATCGCGACGATCTCGACGACGGCGGGGCAGAGCATTTCGCGCGCGTCATTGCCGCCGTTCGCGCGCAAAGCCCGGCGACCACCATCGAGGTTTTGACGCCCGACTTTCTGCGCAAGCCCGGCGCGCTCGAAAAAGTGGTTGGCGCCAAGCCCGACATTTTCAACCACAATCTCGAGACCGTCGCGTCGCTTTATCCGAGCGTGCGGCCTGGGGCGCGCTATTTTCATTCGCTGCGTCTGTTGCAGCGGGCCAAGGAGCTCAATCCTTGCACGTTCACCAAATCCGGGATCATGGTGGGGCTCGGCGAAGGCCATCACGAGGTGCTGCAGGTCATGGACGATTTGCGTAGCGCCGACGTCGATTTTCTCACGGTCGGTCAGTATCTTCAGCCGACCAAAAAGCATCATCCCGTGGTGTCGTTCGTGAGCCCGGAAGAATTTAAGGCACTGGAAGAGATCGCGCTCGCCAAAGGGTTTTTGCTCGTCTCCGCTTCTCCGCTGACGCGTTCGTCCTACCACGCGGTCGAGGATTTCGCGAAGCTGAAGGCCCGGCGGCAGGCTCAGGCTGCTCTTTGATTGCCGCGCTGCGACATGGTTTCGCAAAGCGCGGAATTGAATTTGCATCCTGTTTTAACCAGGGCGCGCTATCCTATCTACGAATCATGCCCAGGTTTCATACGAGCCGCATTGTTTCGCATCCGGCCGCCGCGATGTTCAATCTCGTCGCGGACGTGGAATCCTATCCGAAATTCCTGCCGCTTTGCCGCGACCTCAAGGTGCGCGGGCGCAGCCTCTTGCCGGACGGGCGCGAGGTGCTCGTTGCCGACATGCAGGTCGGCTACAGAGCGATCCGGGAGAGCTTTACGAGCCGCGTGACCTTGGACCGGGACAAACGTGAAATTCTTGTCGAATATATCAGCGGGCCTTTCCGCCATCTTGAGAATCGATGGAAATTCAATGAAGTAAAGGCGAACTCCAGCGCTGTCGAATTCGATATTGCTTACGAGCTCAAGAACCGCGCTTTCGCTTTGCTGGTCGGCGGAATGTTCGAAGCGGCATTTCGCCGGTTTGCCGACGCTTTTGAAAGCCGTGCCGACTTGGTCTACGGCGCCGCCGCCTAAGACGCGTTGGCCAGCAGATCGAGCGCGGTGGCGACTGCCGCCAGGCGTATGCCGAACCGGCCGCGATCACCGTAGCGTTTCTCGATACATTTGGTCGCGCCGGCGCGGCCATAGCCGAAATAGACCAGCCCGACCGGCTTTTCGACCGAACCGCCGTCCGGGCCGGCAATGCCGGTCACGGCCAGCGCGATCGTGGCGGCGGAATGCGCCAGCGCGCCTTCCGCCATGACGCGGGCGACTTCGGGGCTTACGGC
>JASHSB010000121.1 GCA_030036945.1 Methylovirgula sp. | reverse complement strand
GCCGCCGCATGGTGCGCGCCAGGCGCGCACCGGCCAAGTTTGGTTAGTGAATCGTTAACATGCCGGAAGCCGCCAGCTCAGCCAAGAGGGCATGCGCTCTTTCTCTGCCCATATGGTCAACGGCGAGCGCGTCCTCAACGGATTGGGGTTCGCGGCTCAGGCCCTCGCGGACCGCGACGTCGCAGCAGCGCTCCGCCAGTCGGGCGATATCGCCGAAGGAAATCCGCCGGCCAAGAAACGCCTCGACGGCCACCTCATTGGCGGCATTGAGGACGGTCGGCAGCCCATGCCCGTGCTTTAAGCAATCGCGCGCCAGCCGCAAAGCCGGAAACCGTGCAGAATCCGGCCGTTCGAAGTTCAATTGGCCGATTTCCGCGAGATCGAAGCGGCGCGCCATCGTCTTCGGCCGTTGCGGGTAAAAGAGGCAATGGGCGATCGGCACGCGCATGTCGGGCGCCGCCAAACCGGCGCTCACCGCTCCGTCGCGAAACGCGACCAAGCCGTGAACGATCGATTGGGGATGGACGAGGACTTCGAGGCGTTCCGCCTCCATGCCGAACAGATGGTGGGCTTCGATGAGTTCGAGGCCCTTGTTCATCAGGCCCGCGGAGTCGATCGTCACCTTCGGGCCCATCGACCAGTTGGGATGCTGCAAGGCCTGCTCCGGACTCGCTTTGGCGATGGCTTGCGCCGTCCAGGTGCGGAACGGGCCGCCGGAGGCGGTGAGCACGATCTTTTCGACTGTTTCCGGATCGGCACCGCCGAGCGCCTGAAAGACGGCATTGTGTTCGCTGTCGACCGGCAGAAGACGCGTACCAAGCGCCGCGGCTTGGCGAACGAACGCCGAACCGGCGCAGACGAGGCATTCTTTGTTGGCGAGCGCCACGCTGCGTCCGGCCGCAAGCGCCGCGAAGGTCGGCTCGACCCCGGCGGTGCCGACGATCGCCGCCATCACGATCTCGGCCGGATGCAGCGCCGCCTCGATGACCGCGGCGCGCCCCGCCGCCGCTTTGATGCCGGTGCCGGCCAAGGCCTGTTTCAATTCGGCGTAGCCGCTCTCGTCCGCCAAGGCGGCAAATTCGGCGCCGAGATCGCGCGCCACGCGGGCAAGCCCGGTCGGATCGCGCCCCCCGGCGACCGCCGCCACGCGCAACGCCCCGTTCGAGTCCGCAATGATGTCGGCCGTGGATTTGCCGATCGATCCCGTCGCCCCCAAGATGACGACGGAACGCGGCGCGGCTTCGTATCCCGCATTGGGCTTACGTTCGGCGTGTAGCATGCCTCACATCCAGTGGAACAGGCCTTCGGCCGATGACGGAAAACCGCGCGAGGCGCCGAGACACGCGGCCCAAACGGCGGCGGCGATAAATCCGTCGAGACGGTCCATCAGGCCGCCGTGCCCGGGAATGAAATTGCTCGAATCCTTGGCGCCGAACCGCCGCTTCATCCAGGATTCGAAGAGATCGCCAGCCTGCGCCACGCCGGCCGTGGCGAGTCCCAGGAGGAACGGCGCGAAATTGGGCGCCGGCGTCTCGAGCCGCGTAAGCCGCGCGGCAAGCGCCAGGAACAAGGATCCGATCAACGCTCCGCCGACAATTCCCAAAGCCGTTCCGGCCCAGGTCTTCGACGGCGAGATCTGCGGCAGGAACTTCGGGCCGCCGATCAGCCGTCCGGCGAAATACGCGGCGATGTCCGTGCCCCAGACGACGGCAAACAACCAAGCGATGGCGCGCGGCCCGAACGGAAACGACATGCGCAACGTCACGACCGCGATGATCAGGCTGCCGGCATAAAGGACGCCGATCCCCGACCAGCCGCGCCGGCCCGGATCGGCCGAGCCGCCCACCGCAAGCGCCGCAAGGCAGATCGTCAATACCGCCAAATTGGCGCCGATCGTGCCGATCAGAATCGCGACGACGACCAACGCCCCGGAACCGATCGCCAGCCGCGTCGCTTGCCGCGCGCCGCCGACGATCCGCTGCCATTCGAAGTGGGCGACGAGCGCCGCCGCGAGCCACACGAGGACGAATAACGCGCCGCCAACCCGCAAGCTCAAGATCGCGATGGCGACCAAGATTGCCGAGGAACCCACACGCGGCCCCAAATCGGTAAGGCGCGCGGCAAGACTCGGCGGCCCGCCTTCGATCGGACCATCGTCGGGCCGCAGTTCCGGCCCCTCGGCGGGTTCCATCATCCGCCGACCTTAGCATCCTCGCCAGACAAGGTCACGCCGCCGAACCGGCGTTCGCGCGCCGAGAACTGCGCGAGCGCATCAGCCAGGGCCTGACGGTCGAAGTCCGGCCAATGGATCGGCAGGAACACGAATTCACTATAGGCGGCCTGCCACATCAGGAAATTCGAAAGCCGCTGCTCGCCGGACGTGCGGATAATGAGATCGGGATCGGGAATGCCGGCCGTATCGAGATGTTGGGTCAATAGGTCGACGTCGATTTCCCCGGGATCGATCAAGCCCGCGGCCACCTTTGCGGCCATCAGCCGCGCCGCGGCGGCGATCTCCTGACGGCTGCCGTAATTGAAGGCGACGACGAGGTTGAGGTGGGCATTCCCGCAGGTCGCGGCTTCGGCTTCCCGTAGAAGAGCAAGGATATCCGAATTGAGATTGGCACGATCGCCGATCACTTTGATCTTGACGCCGGCGCTTTTCAGCTCGGCGAGATCGTTGCGGATGAATCGCTTGAGAAGACCCATGAGGTCGCTGACTTCCTCGACCGGCCGGCTCCAATTCTCCGCCGAGAAACTATAGACGGTGAGATAGCGCAGCCCGAACTCGATCGCCGCGCGCACCGTGATGCGCAATGCCTCGACGCCGCGCCGGTGGCCTTCGATGCGCGGCAATCCCCGGTTCAAGGCCCAACGGCCGTTGCCGTCCATGATGATGCCGACGTGGATCGGGACCCGCGC
>JASHSB010000013.1 GCA_030036945.1 Methylovirgula sp. | reverse complement strand
CGTCTCTCGGTCTACAACGACGAGACGCTGGAAACCACCATCGCCATCACCGATCGCGGCGACTACATGCGGGTCGGCGACGCGGAAGGCGAGGCGAAGAATTCCACCGACGATGACGAGGACGATCAAGGCGGTGGAATGCAGCTTTATGACTCGTTTTACGAGACCGCGCTCAAACAACAGATCCCCAAGCCGATTGTCGACGAGCTGGTGCGTATTTTCGCCAACGACGTGGATTTCCAGCGGCCGGTTTCGAGCGGCGATTCGTTCGAGGCTTTGTACGACAACGGCGAGGACGGCGAGCAGCGCAACGAACTTCTCTACGCAGCGATCGTCGCGCACAACGAGACGTATCGCTACTACCGGTATCAGACGCCGGACGACGGGCTCGTCGATTTCTACGACGAGAACGGCAGATCGTCGCGAAAATTCCTGATCCGCACGCCGATCGTCGGCGGCAGGGTGACTTCGCCGTTCGGGATGCGGTTTCATCCGATCCTCGGCTATACGCGGCTGCACACCGGCGTCGATTGGGCGGCGCCGATCGGCGCGCCGATCTTCGCGGCGGGCAACGGTACCATCGCAGAGGCCGGCTGGGACGCGGGCTACGGCCGGCGCATCGCGATTCAGCATGCCAACGGCTACACGACGACGTACAACCACCTCTCCGGCTTCGCCCGCGGCATCAAGGAAGGCCTGCACGTGCGGCAGGGTCAGGTCATCGGCTATCTGGGGCAGACCGGGCTCGCGACGGGACCGCATCTCCATTATGAAGTGCTGGTTAACGGTCACTTCGTCGATCCGATGCGCGTGAAGCTAGCGCGCACGCGCGAATTCGACGGCAAAATGCTAGCCGACTTCAAACGTGAACGCGATCGGATCGACGCGCTCGTGGCGCGCGCCCCGAATAGTGCTTCTCTCGTGGCTTCCCGGCAAGATAAGTGATCGTTGTATTAAATCCGTGATGAACGCATAAGGCGAAGAAGAACCCGACCCTCCCGGCAACCGCGTCGGGCGCCGATTTTCTGTAACGCGCCTATATTCAGCGCTGTCGCTAAGGTGGTATAATTGGCTCATGACGCACACTCATAAACCTGCACGGCGAAGGGGTTCGACATCCGCGGCGGAAGCTTCGGCCGTTGCCCCTGGAACGGGGCGCAATCGGACGAAGCCGACGTTGATCATGGTGGGCGCCGACAAAGGCGGCGTCGGCAAGACCACGGTGTCGCGCGCTTTGCTCGATTATTTTGCCACCAATAACATTTTGGCGCGCGCTTTCGATACCGAGTACCCGCGCGGCACGCTGAAGCGTTTTCATCCGCAAACGACCGAGGTGGTGGATATCACCCAGACTCCGGATCAGATGCGGATTCTCGATACGCTCGCCACCTCGCAGGTGCGGGTCACGGTACTCGACACGCGCGCCGGCGCGCTGATGAGCAGCCTCGAGGCGCTGCGCGACGTCGGCTTTTTCGACGCGATGAAGGCCGGCGAGGTCAATTTCGTGCTGTTCCATATTCTGGGCCCGTCGCTCGCTTCGCTGGACGAGATCGCGGAGACGGCGCCGTTCGTCACGGATGCGAACTATTTTCTCGTGAAGAACTACATTAACGATTCGACGTTCTTCGATTGGGATCCGGCCACACTGCAGAGCTATTTCGGCAAGGTGAAGAGCGCCGGCGACGTGACGATTTCCAAGCTCAACGCGATGGCTTACGAACAGGTCGATCTGGCGGGCACGCCGTGGTCCACTTTCGTTGCCAATAAGACCGCCGGCGGCGAGCCGGCCCAGCATTCCTTCACCCTGCGTGGGTACGTGCGCACATGGCAGAGCAAGAACGCGGAAGAGTTCAACCGGATTCGTTTACTCGATTTTGTCAATGGTCGGATCTGAGCCGCGATAGGGTCGGAACCGCGCGGCGCCGGCCCGACGGCACTGCGAATGCGGTCGCGGCCCGAATCCTTCCGCCATGAAGAATCCGACGCTCGCCTTCATTATCTGTTCGCTCGGCGGACGCGCCGGGAAGACCATGACCGCGCGCCTGTTGGCCGATTATTTTCTATTGAGCGACCGCACGTTCGTCGGTTTTGACACCGACACGCACGAGCCGAGTTTCGCGATGCGTTTTCCGCAGGAGGTCGTCGCCTCCGACGTGAACACGATTCAAGGCCAAATGGCGCTGATCGATCCCTTGCTCGTGGCCGACGGGGTTCCGAAAATTGTCGATCTTTGGCACCGCTCGCTGGAGGGCTTCTTCGCGCTTTTGGACCAGACCGAATTCATCGCCGAGGCGCGCAAACTCGATGTCGAGCCGATCTTCCTCTTTGTCGCCGACGGCACGGCGCGCTCGGTCGAAGCGGCGGCGCGGCTCGTCGAACGCTATCCGGACGTGCAATTCGTCCTTGTCGTGAACGACGGGGCGGTGCCGGGCGTCGAACGGCGCGAGGAATTCAACCGCTATCCGTCGGGCCGCAGCTTCAAGATCGCAGCGCTCGATCCGTTGCTTCTGCAGAAGATCGAGGAGCCGGGCTTCTCGCTGTCGCGTTTCCTGCTGGTGCCGCCGACCAATATGTCGCTCGTCGTGCGCGCCGGCATCAGGGAATGGCTATGGCGCATCTTCTCGCAGTTCAAGAGCTTCGAACTGCGTATTACGCTCGCCGACAGCGAGCATCTGGGCTGAGCCGCCGAGCTTCGAAGGAGATCCGAGGCGACGATGGGCACTGCTGCGGCCGAAAAAGCGGCGATTTCGTTCATGGAAAAGCTCAACGTAGAAATCTTAAGCTCGGACACCGCGTCGGCTTACGTCGGCGAATGGCGCCAACTTGCCGCCAATTGTCTAGAACCTAACGTTTTTCTCGAACCCGGTTTCGCGCTTGCTGCCGCGCGCCACTTGGCCAAAGGCCATCCGCCGCATTTCATTCTGGTTTGGGAGAGCGCTGCGCGCCGCAAACTGCTGGGCCTTTGCCCGGTCGCGCTGCCACGGCCCTTCCTGCCCTTCGCCCGGTTCTGGACGCATGCGCAAGCGCCTCTAGGCACGCCGCTGCTCGACCGCGATCGCGGCGAGGAGGCGCTTGCGGCTATCTTCGGCTTCTTACGGTGGCGAGAGCCAAAATCGGCGGGGCTCATGTTTCCGTCACTTCCGCGAGACGGACCCACCGCCCGCCTCCTGATTGCGTTGGCCGCTGCCGAGGGACGCCCCGTGCATCGATTCGCCGTCCATCGACGCGCTGTGCTCACGGCCGCTGCGGGTCAGGATCGCGGTCTCGAAGAGTCGTTTCGATCCAAACGCCGCAAAAATCTCCGCGGCGCGCGCCGGCGACTCGAGGCCGAAGGCGCGGTGCGTTTCCGATTGCCGAGCGAACCGGAAGAACTCGCCATCGAAGCCGAGCGTTTTCTGGCGCTCGAGGCAAAGGGCTGGAAGGGCCGGCGCGGTACCGCCCTCCTGAAATCGCCGGCACAAGCAAATTTTGCCAAGGATGTCGTCGGCGCATTGGCAGGCGAGCGGAAATGCCGGATCGCGAGGCTCGATTGCGCCGGCAGGCCGGTCGCCATGGCGATCGTGCTGAAGAGCGGCGACCGGGCCTTCTTTTGGAAAATAGCTTACGACGAAGCTTTCGCCGCTTTTTCGCCCGGCGTGCTCCTGACCTTGGAATTGAGCCATACGCTACTCGCCGACAGAGGCGTGGCGCTCGTTGATTCCTGCGCCACGGCCGATCACCCGATGATCGATCATCTCTGGAGGCAGCGCATGACGCTCGCCGATGTCTTGGTCGCCGGCGACGCCGGCGGCAAGCGATTTTCCATGGCCGTTGCGTACGAACTCGCCCGCCGCACTCTGCGCGGCCTGCTCAAGGGAACGGTACGACGCCTGCGCCGGCTCAAAGACAAGGCGTCGAAACGAGCCGTCGTCGAGCATGTAATCCACTAGCGTTCGACAAACGGCGCGCGAGACCACACGCCCGGATCGCCGATCCGGGCGTGCACCGGCTCAAATCACATACGATTTCAGCGGCGCGAAACCGTTGAAGCTGACCGACGAATACGTCGCCGTATAGGCCCCTGTCCCCTCGATCAGCACTTTCGAGCCGATCTCCAGGCTGACCGGCAGCGGATAGGGTTGCTTTTCGTAGAGCACGTCGACCGAGTCGCAGGAGGGCCCGGCAATCACGCACGGCTCCATCGGATCGGAGTCGAACGGCGTGCGGATCGGATAGCGGATCATCTCGTCCATCGTCTCGGCCAAGCCGTTGAACTTGCCGATGTCGAGATAGACCCAACGCAGCGGGTCATCGTCCGACTTCCGCGAGATCAGCACGACCTCGGCTTCGATCACGCCGGCATTGCCGACGAGGCCGCGGCCCGGTTCGATGATGGTCTCTGGGATGCGGTTGCCGAAATGCTTGCGCAGCGCCCGGAAGATCGCCTGTCCGTAGGTCTTCACCGCCGGCATGTCCTTCAGGTACTTGGCCGGAAAGCCGCCTCCCAGGTTGACCATCTGAAGGCCGATACCCCGCTCCGCCAGGTCGCGGAAGATCGCCGCCGACGCTTTGAGCGCGCGGTCCCAGCTCTTCGGATTGGGCTGCTGCGAGCCGACATGGAAGGAAAGCCCGTAGGCAACGAGGCCCAGGCTGTGGGCGCGTTCCAGCACTCGCGCCGCCATCGCCGGCGCGCAGCCGAATTTGCGCGACAGCGGCCATTCGGCGCCGTTGTTGTCGCAGAGGATACGGCAGAAAACGCGAGCGCCGGGCGCCGCACGCGAGATCTTTTCGACCTCGGCTTCGCAATCGACCGCGAACAGCCGCACGCCGAGCTCGTAGGCCCGGGCGATGTCGCGCTCCTTCTTGATTGTATTGCCGTAGCTGATCCGCTCCGGCCCGGCGCCTGCGGCAAGCACCTGTTGGATCTCGGCGAGCGAAGCCGTGTCGAAGGACGAGCCGAGCTGCACCAGGAGTTCGAGAATCTGCGGGTCCGGATTGGCCTTGACCGCATAGTAGACCCGGGTGTCGGGCAGCGCCTTGGCGAAGGCCAGATAGTTGTCGCGCACGACTTCGAGGTCGAGGACGAGGCAGGGCCCATCCTCGCGTCGGCTGCGCAGAAATTCGAGGATACGATCGGTCATCGCGGCATCCCTTCGAAGGCGGCCGGAGCCGCGCATGCGAACCAAGCTTCGGGTGGTGGCGAGGACTTCGGCGACGGGTTGTGGAGACGCCGTCGCTTCGATCTACCGCCGCCGGTGACGCCAACCCGCCTTTTGGGCAAGCGGTGTCAGATGCTGCGCCGTTAGGCTATGAGTCGCGCGGCAGACGCTGCCGTTTGAAGCATCATCGCCTTCGCTTGGAATGGGATGAATTCCCGTTCCGCACGCCCGGCAAGAGAGACAAGCCTCTTCGGTTAGCCAGATTTGGAAACTGGCAGAGACGAAAAAGCCCGGTCCGTCGTTGCTTTAAGTCGCGTCCCCCGTTCGGCGGGGTTCGCCGGTTTGCCTCCGGCTATCGATCTTTACGAGCGGTTAACCGGCCTCTTGTCCGGATCCCCGCTCATCGACACACGACCACAGGCACGTGCGAAAGTGGGCGAAACAGAAAATAAGAAGATCCGCGCACATTACAAGTTTTTTTTTCGGTCGATCGCGAGGTTGCCGGAGGCGGCCGCCGACGGCGTCGCAATTCCGACTCCGAAATGACGACATTGGCGGGCTTGCCGGTCCAGGCAAAGCCGACTACGGCTCATAGCGGTGCAGCGGGCGAGTGACTCTCCTGCAATCCTGCGCATCCGCATCCTGCGTACACGGATCATGGCCGAACTTACCCGCCGCAAGCTCGCCGCGTTTCTCGCCCGCTCGCTTCTCGCCCATCCGCTTTTCGCGCGGGGCGCCTTCGTATCCGCTGCGCTGGCGTTAACGATGGATCGGCCGTCGGCGCAGGTCGCGCCCGCCGAGCCGCCGCAATTCGGCTACGCCGACGTCGTGCGCCGCGCCCAGGCGCTTGCCGCGGCGCCGTTCGACAGCGCACCGCCGGCTTTACCGGATCCTCTGAAGAATTTCGATTTCGACACTTGGCGCGATATCCGCTTTCACCCCGACAAGGCGTTCCTGAATTTCCCCGGCAGTCTGTTCCGTCTGGAGCTCTTTCACCTCGGCCACCTCTTTCTGCGCCCGGTGACGGTCAACACGATCCGCGACGGCATCCCGACGCCGATCCCGTACACGACCGACCTCTTCGATTACGGCCATGCCAAGCTCGATACGCCTCTCCCGATCAATCTCGGCTTCGCCGGATTCCGCCTGCATTTCCCGCTCAACAACCCGGCCGTCTTCGACGAGGTGATCGCTTTTCTGGGAGCGAGCTATTTTCGCTTTCTCAGTCGCGGCCAGCGCTATGGGCTCTCGGCGCGCGGGTTGGCCGTCAACGCCGGGGGACCGGGAGAGGAATTTCCGTTCTTTCGCGAATTCTGGGTCGACACGCCGCAGCCCAACGTCGCCCATGCGGCGATCTATGCGCTTCTCGACGGCGCCGCGGCGACCGGCGCCTATCGCTTCGATCTCTATCCGGGAGTCGATTCGGCGGTGGAGGTTACGATGACTCTCTTCCCGCGCGACAGCGCGGTGAAGTTCGGTCTCGCGCCGCTTTCCTCGATGTTCTTCATCGGCGAGAACGACCATCGCTATAACGACGATTTTCGCCGCGAACTGCACGATTCCGACGGCCTGCTCGTCAATTCGGCAACCGGCGAATGGATCTGGCGGCCGCTGCGCAATCCGCCGAGCCCGGCGGTCTCGACCTTCCTCGATCATGAGGTACATGGCTTCGGGCTGCTGCAGCGCGACCGCAATTTCGACCATTATCAGGATCTCGATCTCGGCTACGAACTGCGACCGAGCTATTTCATCGAGCCGCACGGTAGTTGGGGCGAGGGGGAGATCGAGCTCATCGAGCTCCCGACTTCGGATGAGGCCAGCGACAATATCGTCGCTTCCTTCGTTCCCAAGAACGGGCCGAATGCCGGCCACAACTATGCCTATCGGATCACCTCGAGCCTTTCCTTCGAGCGGCTCTCGCCCAATGGCCGCGTCGTCGGAACCTACCAGACGGCGCCCAAGGCGCTGGGCTCGGCGGAGCCGATCGAACCCGGCTCGCATCGCTTCATCGTCGATTTCGCTGGCGGCGATCTTGCCTTCTACGCCCAGGATCCGCGGTTGGTGGAGGTCGTCCCGAGCACCAGCCAAGGCAAGATCCTGCGCTCTTGGATCGTTCCCAACCCGCATATCGACGGGTTTCGCGCCACGATCGATCTGCAACTCGATCTCGGCCAATCGACCGATCTGCGCGCCTTTCTGCGCGCCGGCACGCGGGCGCTGACGGAAACCTGGACCTATCCCTGGCGCGCCTAGCCGCTCATTCCCCCGGCGGCTCGCGCAGCCGCGCCAAGTCAAACGCCTCGACGTCCTGCAACAGTTCGACGAAGGCCGTTGCGCCGTAGTCGGCCGACGCCTCGCCCTTTTCGGCGCTCGCCGCGGCCGCGTTGCCCAATGCACCCGAGGAGGAAAGATCTTGGGCCATCCAGCCGAAGCCGGTCGGGCGGCCGATCCGCAGCCAGGTGAAGTCGGATTCGATAGCCTTGCCTTGCGAAGCAAAATCGTTGAGCGCGTCGCGGCGCACGAGGTCGGGACGGAAGCTCAGCATCAGCGATGTCTCGACGTCCCCGGCATGGATGCCGTGCGCCAGTTCCTCGGCCGAAAAGAGTCCGTCCGGATAGCCGAACCGGTGCCACGTCGTCATGACAACGAACATATCGAGGCGGGCGCGCAGATCGTGCGCCGCAAGATTGAGCAGCGGCACGTTCCCGCCGTGCGAATTCAGCAGAACGAGCTTGCGGCAGCCCGCGCGCGCGATGCTTTCGCCGATTTCGGTCAAGAGGTGCAGCAGGCTCGTCGCCGAGAGCGT
>JASHSB010000120.1 GCA_030036945.1 Methylovirgula sp. | reverse complement strand
GTGCGGTCGCCGATCACCCACCAGCTTCCGTCCGGGCCGCGGCCGAGATCCGCCGCATAAAGATAGAGATAACGGCCGCCCGGCGGCGTCAGGCCTTCGAGCGGCAGTAGAAAATCCGCGCAGCCAGCGACCGCGGCGGCTGGCAGATCGCCGTCCGACACGAGGCTACCCCCGCCGTAGATGTCGGCGAGCACCGCTTCGAGAAGCGTCGCGCGCTGCGTCACCCCCGCTGCGATCTCCTGCCATTCCGCCGCTTCGATGAGCAGCGGCAGATGACTCAGCGGCCAGGCGCGCTCGCTGGTATCGCCGTAGGCGCGGTAGGAGACTCCCGTGTCGCGGATGTGCCGGTCGGCGGTCGCAAAGCGCCGCTCGATCTCTTCGGCGCCGAGTTCGGCGAGCGCCTCGAGAAACTTCACCCAATGTGTCCGCCGCCAGCCGTCGGCCGTGACGAATTCGTCGGGAATGTTAGGCAACGGCGTATAAGCCGCGGTCAGCGCTTCGAAGCGCTCGGCGGCGACTTCCGCGGCGGTGGGTGAAGGTCGTGCGCGCATCAGGATTTCGGCCGGAAAGACGAGAGGATGGCGGGATCGGTCTCGATCCGCGCCGCGCCAAGAAGATCGAGACAATAGGGAACGGCGGGGAAAACGGCATAGAGACAGACGTCGATGGCGGCGGGTTTGCCGGGCAGATTGACGATGAGGCATTTGCCGCGATGCGCGGCGACCTGCCGGGAGAGAATCGCGGTCGGTACGTGATTCAGGCTCTCGGCGCGCATCAATTCGCCGAAGCCTGGCAGCAGGCGCGGCGCCGCTGCTTCGGTCGCCTCCGGCGTCACGTCGCGCGGACTAGGCCCCGTGCCTCCGGTCGTGAAGATCAAATCGCAGCCCTCGTTGTCGGCAAGGTCGATTAGGCAGTCGCGCACCGACTCGAATCCGTCTGGAATGATGCGTTTGACGATCGCCACCGGGGTCGTGACGACCCGCTCCAGGAAAGCGACGATCGCCGGCCCGCTTTCGTCTTTATAGACGCCGGCGGCGGCCCGGTCCGAGACCGTGACCACGCCGATGATGGCGCCCAATTTGGCTGCGTCCGGCATCGCCGAGATGCTCCAGAATATGCCCGGAATTTCCGGGATTTCGACGCATACTATGCACCGATACGCGAACTTAAGGCACTTCGTCCGACGCTTTAGGCCGCAGGCCAAATCCTCCGGCAATTCCTATGCCGGAGCCGGCGTGACCGCCGCGCCGCGAAAGGTGAGCGCCTGATCCGCGCTGCGCTCGACCGTCAGAATCCGCGCCGTGTCGAAGCCGACGTAATGCGGCTCGGGGGCCGGCGGCACGGCACGCTCGCCGTGGCGCGGTTCGGCAACGGCGGTCGATTCGTCGATCGCGTAGAGATCGATCAGTCGGCAGGGCGCGGCGAGCGGCGGCGGAGGCGCAAATCCATCTTCCGCCGCCACACGCGAAACGAGCACCGTCGAAGCGAGTCCATCGAGAATCCCGGCATCGGCGAGATCGGCGGCAATCGCGGCGGGAACGACGAGATGCGCGTTCCCGGCACGTTGTCGGCATTGCAGAAATTCGTCCGCCGCGAACGGCCCGTGCAGATACAGCGTGGCACCGGAAAGAAGCGCCGCGAACGGGCCGGCGACCAGTCCGGCGAAGCTCGTCGGCGGCAAGGTAGAGAGAACCGGTGTCTCGCGTCCGATCTCCGCCCGCGCTCCGAAATCGAAGCTCGCCGCCATCAAGGTTGCCTGCTCGTGCGCAATGGGCGTTGTGCTGCGCCGGTCGAGCGTCACAATCCGCGCCGGCGCCGGGGCGGGCTTGCCGCGCTCGAGACCATTGTCCGGATGCGCGGTGACATAGCGCGAGACCGTCGCATGGCTCAGATCGACCGCGCCGTCGATTTCTCCCGGACCGAGAGTCGCGACCAGCCGAATCGATTGCGCCGCCGCGGCCACCTCGAAATACGCGTCGGCGAGCTGCAAATCTCCGTATTCGCTCGGCCCGATCAGCGCCGCCGCATCGACGGCGCGCGCATAGGCGGCAAGTTCGGTGGCCGCGAGATCGAGCGGCGCCAGGGCTAGTTCGAAGCCGCCGCGCAGCGCCGCGACGAGCGTCGCGACGAGCGAAATCTCCGCGCCGCCCGACAGCAACAGCCGCTCGCCCAGCTGCAGGCCGCAATCGGACAGGAGTCGCGCGAGGCCGGCGACATGTGCCGCCAATGCCGCATAAGAACAGGTCCGCGCACGGTCGGCGAAGGCGATCGTTTCAGGATGCAAGCGCGCGGCGCCCATCAGCAACGTATCGAGACTATAGGGCGCGAAGACGTGTGAGCTCGCGGCAGGCTCGGCGTTCATGGCTTCCTCCACCAGGCATCGAGGGTGGCATCGATCGTTGGCGATCCGTAGCTAGGCAATTGCGCAGGTCTTTGCAGCGCCGTCGAAGCGGCAATCCACTGCTCGCGCGAATGGAATAGCGGAACGATATAGAAGCCCGAGAGAAGCACGCGGTCGAGGGCACGCACTGCGGTGACGAAATCCTCGTGCGATTTTGCCGCCAGGACCGCTTCGATCATCGCATCGACCGCCGGCGATTTGACGCCGGCAAGATTATAGGAGTCGGGCTCGTCGGCGGCGGCCGAACCCCAGCGCGTGCGCTGTTCGCTGCCGGGCGAAGCCGAAGCGGCCCAACTGCCGAGCATCATGTCGAAATAGAAATTCTGGCGGCGCCTTTGGTATTGCACTTCATCGACGAGCCGTACCCGCGCCTCGACTCCGATGCGGGCAAGCGAATGGGCGTAATTCAGCGCCAAGCGCTCTTGGCCGCGATCCTCCACCATGATTTCGAAATCGAAGGGCTTGCCGTCCTTGCGCAGTCTTCCGTCGACGAGCTGGCAGCCCGCGGCGGCGAGAAGATCGAGCGCCCGCTTCGGCCAGACCCGGTCGTGCCCGGTTGCGTCGCTCTTGGGCGGCCGCCAGCGTCCTTCCATGATGTCGTCGCGCACAGCGCCCGAAAAAGGCGCGAGAAGAGCCCGCTCCGCGGCGCCTGCCGGTCGCCCGGTGGACGCGAATTCAGAATTGTCGAAGAAGCTCTTGGTGCGCGTATATTGACTGGCAAAAAGATTGGCGTTGACCCATTCGAAGTCGAACATCATGCCGAGCGCTTCGCGCACCCGAACGTCGTCGAACAAGCCGCGCCGCAGATTGAAGACGAAGCCGTCCATCCCTTTCGGGCCGCCGACCGGCAGGCTTTCGCAAACGGCGCGATGTTCGCGCAACGCCGGGAAATGATAGCTCGTCGTCCAGCGCAGCGGATCCGTTTCGACACGGAAGTCGACGAGCCCTGCCCGAAAAGCTTCAAACAAGCTGTTGGCGTCGCGATAATAGTCGATGTCGATTTCGTCGAAGTTGAAGAACCCGCGTTGGCTTGGCAGATCCTTGGCCCAATAGGCGGGATTGCGGCGTAACACTAACCTTTCGCCCGGATCCACCGCCGCGATGCGGTACGGCCCCGAGCCGACCGGAATCGCAAAGCTCGCCTCATCGAAATTCGCCACATCGGTGGCGCGCCGCGAAAGCACTGGCATCAACGCGAGGATGAGCGGCAATTCGCGATCGTCGACGCCCGGAAAGTCGAAACGGATCGTCTCGGCGTCGGGCACCGTGACGCGTTTGACGAGCGTATAGGCGGCGCGTTGCTGTGGCCGTCCTTTTTCCTTCAAGAGATTGAAGGTGAACGCGACGTCGGCCGAGGTGATCGGCGTACCGTCCGAAAATCTGGCGCGCGGATCGAGGCGGAAGACTGCGTAGGAGCGTGCCTCGTTCGTCTCGATGCTTTGGGCGATCAGACCGTAGAGCGTGAAAGGCTCGTCGATCGAACGCGCCATCAGGGTCTGGAACACATTGGCGTCGAGACCTTGCGCCGCCGAACCTGACTTGATGTTGAACGGGTTCAGGCTATCGAACGTCCCCAGCAAGCCGACATTGAGACGGCCACCCTTCGGCGCGCCGGGATCGGCGTAAGGAAAATGCGTGTAGTTCTGTGCAAGGGCGGGCTCTCCGTGCATGGCAATCGCGTAGCGCGGCGCGTCGTCCTGCGAATGATCGAGCCCGGCGAGCAGTATCGGCTTGGAATCGCCGCCAGCGATGGTCCCGCAACGGTCCGTATCGGCCCGCGCCATAATGCTGGTAAACGAGGCGAGAATTATCGCGGCGCGGAGGATTGCCGCCCTCCCGCCGAGAGCTCCGGGGCGGGGCCGCCGGAGGCAACGAATCGCGCCGAACCACATGGCCCGATTCTACGGCCTGCCGGCAGCCGTGAACAGGTGCGGCGGCGGCAAATGGAGGCACGGTGCTCGGTTATGCCCTTTTTGACAAACGCTAATTTCGTCCGCCCAGCAATGCGGCCGGCCAATTTGTCGCCGCATTCGAAGCCCCTCCGCCGAGCGCATTTCGTGCCACCTTGAACCTTGACTAGCGCCCACGCTTCGCGTCTTTGTGTGCGGCCATCCATCTCGCTCCGGCCACCCAAGCCGCGCGCCGGAGTCCCCATAATCGGAAAGGCTTTCCTTATGGCGTTTTCGTTGACGCGCCTCGGCTTCGCTGGTTTGGCCGGCATTTTCCTCCTGGCCGGCGGGGAGGGTTTCGCCCAGCAGCAGGCGGCGCCCACCAATCCGGCGCCGGCCGGTCAGCCCCAGACGCAATCCGCCACCCCGGCGCAGCCGCAAGGGCCGATCAGGCTTGACTTGGTGGGCACGCAACCGCAATGGACCAAAGTGTGCGGCCACGATCAGGCGGCCAACAAAGACGTTTGCTATACGACGCGCGATTTCAGCGCGCAGGCCAATCAGGCGCCCGTCCTCGCGGTGGCCGTTTATGACATCAAGGACGACGACACGCGCATCATCCGGCTGTTGATGCCGGTCGGGCTTATGTTGCGTCCTGGTTTCCGTTTCTGGGTGGATAGCGGCGCGACGCTCGATGGCGCTTTCGAGATTTGTTTTCCTAACGGGTGCTTCGCGGAATCGAGAGTGAAGGGCCCGACCGTCGACCAAATGAAAAAGGGCACGACGCTCAATATCGCCGTCCGCAATCAGGCCAACAACGAGGTCACGTTCGGCGTCCCGCTTGCCGATTTCGGCAAGACGTTCGACGGGCCGGCGGTCGATCCGAAAGTGCTCGAAGCGGAACAGAAGAAGTTCCAGGAAGAATTGCAAAAACGCGCCGACGAAGAGCGCAAGAAGCTTGAGGCACAGAAACAAGGCGGCTCGCCAACCGGCGGCGCCGCCCCGCCGACCGGCACGCCGGCCGCTACCCCGGCTACGCCTCCCGCTGCTCCGGCTCCCGCGGCACCGGCGCAATCAAAGAGCAAATAGCACGAATGCAGGAAGCGCAGGCGCTGCCTCGCGCGGTTCGCAAAGCCGTTCAGTTCAGTCGAGCGGATTTGATGTGGTAGCCGCCGTCCTGGGCGCGGGTGAACATTTCTTCGACTTGCGGGTGGCGTACCGGATCGCCGGAAGTGTCGGGCAAGAGGTTCTGCTCCGAGACATAGGCGACATATTCGGTGTCGGCGTTTTCGGCGAAGAGATGATAAAAAGGCTGGTCCTTGCGCGGCCGTACTTCTTCGGGAATGGCAAGCCACCATTCGTCGGTATTCGCGAAAACCGGATCGACATCGTAGATGATGCCGCGGAACGGATATTTGCGATGCCGGACGATTTGGCCGATGCCGAATTTGGCGGTGCGGAGCTTCAAATCCACGAGAGACTCTCCGAGGGCAAGGACTGCGAAAAGCCTCGATAATTCAGCGTCGCGGCGAAAGATTTTCTACCCCGGCGCGAACCGGAATGTCAACTTAATGGGCGGTGACGAATTTTAGGCAAAACGAAGTTTGTCCGCCGGCCGCAAGGCAACGGCGCGCGCCCGACATTCATAACTACGGTCAAATCATGCCCACGACTCCCTCGGAACTGCTTTCCAGCGCCGAAATGGCCGCGGCGGACAGGCTGACGATCGCCGCCGGGATCCCGGGTGCCGTTTTGATGGATCGGGCCGGCGCCGCCGTCGCCAAAACCGCGGCGCGGCTGCTTGCGGCAAGTGATCCGCATGGGCGGCGAATCGCCGTCTTCTGCGGCCCGGGCAACAATGGCGGCGACGGGTTCGTCGCCGCGCGTTATCTCAAAGCGGACGGCTTCAAGGTCTTCGTCGGCCTGCTTGGGGCGCGGGGGAATTTGGAGGGCGATGCGGCCGGCGCGGCGCAAGGCTGGAGCGACCCGATCCTGCCTTTCGACAAGGTGCCTTTGGAGGAGGCAGACCTCGCGATCGCCGCAATCTTCGGCGCGGGACTCGCACGCGATATCGAAGGGCCGGCGCGGGAGGCGATCCTGCGCCTCAACGAATGGACGCGGCGTACGCATAAGCCGATCGTCGCCGTCGATATTCCTTCCGGCGTCGACGGATCGACCGGGCTGGTGCGCGGCGTCGCCGTCGAGGCGACCCAGACCGTCACCTTCTTCCGCCTGAAGCCCGGGCATCTACTGTTGCCCGGAACCATGCATTGCGGCGAGATCAGCGTCGTAGACATCGGCATTTCCGATTCGGTACTCGCCGAAATCGGCCCCAAGACGTTTGCCAACGGTCCGTCGATTTGGAGCAAACATTTTCCGCGGCCGCGTATCGATGGCCACAAATATAATCGCGGCCACGCCCTCGTTCTTTCCGGATCCTTGGCGCATACCGGCGCGGCGCGGCTGGTGGCTCGCGGTGCGTTGCGCATTGGCGCGGGGCTGGTCACGGTCGCCACGCCGCGCGATGCCTTGCCGGCGCACGCCGCGGCGCTGACCGCGGTGATGACGCGCGTTTGCGATACGAGCGAGGAGTTGACCGAACTGTTGGCCGACCGGCGCAAAAACGCGGTGGTCATGGGGCCGGGCATGGGAGTCGGCGCCAAAACCCGCGCCATGGTGCTGGCGGCGCTTGCAAACGGCGCGGAGGAGAAGCCGCCGCGCGCCATCGTCCTCGACGCCGACGCACTGACGAGTTTCGCGGGCGAATCGATGCGCCTCGCCGACGCCGTGAAACGCTCTCGCTGCCAGGTGGTGTTGACGCCGCACGACGGCGAATTCGCGCAATTGTTCGCGGCGAAGGAAGGAGAATTGCGCGATCATCCGGCGATCGTCCAGCTGACGTCGGCGTCGAAACTCGATCGCGCCCGCGCCGGCGCCGCGCTGATGGGCGCGGTGCTGCTTCTGAAAGGCGCCGATACCGTTGTGGCCGATCCGCGCGGCCGCGCCTCCATCGGCCACGGCGCGCCGCCTTGGCTCGCGACGGCAGGCTCCGGCGACGTGCTGGCGGGAATGATCGGCGGGCTGTTGGCGCAATCGATGCCGGCATTCGAGGCGGCGAGCGCCGCCGTTTGGTTGCACGCGGCGGCGGCGCGCGAATTCGGTCCGGGCCTCGTTTCCGAAGATATCCCCGAAGCCTTGCCGCCCGTCTTGCGCCGCCTGCTCGACGGCGACGAGGCTTAGCCGATCGGCGCCGTCCGCCGGCAAATCATGCCGCACGGATCGCTCCTGAGCCCCGTACTTTTTTGCTGCGCCAGAGCGGCGGCATGCTATAGAGCCGGCCCGAGGCGAATTGGCTTAAGGTGAAACGCGACGCCTTGATGCGCTCGCGGGCGTGGCGGAAGTGGTAGACGCGCCGGATTTAGGTTCCGGTGGTGAAAGCCGTGGGGGTTCGAGTCCCTCCGCCCGCACCAGAGCTCCGCAACCGGCGTGATCCTGGCGTCCGTACGTTTGGCGCGCGGATGAAGCAAATCGAAGGACGAGACGATGCAGGTGACGCAAACCCGCGCCGAAGGCCTGAAACGCGAATATGAAGTCGTGCTGGCCGCGCAAGATCTTGCCTCGCGCGTCGAAGGCCAGCTCGCCGAAATCCGCGCCAAGGCGCAAATCAAGGGGTTTCGGCCCGGCAAAGTGCCGGTTGCGCATCTGCGCCGCCTCTATGGCCGCTCGATCATGGCCGAAGTCGTTCAGGAAGCGGTCAATGCCGCCAATCGGGAGATCGTCGAAGGCAACAACCTAAAACTTGCCGGCACGCCGAAAATCGAACTGCCGGACGACGAAGAAAAGTTGCGGGAAGCCTTCGAAGCGAAGTCCGATTTCTCCTATCGCGTCGCCGTCGAGATTTTGCCGACGATCGAGATCGGCGCGTTCGACGACATCGAAATCGAGCGGCTCGTCGCCGACGTTCCCGAGGAAGACGTCGATGCGGCGGTGAAGAATCTTGTTGACCGCAATCGGCCCTATACGCCCAAAGAAGGCGAAGCCGCGCAAGGCGACAAAGTTACCGTCGATTTTACCGGCACGGTCGATGGGGAAGCTTTCGCGGGCGGCAGCGCCAGCGACGTCGATCTCGTGCTGGGCGCCGGCTCGTTTCTGCCCGGCTTCGAGGAGCAGATCGTCGGCGCCAAGCTCGGCGAAGCGCGCCACGTCGGGGTGACGTTTCCGGAGAACTATTCGGAAAGCAAATTGGCGGGCAAGCCGGCCGAGTTCGCGGTGACCGTGAAGGCGGTCGCGGCGCCCGGCGAACTTGCCGTCGACGACGCGTTCGCCAAGAGCCTCGGCTTCGACGGCCTCCCTAAGCTGCGCGCGGCGGTGCGCGCCTCGCTGGAGGGCGATTACATTGCGCTTGCGCGGCGCAAATGGAAGCGCGAGCTTCTCGATGCGCTGGATAAGAAATACCGGTTCGAATTGCCCGAGCAGCTCGTCGAACGCGAGTTCGAGTCGATCTGGGCGCAGGCGGAGGCGGAACGCAAGTCGCTCGGCCGCAGCTTCGCCGACGACGGCACGACGGAAGAGGCGGAGCGCGCCGAATATCGCGCTCTCGCCGAGCGCCGGGTGCGCCTCGGGCTCGTCTTGGCCGAGATCGGCGAGCAGGCCGGAATCAAGGTCGCCGAGGAGGAGATCAGCAAGGTGCTTTACGAGCGGGCGCGGAGCTTTCCCGGCCGGGAGCGCCAGATCGTTGAAGTCTATCGGAAGAATCCCGATCTTCTGAACGAAATCCGCGGCCCGATCTTCGAAGAGAAAGTGGTCAACCACATCCTGGCACAGGCCAAGGTAACGGACCGGCACGTCACCAAGGACGAACTTCGGCAAGCCGTCGAGGCCTCCGAAGCGGACGATCTGGCGGCTGCTTCGTAAGGCCGGCCTTCCGGATCGGGAGCCTGCCCGTTGCGAAAGCGGCGGAAGCTATTATCTTAGCGATTCGATTTCCGGCTAGAAAATCGGAGAAAGGTCGAATATGGACCGCGAACCGCCTGAAACGCACGCCCAATATCTGATCCCGCAGGTCATCGAGAATACCAGCCGGGGCGAGCGTGGATTCGACATTTATTCGCGGCTTTTGCGGGAGCGGATTGTCTTCCTGACCGGGCCGGTGGACGACCACGTGGCGTCGGTGATCGTCGCCCAACTGCTCTTTTTGGAGGCCGAAAACCCCAAGAAAGAGATCTCGATGTACATCAACTCGCCGGGCGGCGTCGTGACCTCCGGGTTGGCGATCTACGATACGATGCAGTTCATCCGGCCGAAGGTCTCGACCCTCTGCATCGGGCAAGCGGCGTCGATGGGCTCGTTGCTGCTGGCCGCCGGCGAGGCGGGCCTACGCTTCGCGCTGCCCAATGCGCGAATCATGGTGCACCAACCCTCGGGCGGCTTTCAGGGCCAAGCTTCGGACATCGTCCGGCACGCCGAGGACATCATGAAAGTGAAGCGTCGGCTGAACGAGATCTACGTCCGCCATACCGGCAGGGACTACGATTCGATCGAAAACACACTGGACCGTGACCATTTCATGTCGGCGGAGGAGTCTCAGACGTTCGGCATCATCGACCAAGTCATTGAAAAGCGGCCGGACGAGCCGGCGACGGCGGGAAAAGCCGCGGCCTAGGTTCGCTGCCGCTGGCACATCGATTGCTCGTATGGCCGGAAAACCGGCCATTTAACCGATTGGACGCATTTTCCAGTCATTATGAGCCCGGATCGTTGCGCCGCTGTGACGCAGATGCCTCGGCGGGGGGAGAAATAGGTACAAGGACTTGATCCCGGTCGCCGGGCATGTTTGCATTTGGTTAACCCAGAAAACGCCAATTCCGGGAGTTCGCCAAAGGGGATAAGCGGTGGGTTAGGCCCGTAGCGAGCGTCGCGAACGCGCCGGCTCGATTCGAGTTCTCGCTCTGGACGGTTGCAAATGGTCACAGCCTCGTCTTGGTTGCGGCCGAGGAGATTAAGCCATGACCAAGGTCGGCGGCAGCGACTCGAAAAACACGCTCTATTGCTCGTTCTGCGGCAAGAGCCAACACGAGGTCCGCAAGCTGATCGCCGGTCCCACGGTTTTCATCTGCGACGAGTGCGTTGAACTCTGCATGGACATCATCCGCGAGGAAAACAAATCCTCGCTGGTGAAGAACCGCGACGGCATTCCGACGCCGAAAGAGATCTGTAAGGTCCTCGATGACTACGTGATCGGCCAGTCGCCGGCCAAGCGGGTTCTGTCGGTCGCCGTCCACAACCACTACAAACGGCTCAACCACGCGGCCAAGCACAACGACGTCGAACTGGCCAAGTCGAATATTCTGCTGATCGGACCGACCGGTTCCGGCAAGACGCTGCTGGCGCAGACGCTGGCGCGCATCCTCGACGTGCCTTTCACGATGGCCGACGCGACCACGTTGACAGAAGCGGGCTATGTCGGCGAGGACGTCGAGAACATCATCCTGAAGCTCCTGCAGGCCTCCGACTACAACGTCGAGCGGGCGCAGCGCGGCATCGTCTATATCGACGAGATCGACAAGATCTCGCGCAAGTCCGACAATCCGTCGATCACCCGCGACGTGTCGGGCGAAGGCGTGCAGCAGGCGCTGCTCAAGATCATGGAAGGCACGATCGCTTCCGTGCCGCCGCAGGGCGGTCGCAAGCATCCGCAGCAGGAGTTCTTGCAGGTCGACACGACCAACATCCTGTTCGTCTGCGGCGGCGCCTTTGCCGGCCTCGAGAAGATCATCGCGGCGCGCGG
>JASHSB010000119.1 GCA_030036945.1 Methylovirgula sp. | reverse complement strand
TCGCCAATCAGACCCGGCAAAAGCTCGACTATAACCGCCAGTGCCTCGCCGAAGGCCTCGCCAATCTAACCGGCGGGTTCTTCCAGTGCTTGCCCGGTTCGGGCTCGTTGTCGCGGTCGGCGATCAATTTCCAGGCTGGCGCCGCGACGCGGTTCTCCGGCATCGTCACGGCCGCCACGGTCGCCGTCGCCGTGCTCGTCTTCGCGTCTTTGACCCGCTACATTCCCAAGCCTGCTTTGGCGGGCCTTTTGCTTATCACCGCGGCCCGGCTGATCGATCTCAAAAGGCTGCGCTACACGTTGCGAGCATCCGGCTACGATACCGGCCTTGTTCTTGTCACCGCGCTGACCGCAGTGGCCGTCGATATTGATGTCGCGGTTCTCGTGGGCGTCGGCTTGTCGATCCTCCTCTTCGTGCCGCGCGCCGCGAAACTCAAGGCCGCCGAACTCGTCGTGACCGAAGAGCGCGTGGTTCGTGAGCGGCTTCATTCCGATCCGCCGTGCACGGCAGTGATCCTTTACGATCTCGAAGGCGAGTTGTTCTTCGGCGCCGCGCCCGAACTCGATCGCTACCTGGACATCCTGAAAAAGCGCATCGAGCTGCAGGGAATCAAATTCATTGTCTTGCGGCTGAAGCGCGTGCGCAATCCGGACGTCGTTTGCCTCGAACGTATCGACCATTTCTTGCACGAAGCCGAAGCGCACGGTGTCACCGTGCTGCTGGCCGGCGTTCGCCCGGACTTCTTAAAGGCCATCGAGAACCTCGGCTTCGACGCATGGTTTCCCGCCGATCAAGTATTCGCCGAAGAGGACGAGGACTATTCGGCGACGTTGAGAGCCGTGCGCTACGCATATAAACTGCTGGGCAATGCGAATACATGCCCGCATTGTGTTTCGGCTAAGGAGGCAGAGCGCGTCAACCCCGAGCTCTACTATCTGGTTTGACGCCGCGCGAGTGGATTGGCGTCCCTGATGCACGCGGGCGCGCCTTGGAGCGGGCGAAGGGAATCGAACCCTCGTACGCAGCTTGGGAAGCTGCCGTTCTGCCATTGAACTACGCCCGCATCCGAGTGGATGTTCTAAGCCGTGCCGCAAACGCGATCAAGGATTGGGCCCGCGGCTTAGCGCATGCGGAAGTGCTTGGAGAGCTTGAGGCCCTGGCCCTGGTAATTCGACGTGCCCGCCGCGCCGTAGAGCACGTCCGGCGCTTCCGCCATTTTCTCGAAGACGAGCCGCCCGATGACTTGCCCGTCCTCGAGGATGAACGGCACTTCGTGGCTGCGCACTTCGAGCACGGCGCGGCTGCCCGGAAGGCCGCTCTCGGTGAACCCGAAGCCGGGATCGAAGAATCCCGCGTAATGGACGCGAAACTCGCCCATGGCCGGATCGATCGGCACCATCTCGGCGGCGAGATCGGGCGGGATGTGCAGCTTTTCCTGCGAAGCGAGAATATAGAACTCGTCGGGATCGAGGATGAGCCGTCGGTCGGAACGGGCATAGACCGGTTCCCAAAAATCCGCCGCGTCATAGGCGGCGACGGCATCGACATCGATGATGTCGGTATGTTTCTGCGCCCGGTATCCGACGATCCTGCTCTCCAGCGTCGCATCGCTCAAGGCGACGCGTAGCACCAGGCCGCCGCGCAGATTCAATTCGCCGTCGACCAGCGGCATCTGCTGATGGCGTTTGCGCAGATCGCGGTCGTCGACCGCGAAGTCGGTACGTTGCAGCTGTTGCGAATTGAGCCGCCGAAAGCGGATCTGGTTCAACTTCGAGCCTTCGCGCACGCGCACGCTGAAGCTGCGCGGCGAAATCTCGGCGTAAAGCTGTCCGCAATAGCCCGGCTCCGTGACATCAAAGATTTCGCTGCGGTCGGTAATCAATCGCGTGAAGATATCGAGCCGCCCGCTCGAGCTTTTCGGGTTGGCGGTGGCGGAAATGCTGATCGGCAGAGCGAGCGTTTCGAGCAGCGGAATGACATAGACGCAGCCGCGTTCCAGCACCGCGCCGCGACCCTTGAGGCTGATTTCGTCGGGCCTCAGCACTTTGAGCTGCTCTTCGACGCTGCGGCTCTTGCCCGGCAGGAAACTCGCCCGCACCCGGTAAGCGCGCGGCCCGAGCCGCAGGTCGAGGCTGGCGGGTTGCAGCTGCGAGGGCTCTACGTCGCCGAGCACGCGGATGAGATTGCGCCGCAGCATCAGCTCGATCTTGTCGCGGCCGAGCAGTCCGAAAGCGTTGCCGAAAAGCCGCGAAGCGTTCTCGTCTTCGAGGGGGAGAGAGATCGATTGCATGTTCCGACACGACTTGAGGTCCTGCCAAGAAGATAGGCTCGGACAGAGCGATTATGGTCTTGCCGATGCGACAGCCAATAGGTTTTCCGCTTGAGATGAGACGCAGCAAGGGTTATGCAGAACTTACGTGGTCATTTGGGCCGGCCGGCTTGCCGCCACGTTAAACAAGGGACTAAAAGGGCCGTGGTATATCGCCCTCCCCCTATTTTTTCCGCCGGCTTGCCGGCGGCTCTGCCCAGGCCGGCAAAAATGGAGGAGTAAAATGGCGAAGCCCCCTAGCCGCGATCCTAAGACCTGGCGGGAAGCAACCAAGCTCGTTCACGGCGGCGCGCTGCGCTCGCAGTTTGGCGAGACTTCGGAAGCGATCTTTCTTACCCAGGGCTTCGTTTACGACACCGCAGAGGCGGCCGAGGCGCGGTTCAAGGGC
>JASHSB010000118.1 GCA_030036945.1 Methylovirgula sp. | reverse complement strand
CCGTGGTTCATCGACACGATCTCAACTTTGTCGGTGGTGAAATCCATCACCGGATGATTGGCGCCGTGATGGCCCTGATGCATCTTTTGCGTCTTGGCGCCGATGGCGAGCGCCAGCATCTGATGACCGAGACAGATGCCGAAAGTCGGGATCTTCCGATCGATCAGATCCTTGATGACCGGCACGGCATATTCGCCGGTCGCGGCCGGATCGCCCGGCCCGTTCGAGAGAAAGACTCCATCAGGCTTCAGCGCGACGATCTCTCCGGCCGTCGCCGTCGCCGGAACGATGGTCACCGCGCAACCGGCATCGGCGAGCAGGCGAAGGATGTTGCGCTTGATGCCGTAGTCGATGGCGACCACGTGATATTTGGGCGCGCTTTGCCGCCCGTACCCTTGCTCCGGCTCCCAGCTCGTCTCGTCCCAGGTCGAGCGCTGCGCGGAGGTGACGACCGGCACGAGATCCATTCCCACCAAACCCGGCCATTGCGCGGCTTCCTCTTTCAGCGCGGGAATGTCGAACCTGCCGTCCGGATGATGGGCGATCACCGTGTTGGGCATGCCCTTCTCGCGGATGAGCGCCGTCAGCGCGCGCGTATCGAGGCCGCTTAAGCCGATGACGCCGCGGGCGCGCAGCCATTGGTCGAGATGGCGCGTGGCGCGGTAGTTGGACGGATCGGTGATCGGCGCATGCACTACCACCCCACAGGCCGCCGCGGTGCCAGCCAGATTGGCGGTCTCGATATCGTCCTCGTTCGTCCCCACATTGCCGATATGCGGAAACGTAAAAGTGACGATCTGCCCGGCGTAAGACGGATCGGTGAGAATTTCCTGATAGCCGGTCATGGCAGTGTTGAAACAGACCTCGCCGACCGCCTCGCCGGTCGCGCCGAGCCCAAATCCTTCGAGTACGGTGCCGTCCGCGAGCACGAGCAGCGCGGTCGCAACGGGCGTCTTCCAACCTTGTTCCATTTGGGTCATTGCAAGCCTGCGTTTACCAAGATTGCCGGTGCGAAGCTATGTTAGAATGAAGCACAAGCAAACTGCGGAGATCTCATGCGCGAGCGTCTAAACAGCGAACTCAAGGCGGCGATGAAGGCCGGCGACAAGCGCCGCGTCGCGACCATCCGTATGGTCAACGCCGCGCTGAAAGACAAGGACGTCGAGGCGCGCGGCCAAGGCAAGACCTTCGCGGATCAGGAGATTCCCTCTCTTCTCCAGAAGCTTATCAAAAGCCGCCAGGAATCGGCCGAGATTTATGCGAAGGCCGGCCGGCCCGAACTCGCCCAGCAGGAGCGCGAGGAGATCGCCATCATCCAAAGCTTCCTACCGCAGCCGCTAAGCGCCGCCGAGACCGAGGCGGCGATCGCCGCCGCCATCGCCGAAACCGGCGCGGCGTCGATCAAGGATATGGGCAAAGTGGTCGGCGCGCTCAAGGCCAAATATGCGGGCCGCTTGGACATCGGCAAGGCGAGCGCCGCAGTGAAGGCGAAGTTCGGCGGCTAGGATGGACATCGTCGATCTGCGCAGCTTCTACGATTCGCCGCTCGGCAAAGTGGCGGCGCGATTCATCGGCAAAACGGTGCGGGCGCGTTTCGAGAATTGCATCGGCCAGTCGGTCATGGGCGTCGGCTATGCGACGCCTTATCTCGAATGTTTCCGCGGCGAGGCGTTGCGCGTCCTCGCCTTCATGCCGGCGACGCAAGGCGTAGTGAATTGGCCGGCCTCGGGCCTGTCCTCCTCGGCGCTGGCGGAGCCGACGATGCTGCCGCTGCCCGATTCCTGCATCGATCGGGTGATCGTGGTGCACGCCCTGGAGATCGCCGAACATCCACGCGAACTGCTTGCCGAGATCTGGCGAATCTTGACGCCTGGCGGCCGGCTGATCGCCATCGCGCCGCGACGCGCCGGGCTTTGGGCGCGGCTCGACACGACGCCGTTCGGCAACGGCCAGCCTTATTCGTTGACGCAGATGCGCGAATTGATGCGCGAAGCGCTGTTTTCGCCGACGCATTGGACCGAGGCGCTCTATGTGCCGCCGTTCGAGGCGCCGATCTTCGTGCGCTCCGCGACACTGTTCGAGCGCGTCGGGGCGAAGCTCGCCCTGCCCGGCGCCGGCGTGCTGATCGTCGAAGCGATGAAACAGCTTTACCGGCCGATCGGTGTGCGGCGCGTGGGCCTGCAGCAACTGCAGCCGGTGCTCGGCCCGCGCCCGGTAGGAATCGCACCAAGCTGAAGATAAAGCCCGTCGTTGCGAGGAGCGGAGCGACGAAACAATCCAGTATCGATCTGGATTGCTTCGCGGAGTTTATCATCGGACCGACCGAAGGCCGGACTTCGTTGGCACGCAATGACGACCACGATCTGCCTTAGCCGTTTCCCGCAAACCCGGGCGCCTGCTTCGCGCCGAACGACTGCGCCAGAAACAGCCCGCCATGCATCAGGCCGCCGGCGTCGATGCCGTGGCCGATGCCAACAGAGAGATGCCATTGGCAGGCAATGCCCGCCTTTGCCAATTCCTCGGCGGAGACGAACAGCGCTTCCGCTGGAATGAGATCGTCCCGATCGCCGTGCACAAGCAGGATCGGCGATCCCGGCGTATTGGCGGCCCTCGCCAAATGGCCGGGGCCGGCGAGCATGCCGGAATAGCTGACGATCGCCGCGACGCGCCGGCGCAGCCCAATATGAAGCGCGAGCATCGCGCCTTGGCTGAAGCCGATCAGCGCCAGCCGCTCTGGGCCGAGCCCGTGGCGCGCAAGTTCCGCAGCGAGGAACGCGTCGAGCGGCGGCGCCGCCTGATTGACGCCGCGCCATAGCTCCTCCTCGCTGCGCAGATCGAGCGCGAACCATTGCCGGCCGGCGGAAGCCACGCAAATTTGCGGCGCATGCGGCGCGACAAAAAGCGCGTCGGGGAGCAAAGTTCGCCATTGCTGGCCGATGGCGATCAAGTCGTTGCCGTCGGCGCCGTAGCCGTGGAGGAAAACGACGAGCTGGCGCGGCGCGCGGCCGCGCGGCGCAAGACGCGGGCCGTCGAGTTTCGAAGCCATTCGAAAACTCCTACGTTGGCGTTCGAAGGACCTTGTTTCGAAGGCAAGGTCAAGACCGGTACGCGCCCGAGGCGTCGACGGCACGGACGTTGCGACGCAAGAAAGGCATTTCGATTAAGGCACCGGACGGCGCTATATTACGAAAAGAAGCCTTGCTTGCCGTCCGCAGTTTAACTTATTGATTTCGAAAGCTGCACCCGTGATCCGATCGAGCGATGCATGACCCGGTCCTATATCTCGCACGTGTTTCGATTTGCGCCGTCGCCGAACGGATATCTGCATCTCGGGCACGCATTCTCGGCATTGATGAACAACGAAATGGCAATTGCCAGCGGCGGCAATCTTTTGCTGCGCATGGAGGACATCGACGTCGAGCGCTGCCGCCCGGAATTCGAGCAGGCGATCTACGAGGATCTCGCCTGGCTCGGTCTTTCCTGGGAGGCGCCGGTGCGCCGTCAATCCGAGCATTTCGATGCGTACGCCGAGGCGCTGACGAGCCTCGAAGCGCGCGGGCTGGTCTATCCCTGTTTCTGCGCGCGCAGCGACGTCATCGGTGTCGCGGCCGAGCGTCCCGGCTGGCCACGCGATCCCGACGGTTCGCCGCTCTATCCCGGCACTTGCAAACGCCTTTCGCCGGCGGAGCGCCGCGCTCGGCTTGCCGCCGGCCAACCGGCGGCGCTGCGTATCGACATGGCGGCGGCAATGGCGCAGGTCCGGCAAAGGATCGCCTGGCGCGAATACGGCACGGCCGGGGAGCGGCGCGACATCTACGCCGACCCGCGGCAATGGGGCGACGCCGTGCTGGCGCGCAAGGATATTCCGGCGAGTTACCATATCGCGGTGGTCGTCGACGATGCCATGCAGGGCATTACCGACGTGGTGCGCGGCGAGGACTTGTTCATGGCAACAAGTCTGCATCGCCTGCTGCAGATCCTGCTCGATCTGCCGGCGCCTAGCTATCATCACCACGAGCTGCTGCGCGACGCGGCCGGACGAAAACTGTCGAAATCGCTGCGCGCCAAGTCGCTGCGCGCCATGCACCGCGAGGGCGTTACCGCGGCGGATTTGAACGAACAACTCGGCATCAAGCGCCGCGTTTTCGCCTTCGCGAGTTGAACTCATGACATTCCATTATTCCCCGCTTTTCCCCGCCATCCGGGACACGACGCCGTACCGCAAGCTCACGGACAAAGGCGGACGCATCGAGAAATTCGGCGACCGTAACATGCTCGTTGTCGAACCGCAGGCGCTGAAACTGCTCGCCGAGCAGGCGTTCGTCGACATCAACCATCTGCTGCGTCCCGGCCATCTTGCCCAGCTTGCCGCGATCCTCAAAGATCCGGAAGCGACGGAAAACGACCGGTTCGTCGCCTACGATCTTTTGAAGAACGCCAACATCGCCGCGGGCGGCGTTCTGCCAATGTGCCAGGATACCGGCACGGCGATCGTCGTCGCCAAAAAGGGCCGGCGCGTCTTCACCGAAGGCGGCGACGAGGCGGCGCTTGCCGAAGGCATCTGGAACGCCTACGAGAAGAAGAACCTGCGCTATTCGCAGCTCGCGCCACTCACAATGTTCGAGGAGAAGAACACCAAGAGCAATCTGCCAGCGCAGATCGAGATCTACAGCGCCGGCGAGGACGAATATAAATTTCTGTTCATCGCCAAAGGCGGCGGTTCGGCCAACAAGACATTTCTCTACCAAGGCACGCCTTCGCTGCTCAGTCACGACCGGCTTATCGCGTTCCTGAAAGAGAAAATCCTCACGCTCGGCACGGCGGCGTGTCCCCCCTACCATCTCGTCGTCGTCATCGGCGGAACTTCGGCGGAACTCACACTGAAAACCGTGAAGCTCGCCTCGACGCGCTATTACGACGATCTGCCGACGACCGGGGGCGAGGACGCGCATGCTTTCCGCGATCTCGCGCTGGAGAAGGAGATCCACAAGCTCACGCAAAATCTCGGCGTCGGCGCACAGTTCGGCGGTAAATATTTCTGCCACGATGTGCGCGTCATAAGGCTGCCGCGGCACGGCGCGTCGCTGCCGATCGGCTTGGGCGTTTCCTGCTCCGCCGATCGACAAGCGCTCGGCAAAATCACCAAGGATGGCGTCTTCCTGGAGGAGCTCGAACACGATCCGGCGAAATATCTGCCGCCGATCGAGGAGGCCCACATCGGCGCGGCCGTGGTGAATCTCGATCTCACCCGGCCGATGCCGGAGATCCTTGCGACACT
>JASHSB010000117.1 GCA_030036945.1 Methylovirgula sp. | reverse complement strand
TCGCCCGTACAGAGGCCAATGCACAGGCGCTTGCCAATTGGGTCGAAAGGACCGCTTGGATCGACTTTCTCGCCAAGGACCCGGCGGTGCGTTCGCCCACCAGCGTCTGCCTGGAATTTGCCGGGCCGGATGCCGCCCGCGCGCCCGAAGAGTGCCGCGCCTTGGCGCACAAGTTGGCGGAGTGTCTCGAAGCGGAGCGGGTCGCCTACGACATCGGCGCTTATCGCACGGCTCCGCCCGGCCTGCGCATCTGGTGCGGCCCGACCGTCGAGACGCCCGACATCGAACTTCTCACGCCGTGGCTCGACCGGGCCTATGCGACGGCGCGGGGCTGAAGCACCGTCATTGCACAGCAAAGCAATCCGTAAACTTCATTACGGCAACCCTGCTTCGTCATTGCGCGCCAAGCGGCGCCCTAACCGTCATTGCGAGCGCAGCGAAGCAATCCAGGGCTGTTCTGGATTGCCTCGTCGCTCCGCTCCTCGCAATGACGGATGCGGATTGCTTCGTCGCGGAGCCTGTCATCGGGCCGGCCAAAGGCCGGACCCGCGGGGGCGTGCTTTCTCGCTCCGAAGCCGGCTGCTTATTTCGTCAGGGCGCGAACCCGGTGGCTCAGGCGCGAGACTTTGCGGGCGGCGGTATTCTTGTGAATGATGCCCTTTTGGGCGGCGCGTGCGATGAGCGGCTCCGCCTCGGAAAGCGCCGCCGCGGCGGCCTTCGCATTGCCAGCGGCGATCGCCTCTTCGACTTTGCGCACGAAGGTGCGCATGCGGCTGCGCCGCGGACCGTTGATCTCGGTGCGCCGGGCGATTTTACGTGTCGCCTTTTTGGCCGAACTGGTATTCGCCATTCCTCAGATCCCGGATGAAGAAAAATTCGCCGCCGCGCCGAGGGCGCCGGACCGCGTCGTTGGAAGCGCGCTTATAGTTGCCGACGAACCGGGCGTCAACGCGGAGAGAATTCAGTGGTTTTTGAACGTCGGTTTACGCTTTTCCAGAAACGCCGCCATCCCCTCCTTCTGATCCTGCGTCGCAAATAACGACTGGAAGAGCCGGCGCTCGAACAGAATTCCATCTTGCAGCGGCGCTTCGAGCGCGCGGTTGACGGCCTCCTTGACGAGCATCACGGCTTGCGCCGGCATGGCGGCGATCGTCGCGGCCATGTTGAGCGCTTCTGCTTCCAGTTTATCGGCTGGCACCACGCGCGCGACAAGCCCGGCGCGTTCCGCCTCGGCCGCCTCCATCGTCCGGCCGGTGAGGCAAAGGTCCATGGCCTTCGCCTTGCCGACCGCCCGCGTCAGGCGCTGCGTGCCGCCGCCGCCCGGCATGATTCCGAGCTTGATTTCTGGCTGGCCGAACTTGGCGTCGTCCGCGGCGATGATGATGTCGCACATCATCGCCAGTTCGCAGCCGCCGCCGAGCGCGAACCCGGCGACCGCGGCGATCGTCGGCTTGCGCACTCTGGCAAGGCGCTGCCAATCGCCGACGAAATCTTCGGCGAGTGCTTCCATATAGGTTTTGGCGTGCATTTCCTTGATGTCGGCGCCGGCAGCGAAGGCTTTGGGCGAGCCTGCAACGACAATGCAGCCGATCGCCGGATTTGCCTCCAAAGCATCGAGCGCCGCATTCAATTCGCGGATCAGCGCCGCATTGATCGCGTTCAAGGCTTGGGGCCGGCTCAAACGGACGAGGCCGACGCTTGCGTGGATTTCGACGCCGACCGTTGCCATGCTTGCCCCGAAAATCAGTATGCCCGCGGCGGCGCGATTCGCCGCCGATGCCGCAACGCGGCAAGTTGTATGCGATACGGCTTGTATGCGATACGGTGCGCCGTCGAAAGGATTCGTCCCGGCCTTGGCGGCGCATTGTTACAGTTTGTAACCGGATTTGACTTAGCGTTCCAACCGTCCGCTTCTAAAGATATTCGTTCCGTTCCCGGAGTACAGGCGGGGGCACTCTCCTTGGCATCGGCGCCTTCCCTTTTGCCGCATGGCCTTGGGGATGTTATGGCTTCGCCAATGTCTTAGGATCTGCTGGCGCTTGCCGCGGCAAATCCGGCCCCGAAGCATTGGATGAAGGCATTGGTCCCGAAATTAAACAGCCTCGCCGACTATGCGAGCAAGCGCCTGAGGCGCGCCGGCAAAGGCTATCTGCAGGAATACGATCCGTTTTTCGTGCCGATCGACAGCGCTCGCCGGGAAGCGGACACACAAGGCCGGCATTTCGTCAGTTTCGCCAATTACGATTATCTCGGCATCTCCACCCATCCGACGGTGAAGGCCGCCGCCGCCGCCGCGCTCGAATCCTTGGGCGTCGGCGCGCTCGCTTCGCGCCTCGTCGGCGGCGAACGCTCGACCCATCATGCGTTCGAAGAAAGCCTCGCGCAGTTTCTCGGCGTCGAATCGGTTCTGACGCTGGTTTCCGGCTATCTCACCAACGTCACGACGATCTCGCACGTCATGAATACGCATGACGCGATCTTCCTCGACGAACTGTCCCACAACAGCATCATCTGCGGCGCCAAGGGAACCAGCGCCACGACTTGCGTCTTCCGCCACAACGACCTCGATCATCTCGATGCGCTGCTGCGCGAGAAACGCGGCACCTATCGGCATGCGCTGATCGTCGTCGAGGCACTCTACAGCATGGACGGCGACATCGTCGATCTGCCGCGCCTTGTCGAGATCAAAGAGCGGCACGACGCCTGGCTGCTGGTCGACGAGGCGCATTCGATCGGCGTACTCGGCCAGGACGGCCGTGGGCTCTGCGAATATTCCGGCGTCGATCCGGCGCAGATCGATCTCGTCATCGGCACGCTGTCGAAGACGCTCGCCTCGTGCGGCGGCTTCATCGGCGGCAAGGCGCCGGTGATCGAATGGCTGCGCTATACGCTGCCGGGATTCGTTTTCAGCGTCGGCCTCTCGCCGGTGATCGTCGCGGCGGCCTCCACGGCGCTGCAAATCGTCAAGAAGGAACCGTGGCGGATCGAGCGGCTCCGGCAAAACGCCGAACTGTTCGTCGAACTGGCGCGTGAAGCCGGCCTCGATACGGGCCCGGCGATCGGGCGCGGCGTCGTGCCGATCCTTTTCGCGGACAGCCACGAGACGCTGGCGGCGTCGCGGCACCTGATGGAGCACGGCTATTACGTGCCGCCGATCATCCAGATCGGTGTGCCGAAGAACCAGCCGCGGCTGCGTTTCTTCCTCTCGGCCGCGCACAGGAGCGAAGACATCCGCAAGGTGATCCAACTCCTCGCCCGCTGCCGGACCCAGGCGTCGGTATCGACGCAACGGGTGGGCGCCGCGACTTGAGCGGCGGTTCGGACTTCGCGAAACCGGCGTTTGTTCTTCGATAAGCCCGGCTCCTTTGCGATGAGCGGATTTGGCGCATGAGCGAGATCTTCCCCGTTACCGGGCTCGGTACCTTTCTCGACTTTTGCAAGGTGCCGCGGCTCATCTACAAAGGCGCCAAAGGCTTCGCGGCGCCACTCGACGCAGAACGTTGGACGTTGCACGGCGCCAAGCTCAACCCGCACTTCAAACTCGTCGACCACCAGGGGTGGCTGGCGCGCAAGGACGGCAAGCTCGCCGGGCGCATCTATGCGCAAGTCTATAAGGAAGGCAGCATTCCCAACGGCGCCTCGCGACATCAATTCGGCTCGCTCGATTCGATCGAGGACGAATCGGTCCTCGATGCCTTGCTCGCTGCCGCCGAGGGCTGGCTCAAGGAGCGCGGCGCGCGGACGATTCACGGGCCATTCTCGCCTTCGGTGAACGCCGAATGTGGCATGCTCGTCGAAGGATTTACCGCCGTACCGATGATCTTCATGCCGTGGAACCCGCCCTATCTCCCCGGATTGATCGAACGTCGCGGCTACCGCAAGGCGCGCGATCTCATCTCCTATCGCTACGACGTTACCGCCGACCGCGCCGAGCAGCCGAGCATCGTCGCGCGCCCCGAATGGCGCGACCGGCTGAAGATCCGCAACATCGACTTGAAGGCAATCAAGGCCGAGGCGGCGCTCATCGTCGATATTTTCAATGACGCCTGGAGCGAGAACTGGGGGTTCGTGCGGTTCACCTACGACGAGTTCATGTCCACTGCCGACGCGCTGAAATATGTGATGCCGCCGGACGGGGGCTTTATCGTCGAACTCGACGGCGCCGCGCAGGCGTTCGGCATTGTTCTGCCGAACCTGCACGAGATTACCGCCG
>JASHSB010000116.1 GCA_030036945.1 Methylovirgula sp. | reverse complement strand
GTCGAGGCCGGCATCTATCGATTGAATCGCGTCAAGGAGGCGGTGGCGCTTTCCGATTCCGACGTCGAATGCAGTCCGCGCCGCGACGTCGATACCGATCTGCCTGAAACTTTCGTCGATTACGAAGATGCGCCGCGCGAATATTCGCTGAACGCGGTGACGACCGTGCTCGACGTGCAAACGCGCGTCTCGGATCTCTACAGCCACCCCTACGATCAGATTCAGGAACAGGTCCGGCTGCTCGTCGAAAAGGTGAAGGAGAAGCAGGAGGGCGAGCTCGTCAACAATCCCGATTACGGGCTGCTCTCCAATGCCGCGCCTTCGATGCGGATCACGACGCGCGGCGGCGTGCCGACGCCGGACGATCTCGACGAACTAATCGCAAAAGTCTGGAAGGAGCCGGCGTTCTTTCTCGCCCATCCGCGCGCCATCGCCGCGTTCGGCCGCGAATGCACGCGTCGCGGCGTGCCGCCGCCGACCGTCACGCTGTTCGGTTCGCCGTTCCTCACTTGGCGCGGCCTGCCGCTCGTTCCGAGCGACAAGCTTCTTATCAACGACGCTGGCACCACCAATATCTTGCTGCTGCGTACCGGCGAGCAGAAGCAAGGCGTGGTCGGTCTGTTCCAGCCGGGAATTCCCGGCGAAGTCACGCCGAGCCTCTCGGTGCGTTTCATGGGAATCAACCGCAAGGCTGTCGCCTCGTACCTAATCTCGCTCTATTGTTCGACCGCGATCCTCACGCACGACGCGCTTGGCGTGCTCGAAGGAGTTGATGTCGGCAAATATCACCAATATCCGTTTACCTACGCCTGATCCCGAGCCGTCGCGGAGGCCGGAAACGGCGTGCCGCCGGCCCTTTGTGAAGTAATATCGATGCCGGCACCTTCCTGGCCCGATCCCGCGCTGATTGCCGAGATCGCCAACGGCTTTTTTAAGGCTCCGTCGCGCGCGCCGATTCTGCCGCCGGAATCGCCTGGCGTTCCGATCGCGCCGCCGACCCCGGCGCTGACGCCGGCCGCGTCCGCGGTGACCACGGTTGCGCCGATCGCGCCCGCCGCTTCGCCGTTCGGCACGCCCGATCTTCCGACCACGATTCTGTCCGTCGTGCCGACGCCGAACATTTCGGCGCCTCCGGCGCCGTCGCGCTCCATGGAACCCGGCGTTCCGGACGCTCCTCAGCCCGGCGCATCGGCGGGCCTGTTCGCGCCCACCGATTCGGCGGCCATGAACGCGCCGCCGGCACAATTCGGGGCATTCACGGCCTTCGTGCCGCCGGTGCACGCCGCTACGCCAGCGGCGACACCGGAAAGCGTGACGGGCGCGACGCCGGCATTTTATTTTCTTCCCGACGCGCCGCTGCGCGCGCCGCAGGCAGGATCTGCGCTGAACGCGCCGATGTCTTCCGAATTCGCGCCATTCGCACCGCCGGCGCCGGGATTTGCTTCGCCGGTGGAACGAGCTTCCGATTCGCCGCCGGCCGCATCGCCGCCAGCGCGCCCGCCATCTTCCATGCCGAGCGCGGATACGGCCGACTTGCCCATCGATGCCGGAAGTTTGCCGGGTGTCGTTTTTCCGGCGGCCTCGATCGTCACGCGGGAGGTGCCTGCTTCGCCGGACTTTCAGGTTCCGGGCGAGACTTTCTATTTCCTGAGCGAAGACAAATCCGTTCGCCAGAACGAGGGCACGCGCCCCGAACACGGCGCGCCCGCGAAGCTGCTCGCGCTCGATCTGCGTCCAGAAGTCGTGCCAGATTTGGGCTCGGCGAGGAAGCCTTTCGATCCCTACACGATCAAGCGCGATTTCCCGACGCTGCGCGAAGAGGTGAACGGCCGGCCGCTCGTCTGGCTCGACAACGCGGCGACGACCCAGAAGCCGCAGGCGGTCATCGACCGGCTCGTCTATTTCTACGAGCACGAGAATTCGAACATCCATCGCGCCGCGCACGCGCTCGCGGCCCGCGCCACCGACGCTTATGAGGCGGCGCGGCAGAAGGTGGCGCGATTCCTCAACGCCGGCTCCGATCGCGACATCGTCTTTGTGCGCGGTGCGACCGAGGGAATCAATCTCGTCGCCCAATCGTGGGGGCGGCGCAACGTCAAAGAAGGCGACGAGATCGTTATCACCTGGCTCGAACACCACGCCAACATCGTCCCCTGGCAGCAACTATGCGCGGAAGTCGGCGCCCGCTTGCGCGTCGCGCCGGTCGACGACCACGGCGACGTGATCCTCGAACAATATGAACGGCTGCTGGGACCGCGCACCCGCATCGTCTCGCTTCCACAAGTGTCGAACGCGCTCGGGACGATCGTGCCGGTCACCGAGATGACGGCCGCCGCGCATCGGCATGGCGCCTGCGTACTTGTCGACGGCGCTCAGTCGGTGTCGCACATGCCGGTCGACGTTCAGGCGATCGATTGCGATTTCTTCGTCTTCTCGGGCCACAAGATCTTTGCGCCGACCGGTATCGGCGTCGTGTACGGTAAGCCTGCGGTTCTCGTCCATATGCCGCCTTGGCAAGGTGGCGGCAACATGATCGCCGACGTGACGTTCGAACGCACGCTCTACCAGCCGCCGCCAGGACGCTTCGAAGCGGGCACCGGCAGCATCGCCGATGCGGTCGGCCTCGGCGCGGCGCTCGATTATGTCGAATCGGTCGGCCGCGAGCTGATCGAGCGCTACGAACGCGAACTCCTCGTCTATGCGACGGAACGAATGCTGAGCGTGCCGGGACTCACGTTGATCGGCACGGCGCGGGAGAAGGCCAGCGTGCTTTCCTTCGTTCTCGACGGCTGCCGGAGCGAGGACGTGGGCAGGGCGCTCAATCAAGAAGGCATCGCGGTGCGCGCCGGGCATCACTGCGCGCAGCCGATCCTGCGCCGTTTCGGGCTTGAATCGACGGTGCGGCCGTCGCTCGCCTTCTATAATACGCGCGACGACGTCGACGCGCTGGTCGCCGCGGTGCTGCGCCTTCAGGCCGGCCGAGCCCGCGCCGTCTAAATCCGGATCGGCAACGCGGTCTCTGCTTTGATGTTCTCGAGCGCGAATCGCGACGTGACGCTTTTCAGCGGTATCGTTTCGATAAGACGCTTGTAGAAAGCGTCGAAACTCGTCGTGTCCGGCACGACGACGCGCAGCAGATAATCGACGTCGCCGGCCATGCGATAGACATCCATCACTTCTTCCATGGCGGAAATCGTTTGCGCGAACTGATTTAATCGATCGCGCGAATGATCGCCCACTTCGATGGTCACGAACGCAGTGAGCGCCAGGCCGAGCTTCTGTGGATCGAGCAGAGCGATGCGGCGGCGAATGACGCCCTCGAGCTCCAAACGCTGAATGCGTTTCCAACAGGGCGTTTGCGAAAGCCCGACCTTGGCCGCGATCGCGGCGATCGACAAACTCGAGTCGGTCTGCACGATTTGCAAAATCTTGCGGTCGGTCGCGTCCATAATTTTCTCCACCCGACGCCCTCAACGCAGAATCTTATTCTTATGTCGATTTACTACATAAATAAACTAGAAAGATAGCCATCGATTGGAGAAACCAGGCAAAACTGCGGGTGCGGGCGGCTGGGTACGATCACGGCCGATTCCTCGACGCTCGCCTTGGCCGGCGCGTGTTCACCGCCGGACGCTCAATCCGTGCGTCGATACAGGGCAAGCCTCAGGCCGGAAAGCGCCGCAGGCCGCATCACATGATCAAGAGCAAAGGAGGCCGCGCAGTGCGGCGGTCCCAAGGAGCGGCGCGCCGCCTCGCCGCGCGGATCGTCGGACAGAACGAACCAATCGGGCGGCGTCTTGCACCAGTCGGACACCGGCTCCAGCCGTCCGCCGAAGCGCCGATCGTAGAAGCGCAAGGTGCGACCGACTTCGGCCGGCATGTTCGAGCCGTAGGTGGCCGGACCGGCGCTTTCCATCCGCGCGACGACCGCTTGGTAATCGCCGCGCCCGAGAATAAGGAGCTGCGCGACGTTGCGTCCGTTACCGATGGCGACCAACAGCCCGATCGCCATCGCGAGCCGCGTTTGCCGCAGGCTCCAGAGTTTCGCCGTCGCCTCGGCGAAAAGAACGACGAATCCCAAGGCGGCGACGAGATGAAATCGCGCGATGTGCACGTTCGGCAAATGCAGCAGGCTGGCGAAGACAGGCGGCAGCAGCAGGCAGGCAAGCGGCAGAATGCGCCGTTCCGGCGCGCAGAAAAAAACGGCCAAGACGGTGAGAACGAGCGCGATCGCGAAGCCCGCTCCCAGCGGTAGGCTGTAAGGCAAGCCGAAGATCGCCATGAAAAGCGTGGTCAATCCGCGCCCAAGCCGCGCGAACGTGAACGGCACCTGCTCGCCGAGTTCGATCCGATGGGTGTTCAACGCGCCGGCGAGCAGAAATCCGAGCGCCGGCAACGCGCCGAGAACGGCGGGGATCGCAAGGTCGAGCGCCACGAATCCGGTCTGCCAAAGCGATCCGCCGCGCCGCCAGACGCGTCCCAGCGTCGCGACAATCAGCGCGAACGCCGCGATCAGCATCGTCAGATGAAACAAGGCGCCGAGCGCCACCGCCGTGCCGAACGCCAGCCGGTTGCGGTGATCGTCCGGATTTTCGAGAAAACGTTCGAGCGTCTCGGCGGCGACGAACATCATCAGAAGCAGACCGGCGTAGCCGCGCGCCTCCGAGCCGTAATGCACGAAGAGATCGGAGAATGCGACAAGCGCGGCACCGGCAAGCGCCGCGACCGCGCCGCCGCGCGCACAAAGTACGGCTGCGAGGGGAATCGTGCATGTGCCGAGAATAATCGCTTCGAGGCGAATGATGACGGGCGGCGCGTCGGGACCGACGATCCAAAGCCAAACCGAATTCAGAAGATGATTGTTGTCATCGGAGATCCTCCAGAAGATGCCGCCGAGACTGCGGACCCGCTGGAGATTCTGGATCGACCAAATTTCGTCGAGCCAGAGATCGTCGCGCGCCGCAAAAAGCCGCAGAACGAATCCCGCGATCGTTAGCGCGCCGATCCCCAAGACGAGGGCGCGGTCCGACCCAAAATCGCTCATGCATTTTGGCGCGCGGGACATCGGTTGCCCAAACGATGAGAAAGGACGTTAGGCGATTCGCCGCTCCGGCGATACGCGCCGCAAGCGCCTGCCGCGCTTTGCGCGGATTGCGCACTTGCGAAGGCAAGATGCCTGCGCCAGAAAAGAATATGTCCGAACCGTCGCTCCGCTCTTTCGCGGACATCCGCACGCTGCTGCGGAAGCTTCCGCGGCCGGCGGAGGAGATTGCGCCGCGGCGGCGTGCGCCCGCCAGGCGGAGCTGACGAAACCAGCGGGCTTGCTCGGTCGGCTTGAAGAGATCGCGGAGTTCTTGGCGGCTTGGCAAGGCAGGGCGATCGCGCTCTTTGGCGGCAAGGCGGGATTTTGGGCGGGGGCGCGGCACAGGCCTGGACGATGCGTGTTCCTACGCAAGATCGCCGCGGTCGAAGCGGCAATCTCTCGTCATAAAGACGCGCTCGGCGATCCGCTCGAAGTATTGCGCCGGCTGGGCGGGTTTGAAATCGCCGCGATGGCCGGCGCCATCGTCGCGGCGCGGCTGAAACGCGCCCCGGTTCTCCTCGATGGCTACGTGGCATGCGCCGCCGCCATCCTGCATGCGCAAGACAAAGACACGATTGCGCATTGCCTTACCGGCCACGTCGCGGCGGAAGGCGCGCATAGCGAGGTGCTGCGTCGGCTCGGCAAGCGGCCGCTCCTCGATTTTGGCATGCGGCTCGGGGAAGCGAGCGGCGCGGCGCTGCCGCCGGCCTCGTCAAAGCGGCGCTCGCCTGCCATCGCGGCATGGTGACATTCGCGGAAGCAGCCGTGGCGAAGAAGATCGAGCCTTAGTCGCCGAGCGGCAG
>JASHSB010000115.1 GCA_030036945.1 Methylovirgula sp. | reverse complement strand
TCCCGCCTCGATGCCGCCGCCCGGCAAATACCAGCCGGCAATATAGGTGTGGCGGACGAGCAGCACGCGCCCCTCGCCATCGAGTACCACGCCGCGCACGCCGAGCCGCGGCGGTGAACAAATCCCTTTGGCGAGCGTGGCAAGACGCGCAGCGAACCGGCGCGGAACGGCCAAGAAATCCATGCTCGATCCTTTGCGAATGGTTGCCAACGTGCGCCTGCTAGATTAGAATTGTTCAAAACTAGCAGGTGCGAAGGGAACGGCGTTGCCGCGTTTCTCACAACTCGACGAACGCGAGATTCTGGCGGTCGCGATCGATGCGGAGGACGACGACCGCAGGGTCTATCGCACCTTCGCCGAGGATCTGCGCGCCCGCTATCCGGGAACCGCTGCCATGTTCGAAAACATGGCCAAAGTGGAAGCCTCGCATCACGACACGCTTCTGCAAAAATATCATGAAAAGTTCGGCCCGGACGTGCTGCCGATCCGCCGCACCGACGTGAGCGGCTTCCTAAAGCGCCGCCCGGTATGGCTCGTGCGCAACCTGCCGATTGCAAAGATCCGCCGAGAGGTTGAGATCCGCGAGGCGGAATCCGCTGGCTTTTATACGAAGACGGCGGCCCAAGCCAAGGATCCGGACGTTCGCGATCTCCTGACCGCTCTCGCCGAGGTCGAGAAAAGCCACGAAATCCTCGCCACCGACATCGAAGACGAATTCCTGCCCAAGTCCGAACGCGACAAGGAACAGGCGACCGACCGGCGGATGTTCGTCCTGCAATACGTGCAGCCGGGCCTCGCCGGTCTGATGGACGGCTCGGTCTCGACGCTCGCGCCGCTGTTCGCGGCGGCGTTTGCGACTCATAATACTTGGGCGACGTTCCTCGTCGGACTCGCGGCCTCGGTCGGAGCGGGCATCAGTATGGCATTTGCGGAAGCGCTTTCCGACGACGGCGCCTTGAGCGGACGCGGCTCGCCCTGGCTACGCGGGCCGATCTGCGGCATCATGACCGCGCTTGGCGGCCTTGGCCACACCCTGCCCTATCTCGTCCCGAACAGCGTGCCGAATGCTTTTCTCATTGCTACCGCGATCTCCGGAATCGTCGTCTTCTGCGAACTTTGGGCAATTGCCTGGGTGCGGGCGCATTACATGGATACGCCGCTTTTGCGGGCGATCTTTCAGATCGTGCTCGGCGGCATCATCGTACTTACCGCCGGCATCCTCATCGGCAACGCCTGATGGCGCGTCCGTGGCGCGGCGATGAGCCTCCTCCTCGCCCATTTGTCCGATGCGCATATCGGTCCCCTGCCGCGCCCGCGCCGTCACGAGCTGCTCGGCAAGCGGTTTACCGGCTATTTCAATTGGACGCGCGGGCGGCACCTCATCCACGACATGGATGTCCTCGCAGGCCTCGTCGCCGATCTTAAGGCGCGCCGGCCCGATCACATCGCCATGACCGGCGACATCCTGAACATCGTCCTTAAAGCGGAATATCCGCTCGCCCGCGCCTGGCTCGAAACGCTCGGAAATCCGCGGGACGTGAGCTTCGTTCCGGGCAATCACGACGCCTACGTGCGCGCAACTATGCCGGATCTCTCCGCCACCTTCGCGCCGTGGATCGAGGGAGACGCGGGGGGCGCGTCCTATCCCTATCTGCGGGTGCGCGGCAACGTGGCGCTCATCGGCCTCTCCTCGGGAGTGCCGACGCCGCCGTTCATCGCCTCCGGGCGGCTGGGCCGCCGCCAATGCGAGGCGTGCGCGGCGCTGCTCAGCAAATGCGCCAAAGAAGGGCTCGTGCGCGTGGTCATGATCCATCACCCGCCGTACCGCGGAGGGGCGAAACTCGGCCGCGCACTTTCCGACGCTGACCTTTTCGAAGCCATGATCCGCCGCGCCGGCGCGGAGCTGGTGATCCACGGCCACAATCATCGCCTCTCGGTCGAACGTCTTCAGGGACCGACGCATAAGGTGCCCGTCGTCGGGGTCGCTTCGGCCTCCGCGGTGCTCGCCGACGCCGATCATCGCGCTGGTTACAATCTGTTCGAGATCGATGGCACGACCAAGCAGCCGCGCATCGCGGCGCATATGCGCGGGCTATTGCCGGGCGGCCGCACCATCGGCGATCTTCGCCCAATCGCGCTTTGAAGCAGGGTATGCGGTCATGCGCCTCGAAATCCGCCAGTTCCTCTGCCTCAAAGACAACATCGGCGCGCTTGTCCGCGCCCCCGAGAGCGGCGCGACGGCGGCAGTCGATGCCCCCGAGGCCGAGCCGATTCTCGCGGCACTTCGAAAGGAAGGTTGGCCGCTTACCGACATTTTCGTCACGCATCATCATGCCGACCATGTGCAAGGAATCGGCGCGCTGCGATCCGCCTTCCCGAACGTACGTGTCACCGGCCCGGCGCGCGAGGCGGCGGCGATCGGCGGCCTCGATCGCGAAGTCGAGGATGGCGATACGATTTATCTCGGATCGCACGCCGCGAAGGTGATTTCCGTGCCGGGGCACACGCTCGGCCATATCGCCTACTGGTTCGAAGGAGACGCCGTGCTGTTTGCCGGCGATACGCTCTTTGCGATGGGCTGCGGACGGCCGTTCGAGACGCCGCCAGAGATCCTCTACCGCTCTTTGTTGAAGCTCGCGGCACTGCCCGCCGCGACGCAGATCTACTGCGGCCATGAGTATACGCTCGCCAACGCGCGTTTCGCCTTGAGCGTCGAGCCGCGCAACACGGCTTTGCAGCGTCGCGCCGAGGCGGTCACGGAACTCGGCGCCGAAGGCCGCCTGACGTTGCCGACCGAGCTTCTCCTCGAAAAAGCGACCAATCCCTTTCTGCGCGTCACGGAACCGGATATCCAGGCAAACCTGGGTCTTGCGGGCGCCGACCCGGCCGAGGTCTTCGCGGCGCTCCGCGAGCGCAAGAACCGCACGTGAGCGGCATCGGCCTAACGCCTCGGCCCGATAACCATCTTCTACGAAAGATCGATGATAAATAGGTTCTTAACGCGACCTTGTTAGCTCTCCGGCGTCGCACCCGATGCGCCGACATCCCCGACTCCACGCCGAGGCCACCCATGCCGCTCCCGCGCGATCCCGCCGCC
>JASHSB010000114.1 GCA_030036945.1 Methylovirgula sp. | reverse complement strand
TGCGGTGAAGAGCGGAAGTGCCAGCGCCGAGGACTCGTCGCTTCCCTCCTTGGGGGGGGAGTCGGCCGGCGAAGCCGGCCGGGAGGCGGGTAAAGCCACCGCAGATAAAGGCCTGACCCTCCCCCTCAAGGGGGGAGGGGGCGCGCAGAGCGAGCGCGGCGGAAAGAACGACGGCGCGCTCACGCCGCAGGCGCTGGCCGCGGCGCGGCTCGAGATCGCGCATGCGCAAAAGTTCGACCGCTCGAAATACGAGACCGTGCGCGAACTGTCCCGGCTCGCGGCCTGGATCGAGCGGGCGCGCGATATCGGCTTTGTCGCCGTCGACACCGAGACCACGTCGCTCGATCCGATGCAGGCGCAGCTCTGCGGCTTTTCGCTTGCGGTGGCGCCAAACGAGGCCTGTTACGTGCCGCTGGCGCACCGCCAGGGCGGCGACGGCGGCAGTGGCGGCCTGTTCCAGGGCGAGATTGCGCCCGACCAGATTCCCGAGCGCGCCGCGCTCGACGCAATGAAGCCGGTGCTCGAAGACCCGGGCGTGCTCAAGATCGGCCAGAACCTGAAATTCGACTGGCAGGTTTTTGCCCTGCGCGGCGTCGAGATTGCGGCCTACGACGATACCATGCTGATGTCGTACGTGGTCGATGCCGGCCGCTCCGATCACGGCCTCGATCCGCTCGCGCAGCGCTATTTCAACCACAAGACCATCGACTTCAACGAAGTGACCAAGGCCGGCAAGAGCAAGGTCACGTTCGACTGTGTCGAGATCAACAAGGCGACCGAATATGCCGCCGAGGACGCCGACGTGACACTCCGCCTGTGGCAGGTGCTCAAACCGCGGCTCGCCGCCGAGCATGTGCGCAACGTCTATGAGACGCTGGAGCGGCCGCTGTTGCGCGTGCTCGCCGACATGGAGCGGCGCGGCATTTCGATCGACCGGCAGGTTTTGTCACGACTATCCGGCGAATTCGCGCAGGAGGCCGCGGGACTGGAAGCCGAGATCAACAAGCTCGCCGGCGAACCGGTCAATGTCGGCTCGCCCAAGCAGATCGGCGACATTCTGTTCGGCAAGCTCGGTCTGCCGGGCGGCACCAAGACCAAGACCGGGCAATGGGCGACCGGCGCGCGGCTGCTCGACGAACTGGCCGAGCAGGGCCACAAGCTGCCGCAGAAGATTCTCGACTGGCGGCAGGTGTCGAAGCTGAAATCGACCTATACCGACGCGCTGCCGACTTACGTCAATCCGACCACGCATCGCGTGCATACGAGTTACGCGCTGGCCTCGACCACGACCGGCCGGCTGTCGTCGTCGGAGCCGAATTTGCAGAACATTCCGATCCGCACCGAAGACGGCCGCAAAATCCGCCGCGCCTTTATCGCCGAGCGCGGCCACAAGCTCGTTTCGGCCGATTATTCGCAGATCGAATTGCGATTGCTCGCGGAGATCGCCGAGATCGAGCAGTTGCGCAAAGCGTTCCGCGAAGGCCTCGACATCCACGCCATGACGGCGTCGGAAATGTTCGGCGTGCCGGTCAAAAACATGCCGGCGGAAATCCGCCGGCGCGCGAAGGCGATCAATTTCGGCATCATCTACGGCATATCGGCGTTCGGTCTCGCCAACCAGCTCGGCATCGAGCGCGAGGAGGCCGGCGCCTATATCAAGAAATATTTCGAGCGCTTCCCGGGCATCCGCGATTACATCGAGGAGACAAAGGAGTTTGCGCGCAAGAACGGCTACGTGCTCACGCTGTTCGGCCGCAAATGCCACTATCCCGACATCAAGGCCTCGAACGCCTCGATCCGCGCGTTCAACGAGCGCGCCGCGGTCAATGCGCGATTGCAGGGCACCGCCGCCGACATCATCCGCCGCGCCATGGTGCGCATGGACGCGGCGATCGAGAAGGCCGGGTTGAACGCGCAGATGTTGCTGCAGGTGCATGACGAGCTCGTCTTCGAAGTGCCGGACGAAGAGATCGAGGCGACCATTCCGCTCATCCGCGGAGTCATGATCGACGCGCCGCATCCCGCCGTTCAACTGAGCGCACCATTGCAGGTCGACGCCAAGGCGGCGCAGAATTGGGACGAGGCGCATTGAGCGCGGAAGTGCTCGACGGCGCTCATATGCCGCTCTGGCTCGCTTTTCCGTTTCCGGCGCTGCTGCTGTCGATTGCGCTGGGGCCGATTTTCGCGAAACGCGCTTGGCATGTGCATTACGGCAAAGCGGCGGCGTTCTGGGCGGGGCTGGCGCTTATCCTGCTCGTCGCGCATGAGGGATTTGCGCCGACGCTTGCCGGTTTCGCCCGCAGCATGCTTGCCGATTATTTGCCGTTCATGCTGCTGCTTTTCGCGCTCTATACGGCAGCCGGCGGGATCGTGGTGGCGGATGTCGATCGCGCCACGCCACTCGTCAACACCGGCCTTCTCGCTGCCGGCACGCTCGCCGCGAGTCTTCTCGGCACGATCGGTGCCTCGATGATCCTGGTGCGTCCGTTGCTGCAGGCCAATGCCAGGCGCGAGCATCAGGTCCACGTGATGGTCTTCCTGATCTTTCTTGTTGCCAACATCGGCGGCACGTTGAACCCATTGGGCGATCCGCCGCTGTTTTTCGGCTTTCTGCGTGGCGTCGATTTCTTCTGGCCGCTGCGCAATCTTTGGCCGCACCTGCTGCTGACGGCCGGCCTCTTGCTGTTTATTTTCTTCTGCATGGATAGTTATTTCTTTCGAGCGGAGAAAGTGCCTGCCGGCATACGGTTGGAAACGCGCATCGAGATCCGGGGATTCGGCAATCTCGCGTTGATCGGCGCGGTCATTGCCGCGCTTTTGGCGAGCGCCGCCTGGCGCCCGGGCATTGCAGTCGAGGTTGCCGGAACGAGGCTCGAAATCCAGAGCGTCCTGCGCGACACGGCGCTGCTGGCGATCGGCCTCGTTTCGCTCGCCGCGACGCCACGCGAGGACCGTGAAGCCAATCGTTTTAATTGGGAGCCGCTGGAAGAAGTCGCCAAGCTTTTCGCGGCGATTTTCGTTTGCATTATTCCGGTGACGGCCATGCTGGCGGCAAACGCGCAAGGGCTGTTTCGGCCGGTGATCGCGGCGCTGGTGCATCCCGACGGCACGCCCGACAATGCCGCCTATTTCTGGGCGACCGGACTTTTATCCTCGATCCTCGACAACGCCCCGACCTATCTGGTCTTCTTCGGCCTCGCCGGCGGCCACGCCGCGACGCTGGCGGGGCAAGCCGCGAAGACGCTCGCGGCAATCTCGGTCGGCGCGGTGTTCATGGGCGCTTTGACCTACATCGGCAACGCACCGAACTTCATGATCTATGCGTTGGCGCGCCGCGCCGGTGTGCCGATGCCGGGGTTTCTCGGATATCTCGCGTGGTCCGGTGCGATCCTCGTGCCGGTGTTCGTTCTGGTGGCGCTGGTGTTCTTCCGATGAAGCCTCACCCTAGTTTTCTCCCCGCTTGCGGGGAGGTGAAATTCCCGCCTCCTCTCCCTTCAACTCGTGGCGCAGCATCAGCGGCACTTGCGATATCGTGAAGAGGAAGATGAGGATCACCGTGCCGGGAAATTTGAAGGCGACCCAGACGTTGGTTGATTGCGTGCGCCAGATGATCTCGTTGGCAAGCGCCAGGGCAAAGAAAAAGATCCCCCAACGCAACGTGAGGACGCGCCAGCCGCGCTCCGTCAACGACATCGCATTGTCGAGAATGATCGGCAGCAGCGGCTTGTTGAAGATCATACCGCCAAACAGCGCGATAGCGAAGGCGCAATAGAGAATCGTCGGCTTCATCTTGATGAAACGCGGATCCCGGAAATAGATCGTCAGCGCGCCGAAAATGACGACCAAGGCGGCGGTGATCAGCGGCATGATCGGCAGGCGCCGGGCGCGCAGATAGGAGACGCCGAGCGCGACCACGACCGCCGCGATCAGAACGGCGGTCGCCGTAAAGAGGCCCGCGTCCGGCCCCGCCAACAAATTCGCGGGGAGCATGCGCCGGGCGAAAGGCGCGAACAGTTTCGGCCGCGCGTTGGCGAAGAAAAATAGAAACAGCGGCCCGAGTTCGAGCGTAAGTTTCAACCAAGGTGCCGGCGTACCTTCATGATCCGCTGATTTCATCGCCGTCCCGCGTCGCCGCCCGCCGCAGCACTTCCTGCCCGAAGGCGCGGCAATGCGCAAGCGCTCATTCTTCAAGCCCGGCGATGGCGCGCGCGAAGTCGCGCGCCGAGAACGGCTCCAGATCTTCGGCACTTTCGCCAATACCTATGAAATGGATCGGCAGATTGAATTTCTCGGCGGCGGCGACGAGGATGCCGCCGCGCGCCGTGCCGTCGAGCTTGGTCATAACGAGTCCAGTGACGCCGGCTGTGCGACCGAAAAGCTCGACCTGGGCGAGCGCGTTCTGGCCGACGGTCGCATCGAGCACGAGGAGCACCGCGTGCGGCGCGGCCGGATCGACTTTCTTCATGACGCGGATGATCTTCTCGAGCTCGGCCATCAGCTCGGTACGATTCTGCAGCCGGCCGGCAGTATCCACGATGAGGATGTCGGTATCGCTTTCGCGCGCCGCCTTCAGCGCGTCGTAAGCGAGGCCCGCCGCGTCGCCGCCTTGCTCACGCGCGAAGACTTTGGCGCCGAAGCGCTCGCCCCAGATCTGCAACTGTTCGATGGCCGCGGCGCGAAACGTATCGCCGGCGACGAGCGCGACGCGCCGCCCTTCTTTCACGAATTTCGCGGCGAGCTTGCCGATGGTCGTGGTCTTGCCAGCCCCGTTTACACCGACAACGAGAATGACGAACGGCCGAGCTTTTATAGCGAGAGGCATGGCAAGCGGCGCCAGCACGCGTTCGATCTCGGCGGCGACAACGGCCTTTACTTCGTCGACGCCGACATCCTTGTCATAACGCCCGCGTCCGATTTCCTGCGCAATTCTCGTCGCCGCGGCGACACCGAGATCGGCGCGAATGAGCGCGTCTTCGAGATCCTGCAGCATCGAACGATCGAGTTTGCGCTTCGAAAGAACGTCCGAGAGACTCGATCCGATCGCTTGCGAAGAGCGCGACAGGCCTTTGCTTAGGCGATTCCACCAGTTCGGTTTGGCGGCTGGCGCGCTTTCCTCCTGGCGTCCCAGGAAGCGCTTGAAAAATGCTGCCGTGTCCTTCGAATCCGCCAATGTTTCTATTCCTTGCGCGCGATACGCCCTATATGGGCGCCGATCGTTCGCGCACAAAATGCAAAGCCATTTCAAGCGAAGCGCGGACTCACCGCGCGGCGAAGGTCTGCGGCTGCGGGCTCGCAAACCGCGCCAAAATGTCGTAGCCGCCGGCCGGCGGTTCGGCAAGCTGCGCCCGAAACACGATCGTTTCGCCGGCCGCAAGCCGGCGCTGTTGCGCTGTTGCCGTCCAACTATAAAGGATATGGCCGCTTGGGTCGCGGATCGAGAGCTCGATCGGCGGAACATCGGTCGCGCGGGAGCGGATGTTGGCGATCTTTCCCTCGATGCCGAGAACGGCCTCGGAACCGTCGCGCGTCGACGCGGTGTGAAGATCGCGCAGCTCCAGGCCGCGCAGGTTGACGGGGAGGCCGAGCGCCGCATAGACGGCGCTGGTCGACGGCCAGAGCCGCACGATCTCGGTGCGAAAACCGAGGAGCGCCATGCTGGAGGCGAGCAGCGCCGCGCCGGCGCAAAGTTCTTTTAGGGCCGAGCGCGGCCGGAAGATCGAGGCGGCCGGCGCCTGTTTCGCGCGCGGCCTCACGTCGTTGGCGGGGATCTCGAGCGGCGTCGGAACCAGCGGTGCGATCTGGCTGTCTATCGCTTCCCCTGCGACGAACCAGACGGTGTCGCAGCGAGGACAAGCGACACGCCGCCCCTTGGGGCCGAGCGCAGCCTTAACAATGTGATAGGATTTGGCGCAGCCGGGGCAATCGATCTGCATGCCGGGCCTGCTTCCTCAAAAAGACGGGACGAGCCGTTGCACGATGGCCGCATGCCATGCTCGGCTGCTATGGTTAAGGCGCGGTTAACGAAGTGATTCGAGGCGCAAGGCCGGCCCGTCCGCAGCGCCGCACGGGCTCGGAGCAAGAGGCGAGGTACATTTGGTCCGGTTCGAAAACGTCGGTCTGCGCTACGGAATGGGAGCCGAGATCCTTCGGGACATCAGCTTCGAAATCGAGCCGCACTCGTTTCAATTCCTGACCGGGCCTTCGGGCGCCGGCAAAACCACGCTGTTGCGGTTGATTCTCCTGTCGCTCAAGCCGACGCGCGGCCTGATCACCCTCTTCGATGCGGATGCCGCGCATCTCAGCAAAGACATGATCACCGACCTGCGCCGCCGGATCGGCGTGGTCTTTCAGGATTTCCGCCTGCTCGACCATTTGACTACCTATGAAAATGTGGCGCTGCCGCTGCGCGTGCAGGGGCGTGCCGAGTTCTCCTATCGTGCCGAAGTGGTCGAACTGTTGCGTTGGGTGGGACTCGGCGATCATATGCACGTGCTGCCGCCGGTTCTTTCGGGCGGCGAAAAGCAACGCGCCGCGATCGCCCGGGCGCTCATCGTGCGGCCCGAGCTTCTGCTTGCCGACGAGCCGACCGGCAACGTCGATCCTACGCTGGCACGGCGGCTGCTGCGGCTCTTCGCCGAGCTGCATAAGTCGGGCACCGCGGTGGTCATTGCCACGCACGATCTCGCTTTGATGGACCAGTTCGAGTCGGCGCGCCGTCTCGTGTTGGGCGACAACCGGCTGCACATCTACGAGTAAGATCCGAATGCTTGCCCAATCGGAGCGACATCAGAATTTCGATCCCCTCGAGGACGAGGAGGAGCTCGATCTGCGCGCCGAGCAGCCGCTGGTGCCGGCCGCTTCGATTTCCGGACGGGCGCTCATCACGGTCGTGGCAATCATGACTTTTCTGGCGTCGTTGACGGCGGGGACAGCGATGCTCGTCGGCAGCGCGGCGCAAGGCTGGCGCGGCGCCGTGTCCCGCGAGATGACCATCCAGGTGATGCCGGTCGCCGGACACGATCTCGAAGCCGATGTCGCGAATGCCGTGGCAGCGGCGCGCGGCATCCAAGGCATCGCCGATGTGTACGCCTACACCAAGGAGCAATCCGAACAACTGCTGCAGCCTTGGCTTGGAACCGGGCTCGATCTCTCCGCACTGCCGGTGCCGCGATTGATCGTCGTCAAGCTCAAGCGCGACGCGCGGCTCGATACCGATACCCTGCGCAAGGCGGTGACGGACAAAGTGCCGGACGCGATGATCGACGATCATCGTCTCTGGCTCGAGCGGCTTTCGATCATGGCGGAAACCGTAGTGGCCATCGCCACCGTGATTTTCATCCTGGTGATGATCGCGATGGTACTGGCGGTCGGCTTCGCCACGCGCGGCGCGATGGCGGGCAATCGCGAGATCATCGAGGTGCTGCATCTTGTCGGGGCGGCGGACGGATATATTTCACGACAGTTCCAACGGCATTTCTTCCGGCTCGGCCTGCGCGGCGGCGTCATCGGCGGCGGCGCGGCAATCGTGGTCTTTCTATTCGCCGACTCCCTCTCGCTCTTGCTGCGCGCCACGGCGGGCGGCGACGAGATGCAGGCGATGTTCGGCAGTTTCGCACTGAGCGCCAAAGGATACGGGGCGATCGTCTTGATCGCTTGCACCATGGGGTTCTTTACCGGGATCGTATCGCGGACGATCGTCTTCCGTCATCTGCGCGGTCTCACCTAAGCGGCGCGATTGACATTGGCGCCGCCCGACGCCACTTCCTGATCTTTTCGACCAAGGCCCATGACCAGCACCGATCCCGTCGCGCGGCGGCGGACCTTCGCCATCATTTCCCATCCGGACGCGGGCAAGACGACGCTCACCGAAAAGCTGCTGCTCTTCGGCGGCGCGATCGCGCTGGCCGGCGAAGTACGCGCCAAAGCCAACCGCCGCCGGACGCGGTCCGATTGGATGGGCATCGAGCGCGAGCGCGGCATCTCCGTCGTCACCTCGGTGATGACGTTCGAACGCGGCGGCTGCGTCTTTAACCTTCTCGACACGCCCGGTCACGAAGACTTCTCCGAGGACACCTATCGGACGTTAAGCGCGGTCGATTCGGCGGTGATGGTGATCGACGCCGCCAAAGGCATCGAAGCGCGCACCCGCAAATTGTTCGAGGT
>JASHSB010000113.1 GCA_030036945.1 Methylovirgula sp. | reverse complement strand
CGAGCGGCGAGAGGCAGCCGCCGAGGACGTGATAGCGCGCGGCGAGCGCGCCGGCGCGCTCGAGCGCCCAAAGGTCGGCCACCGTTTCGACCACGACGAGCAGCTTGCGGTCGCGCCGTTCGTCGCGGCATACGGTGCATGGATCGCAGCTATCGACGTTGCCGCATATCGAGCAAGAAACGACGCGCTCGCGCGCTGTATTCAGCGCGTCGGCGAGCGGGCTCAGCAGCTCTTCACGCTTACGAATCAGGTGAAGCGCGGCGCGACGCGCCGAACGCGGGCCGAGCCCTGGCAGGCGCGCCAGCAATTGGATCAGCCGCTCGATTTCGGGGCCGGCGATGCGTTCGGCCATCAGAAAAGTTTCATGCCCGGCGGCAACGGCAAGCCGGCCGTTACCGCCTTCATCTTGTTTTCCATCAGGCGCTCGGCCTTCTTGCGCGCATCCTCATGCGCGGCGACGATCAAGTCTTCGAGGATTTCTTTCTCGTCGGGCTTCAATAGCGAATCATCGACCGTGAGCGCCTTCATCTCTCCCTTGGCGGTCAGCGTCGCGCGGACCAGTCCACCGCCGGCTTGCCCTTCGACTTCGAGGTGCTCCATCTCGGCCTGCATTTCCTGCATTTTCTCTTGTACGGCCTGCGCCTGTTTCATCAGGTTCGCGAAATCGGGCATATCTCGCCTCCTCGAAGGACGGCATGATTATAGATCGTCTTCGTTGAATTCCGCATCCGCATAGCCGATCTCTTCGCTGGCGGGCTTCTCGGCCGGCTCGGCCTCGTTGCCGCGCACGCCGACGATCTCGGCGCCCGGAAACACCGCCAAGGCGCGCTGCACGAGCGGATCGGCGCGCACGCCGACGAGCGCCGCGGCGGCGGAAGCTTCGGCCTGCTCGCTGAGACTCGGCGCGCCGGCTTCGCTGGAAATCGCCACCATCCAACGCCGCCCGGTCCATTCCTGCAAACGGCGCATCAATTGTTGGGCGAGTTGCGGCGATGCGCCCGGCGACAGCGCGAATTCGATCGAGCCTTCCTCGAAACGGACAAGCCGCACGTCGCGCTCGAGCGCGATTTTCAATTGGATATCCCGCCGGCCGGCGGCAAGTGCGACGATGTCCTCGAAACGGGCGAGCCGGGGACGCGGATCGGCCGCCGTCTGTGCTTCGGCCGGTTTGGGTGCCGTACCAAGACTGGCACGCGCGCCGCTCGTTGCGCCGGCCGGCGTGCTGGCACGCAACGGCTGCGCCGCGGGCGCGGCGGACCCCTGCTGCAGGTGACGCAGCGCCTCGTCCGGCGTCGGCAGGTCGGCGGCGTGGGCAAGCCGCACGAGCACCATATCGGCGGCGGCGAGCGGACGCTGCGAATCGCGCACGTCCTGCAATCCCTTGAGCAGCAATTGCCAGGCGCGGCTCAGCACCGGGATCGAAAGCTTCTCGGCGAACGCGGCGCCGCGCCGGCGTTCCTCTTCAGTGATGGCCGGATCCTGTGCCGTCTCCGCCGCGAGTTTCAGGCGCGTTACGAAATGCACGAACTCGGCAAGCTCGCCCAGCACACGGGCCGGATCGGCGCCGGCATCATAGAGCGCCTTCAGCGAGGCAAGCGCCGCGGCGATGTCGCCGCGCGTCACTTCCTCGAAGAGGTCGATAATCTGGGCCCGATCGGCAAGCCCGAGCATCAGGCGCAGATCCTCGGCCTTCACCTCCACGTTCAGGCTGCCTTTGACGTGCGCGATCGCCTGATCGAGCAGGCTCAACGCATCGCGTACCGAACCTTCCGAGGCGCGCGCAATGAGCGCCAGCGCCTCAGGCTCGATGGCGACCGCTTCTTTGGCGCAGATCGCAGCGAGACGGCCGATAAGCACGTCGGCTTCCACGCGCCGCAGGTCGAATCGCTGGCAGCGCGAGCGCACCGTCACCGGAACTTTCTCGATCTCGGTCGTCGCAAAAATGAATTTCACGTGCTCCGGCGGCTCTTCGAGAATCTTTAGGAGGCCATTGAACGCCTGTTTCGACAACATGTGGACTTCGTCGATGATATAGACCTTGGTGCGCGCCAGAACCGGCCGGTAGCGGGCGTTGTCGATAATCTCGCGCACATCGTCGATACCGGTATGCGAAGCGGCGTCCATCTCGATCACGTCGACATGGCGCGAATCGATGATTGCCTGGCAATGCACGCCGAGTTCCGGCATATGAATCGTCGGCTGCGTGATCGCCGGCCTATCGCCTCGCGCCGACAATTCGTAATTGAAAGCGCGGGCGAGAATGCGCGCGGTCGTGGTCTTGCCGACGCCGCGCACGCCGGTGAGCAGATAGGCTTGATGGATGCGCCCGAGGTCGAAGGCGTTCGACAGGGTTTTCACCATCGGCTCTTGGCCGACCAGATCCTCGAAACTGGCCGGCCGGTATTTGCGCGCCAGGATGCGATACGGCGCGGGCGGCTCGTCGAGGTTGAGGATCGGTGCGTCCATTGCTTCGGCCTCCTCGCCGAATTCCAGCTCGGGCGCGCTTCGAAAGAGCGGTTGGGGCGCAAATCGCGCTTTGCGCCGAACTCTTAAAGCAAAGGCGAGAAGTGGGAGGCTGGACAGAGACCCGCCCGGTCTCGTCTGGGCTGCTTCCTTCCGGACCTGACCCGGTTGGCGAGTGGTGCGTCCACCGCCAACCTCCCATCATCAAGATGGACCATCGGACGCAAATCCGCAATAGCCAGCGCCCTGGAAAAGGTGCAGACTTCGCGCGAGAGAGCATTTAAAAACAATGGCTTAGGATGTAACCTGCCGAACCAGGCGTAGGCCATAATTGGAGCGCACTATGAGCGATGCCCTCGTGCTTTTCTCCGGCGGCCAGGATTCGACTACCTGTCTCGCGGCGGCGCTCGAACGCTTCGAGCGCGTCGAGACGATCGGTTTCGACTACCGGCAGCGCCACCGGATCGAACTCGATCAGCGGGCGACGATTCTTACGAAGATCGCCGCGATCAAGCCCGGCTGGAAAGCGCGGCTCGGCGAGGACCATTGTCTCGATCTCGGCGTTCTCGGCGAGATTTCGGCGACCGCCATGACGCGCGACGTGGCGATCACGAGCGGCGCCGACGGCCTGCCCAACACCTTCGTGCCGGGCCGCAATCTTGTCTTCCTGACGTTCGCGGCGGCGATCGCCTATCGGCGCGGCTTGCGGCATATCGTCGGGGGCATGTGCGAGACGGATTTCTCTGGCTATCCCGATTGCCGCGACGCCACAATCAAAGCGATGCAAGTCGCATTGAACCTCGGGATGGAGAAAAATTTTGTCCTCGATACGCCGCTGATGTCACTCGACAAGGCCAATACTTGGCGGCTCTCCGAACAGCTTGGCGGAACGGCGCTCGTCGAGCTCATCGTCGAAGCGACGCACACCTGCTACCTGGGCGAGCGTGGACAGCATCACGAATGGGGCTATGGCTGCGGCGAATGCCCCGCTTGCCGGCTGCGCGCCGAAGGCTGGCGAAAGTATCGCTCATCTTCCCCGCATTAATCTTGCCATCATGCGACACCATATAGCACGCATCCATGGCGCCCGATTGCGGGCGTGCCTTCAGCGGAGTTTCGCATGGCCGAAAAAATTCCCGTCACGGTGCTGACCGGCTATCTCGGCGCCGGCAAGACGACGCTGCTGAACCGCATCCTGAGCGAGCCGCACGGCAAGAAATTCGCCGTCATCGTCAACGAATTCGGCGAGATCGGTATCGACAACGACCTCGTGGTGGGCGCCGACGAAGAAATCTTCGAGATGAACAACGGCTGCATCTGCTGCACGGTGCGTGGCGATCTCATCCGCATTATCGAGGGTCTAATGAAGCGCAAGGGCAAGTTCGACGCGATCATCGTAGAGACTACGGGGCTGGCCGATCCGGCTCCCGTCGCGCAGACGTTTTTCGTCGATGCCGATGTCGCAGCCGCGGTGAGGCTCGATGCGGTGGTGACCGTCGCCGACGCCAAGTGGCTCTCGCAGTGCCTGAAGGATGCCCCCGAAGCCAAGAATCAAATCGCTTTCGCCGACGTGATTCTGCTCAACAAGACCGATCTCGTTGGCTCCGAGGAACTGCACGAGGTGAAAGCGCGCATCGGCGCGATCAATCCCTATGCAAAATTGCACGAGACGATAAATTGCGGCGTGCCGCTCGACGCCGTGCTCGGCCGTGGCGCCTTCAATCTCGACCGCATTCTGGAGATCGAGCCGGAGTTTCTCGAAGCCGAGGAATACGAGCATGATCACCACGATCACGACGGTCACAAGCATGGCCTCAAACATTTTCACGACGAAGAGGTGCAATCGATTGCGCTGACGATCGACGGCGACGTCGATTCACAGAAATTTCTGCCTTGGCTCAATCAGTATGTGCAGACGGAAGGCCCGTCGATCTTGCGCGCCAAGGGCATCGTCGCATTCAAGAACGAGCCGAAACGTTTTGCCTTTCAGGGCGTACATATGATCCTCGAAGGCGATCTGCAGCGCGACTGGAAGCCGGGCGAGCCGCGGCGCAGCCGAATCGTGTTCATCGGCCGCAAGCTGAAGGAAGGCGACATCCGCAGAGGCTTTTTGGCTTGCGCGGCGTAAGCGCCGGCTTCACAAACATCGCATGGCAGAAAATTCCCTCGCGGCGAATGTAAAACCGATCGCCGCCGGCGCGCATGTCACCGCGGCGGCCTTTCTGGGCGACGTTCCGCTATTCGCGCTCGGCGACGGTACCGCGCTGCTTCTCGACGCGGGGAACGAGAAGCGCATCGTACTGCATCCGGATGCTGCGATCCTCGTCGCGGCGCGCGCCGACAAACGGTTGATTACCGGCGGCGACGACGGCCGGATCCTGGCGATGAATGCTGGCGGATCGGTCGAAGAAATTTTTCATACCGACGGCGCATGGATTGACGCGCTCGCCGGGCGCGACGACGGTTCGATAGCCTGGTCGAGCGGACGGGAAGTCGGCGCCCGCGATCCGCAGGGCGCAATCAAACATTTCTCCGCCCCCTCTTCGGTGCGCGGTCTCGCCTATACGCCGAAAGGCTATCGGCTCGCGGTCGCGCATTATAACGGCGCGACGCTTTGGTTTCCGAACGCCGCCGCGCCACCCGAGGTCTTTGCCTGGAAAGGCGCGCATCTCGACGTCACGGTTTCTCCGGACGGTCGATTTCTCGTCACTTCGATGCAGGAAAATGCACTGCATGGTTGGCGGATTGCCGACCAACAAGATATGCGCATGAGCGGATATCCCGCGAAAACCCGCTCGTTTTCGTGGTCGGGCGACGGACACTGGCTGGCTACCTCGGGCGCCGAGGCTTGCATCGTCTGGTCGTTCAAGGACAAAGACGGTCCGATGAAGAAAGCGCCGCGCGAATGCGGCGCGAGGCGCGCGAGGGTCTCGCGGGTTGCCTTCCATCCGAAGGCGCTGGTGATCGCCGTCGGCTACGAAGACGGCTGGATCCTTCTCTGCAGGCTTACTGACGGCGCCGAGATCCTGGTACGGAAGCCGCAGAGCGAGGCACATGATCCCGTCTCTACGCTCGTCTGGGCCGATGATGGCAGGCGACTTTTGTTTGGCACCGTCGAAGGCAACGCCGGCGTTCTCGCGATGCCCTGAGATCTTGGCCGGCGGCCGCGAGAAAGCGGCGCCAGCGCCGAGAATGATCTATATTTCCCAGCCTGGAGGTTGGATGATCCTCGGCCGCATCGCTCTTTTCCTCGCGTTGCTGCTTGGCGTGGCGACGACGCAAATGCCCGAGTTCTGGCAGCAATATCGCCAGCGCCTCGGCGCAGCGATCGACGAACTCACCGCGATCGTCGGCCAATTCGACAAAGACGCCGCCGGCCAAAACCTCGCGCCGGATGCGGCGATCGCCCGCCTCGAAGCAAACGCCGATCCTCTCGTAGAAGCGCGCGGCGATGAGATGAAGCGCATTCTAGCGCGGCTCGCGAAGTTGCGGCGTGGCGCGGCGGCGTTCAACGATCCCAACGTTGCCGGCCGATGGGTGACGCTGTTGAGAACCTTTGACCCCTATATTGCCGAGCGTACCTACCAGACCTTCCAACCGGCCATTCCGGCAACGCCGGAAGGATTCGTCGCCGGAATCGTCGGATTTCTCGTAGGCGGCGGCATCGTGTATGGCGTCGGCTTGCCGATCCGCCATCGCCACGCATTGTTCGGCCGACGGTCCCGAAGCAAGGCCGCCGAACCTTACGCGGAAGTTTGAGCAATGGTACCGAACGTTTTGTCGATCGCCGGCATGGATCCGAGCGGCGGCGCGGGGATTCTGGCGGATTGCAAGACTTTCGCGGCCTTGCGCTGCTATGGCGCCGCGGCCGTCACCGCCTTGACCGCGCAGAATACGCAAGGCGTGACCGCGGTTCAGCTTGTGCCGGCGGCGTTCGTCGCCGCACAACTTGATATGTTGTTCGCGGACATCGAGATCGCGGCCGTCAAGATCGGAATGTTGGGTTCCGCGGAGACCGTCACGACGGTCGCCGAAAGCCTCGCCAAGCATTCGGCGATTCCCGTGGTGCTCGACCCGGTGCTTGCCGCGTCGAGCGGCGATTCGCTTGCGGTAGGTGACGTCGCGGGCGCCATACTCACCATACTCCCGCCGCTGACCACGCTGGTTACGCCCAATCTCGCCGAGGCGGCGCGCTTCGCCGCTTCACCGCTGCCGACGACGCTTGCCGGCATGCACCGGATTGCCGAGCAGCTTCATCTACGCGGATTCAGATCCGTGCTTATTACGGGGGGCGATGTCGATGGCGCCACGGCCGACGATGTTTTCTTCGATGGCGCAACGCACCGTACGTTTTCCGCGCCGCGCGTTAAGACCCGCAACACGCACGGAACCGGCTGTACGCTTTCGGCCGCCATCGCCGCCCATCTCGCGCACGGCTCGGGCCTCGGCGCGGCGATCGAAGCTGCGAAAGCCTACGTCAGCGGCGCGCTCGCCGCGGCCGACGAGCTCGACGTCGGCAAGGGCCCGGGCTCGCTTCATCATTTCCATCATTTCTGGTAAGCTCGCGCCGGAATGCCGCATCGAATGCTTGGGGGTGAGCGATGCTGAAGCAGTTTCGCGATTTTGCGATCAAGGGAAATGTCGTCGATCTCGCCGTCGCCGTGATCATAGGCGCCGCCTTCGGCAAGATCGTCGATTCGCTCGTCAATGACGTCATCATGCCGGTCATCGGCGCGATCAGCGGCGGCCTCGACTTTTCCAATTATTTCCTGCCGCTGTCCAAGTCGGTCACGGCGCCGGTGCTTTCCGAAGCGCGCAAACAGGGTGCGGTGCTCGCCTGGGGAAGTTTTGTTACCTACGTGATCAATTTCTTGATCATCGCCTTCGTGCTCTTTCTCGTCGTCCGCGCCATCGCGGCGGTTCGCGACCGGGTTTTCCGCGAGCAGGAGGAAGAAAAGGCCGTTGCTCCGCCGCCGCGCCAGGAAGTGCTGCTCGAAGAGATCCGCGATCTCTTGGCGCGGCGCGGGGGGCAATCGGCTTAGTGCTGATCTTCGTTTTCGTGATCGCCGTCGTGGTCTTCGTGGCCGCCCCGGTCGAAGTCGTCGTGGCGCTCCTGATGTTCGCCCCAGTCGCGGTGGTCGCCCTCGTTCATCGCGAAGTGCCGGTGCGCGAAACCGAGATGCGTGCCATGCAATAAAATCGGCAGACGGCGTTTCTGGTCGTCGGTCAGCGCCGAATAAAGCGGCGCAGCGGCATCGGCAAGTTTTTTCAAGGCCTCACCGCGGGCGATCTGATTTTCGCTGACACGCTGCAGCCGGGCGATCGGATCGACGGCATGCGGCGCACTCTTCGCCTGCTCGCGTTGGTCGGCGATGGTCTTATGGAGATCGCGGAACGCCGATTCGACGGCCGGCCAGAGCTTCTCCTGATCGGCGCTGAGCTCGAGACCGGCGTGCAGCGCCGCGAGACGCGCGTCGAGAAAAGCGGCGCGGTCCGCCGGCGAGAACGCAACGCGCGCGTGGTCGGAATCGGCGGCGGTGCGATCGTTGTCTTGATCGGCATAGGCGGTAACCGCCATGAACGTGCCGGCGCCGATCAGCGCGGCGAAGGCGAACGCCAGAGGCAAGCGCTTCGTCATGTTTCTCTCCCAATTAAGGTGCAACGCGTGAAGGCGTAGGCTGCGCTACAGCCCGCTTCACAAAGAAGCTTTGGCAATCTTTGTTAGGCCCGCAACTGAACTCTTCGGGACTTACGGCTGTATCACGAAGACTTGATATTTGCCGATGTGCGGCAGCCCTTTCAGCCATTCGGGAATCGTGCCGTGAACGAGCGCCGCGGCGAGGCCGCGCGGAGCACGCGCCGCAAGCGCCGCCGTTTCGTTCATTCCCGGGCACGTCATGATGTAGGCGACGTGGTTGGTGCGCAGGATCTGCCGTGCGGCCTGCGGTTCGGAGAGAAAGGCATCGAGCGCGGCGCGATTGCCACGATTGTCGCGGTGATACGGCGCCGCGAGCACGCTGTGCGGCGTCAAGGCGAGCAAATGCGAGCCGGCGTCGATCGGCGCAAGCACGACGCCCGGCGGCAATTCGGCGAGAGGCGCGAACGCCGCCGAGGCAAGGCAAGCAGTAAGCTCAGCGCGCGCGCCCGCCTGCGGGTCTTGAGTCAGCACGAACGCCCAGCCGATCGATGAGAACGGCAGGACAAGCACGAAAGCGAGCGCTGCGACGGCGCGGCATCGCGTTAGCGTCAAGATGTCGTAAAGGCGAACGACGCACCACGCCCCGCCGAACAGCGCGATCGAGCTTGCAAAGCCCATCACCCGGATCATCCAGCAGGAGAGCGCGACCGCTAACGCCGAGATCACTGCGACGATGAGCCAACGCAACCGTGCCAAGCCCTGCTCGCGCCAGACGGCGGCGAGGCTTGCAGCGAAGCCGAGTGCGATGGGCAGAAAATAGATCGTCGCGATCGCCGGCTCGTTACGGAAGAAACGGCTGAGCGGCATCGCTTCCTCGACGTTCTTCAGCCAAATCTGGCGTACCAGCGGATCAATACCGGTGTAAGGATCAACGAAACAGATTGGTTTCGTTGCAGCGGCTACTGCAAGGACGGCGGACGCGGCGAGGCCGGCGGCAGCAAGCCGTGTCAGCTTGGTTGGCAAACGCCACATCGCGAGGACAATCATTGCCGCCGCGACCGCAAGGCCGGGAATAAGATAGGCAGCCGAATACGCGTCGCACGCCATATCGAACCAATGGGATCGGCCGATCGTCGCGACGAAGGCGAGGGGAAGAGCCGCGCCGAGGCCGATTCCGAAACTCAGGAGAGCCTCGCGCATAAGTGGGCCGCGCGCGATCCACAGCGCCACGAAGAGCACCGCGAACGCGACGACAAACGGCAGATCTTCGATGCTGATCGAAAGCGACAGCGCGGCGAGCACGCCGCCAAACGCGGCGCGGCGCGCGCGGGCCGGATCGATCGCCTCGACGAAACTCAACAACATGAAGACGAGCAGGACGATCTGCGGTGCCGTATGATCGATGCGGCCCGGCTGGAACTCGCCGAATTGCATGCCGCTCAGCAGCACGAGCGCAATCGCCGCGAGCGCCGCCTGCGGCCCGATAAGCATGCGCGCCAGCCGGGCGACGCCGCCATACAGCAGCGCCTGCAGGATGAGCGGAAAGACGAGCCGTGTGAGACGCTCGGCGGTTTGCGTGGACAGCAGCAGCCCAAACCCTTTGATCAGCAGCGCCAGCGGCACATCGACGGTGCGCGACCAATGCATGAAAACGCCGTGCGGCGGGTCGAGCCGTCCGATCGTCAGGTCGAACCAATTCTGGCCGGCCAGCAGTTCGTGCACCTGCACGAGCTGCATCGCATCGTCCGAATCGAAAAAGGTGCCGTCTTGCCAGACCTTGTGCGCACCGGCGAAGGAAAGGACGGAGCCCAGGAGCAGGGCAATGGCGATCCATAGCCATGTCGGGATGGGACGCGTCTCGCCGGCTTGTGCCGCTTCGCTACGCGCGGCTGAATAAAGGATGTTCATGCCAGTCTTTCACGCCGGAACCGACCGCATATTTTTCGCCCAAATGCCTTTCGGGAAGGTTACGAAGTCTCAGCTCCCGGCGGGCGGCGCTTGCTTGTGCCGCACCTACGCGGCGTGCATGATGCGGTCGCATGCCAAGCATCGATCTTAACTGCGACTGCGGAGAGAGTTTCGGCGCCTACGTCGTCGGCGACGACGCGGCGATGTTCGACATCGTGACGAGCGCCAACGTCGCTTGCGGCTTCCATGGCGGCGATCCGGAAGTCATGGCGGCCACGTTTCGGCGCGCCAAAGAAAAAGGCGTCGCGGTCGGGGCGCATCCGGGCTTCCCGGATCTCTGGGGTTTCGGGCGCCGCCGCCTGCCGTTTTCCGCCGCCGAGATCGAGCGGCTCGTCGCCTATCAGGTAGGCGCGGCCGCGGCGCTTGCCGCCTATGCCGGCCACAGGCTCACCCATGTAAAGCCGCACGGCGCGCTCAGCAACCTTGCGGCCGAAGAGCGAGAAGTTGCCGGCGCGATCGCCCGCGCTACGAAAGTTGTCGACCCGCGTCTCGTCTTTCTTGCCGCTGCGGGAACCGAACTCGAGATCGCCGGCAAAACCGAAGGCCTTGCCGTCGCCTGTGAGATCTACGCGGACCGCGCCTATGGAGATGGCGCACGCTTACTGCCCCGTACGCAGCAAGGCGCCGTACTGCACGACCCGGAGACGATCGCCAATCGTGTGTTTTCGATGCTGAATGAAGGAGCGGTGATTACGCCTTCCGGCAAACGCATTCCGACCGGCATCGATTCCATCTGCGTGCATGGCGACACGCCGAACGCGGTCGCCATAGCCGCGGCGGTTCGCCGGCGCATCATTGAAGCGGGAACGGCGCTGAAATCTTTCGCCGGCGCGAAGATCCGTTGAGCGGCCTAGTCGCTGCCAGTCTTCGAATAGCGCTGGCCGAGGGAGATGGGATCGCCGACCTGCCATTCGTTTTCATGGCCGAGTTCGCTGCTCGAATGAATCGACAGAATTTCCGCCAGCCGGTTGCGGGCGCGGTTGACGCGGCTTTTCATCGTGCCGATGGCGCAGCGGCAGATGCTAGCCGCTTCCTCATAAGAGAGTCCCGAGGCGCCGATGAGAATCAGCGCCTCGCGCTGATCGTTCGGCAATTGCTGTAGCGCTCCGTGCAGATCGAGCAGGTCCATATGGCTGTTCTGCGCGGGGGCCGTTGCGAGCCGCGTTGCGATTGCGCCATCGGAATCGGCGACCTCGCGCCGCCGTTTGCGATATTCCGAATAATAGAAATTGCGCAAAATCGTGAACAGCCAAGCGGGCAGGTTCGTGCCCTCCACGAAGGAATCGAGATTGCCCCAGGCCTTGACGAGCGTTTCCTGCACGAGATCGTCGGCGCGATCAGGATTGCCGCATAGCGATACCGCGAAGGCGCGCAAATTCGGAATGACCGCGATCAGGTCCGCCTTGATCTGCGCGCTGGCATGCGTCGGCTGACGGATTTGTTCCTTTTCGACGCCTGTCACTTCCCATCCTTTTTGCAACCGATGCCGCGACCGGTTCGCCGTGGCTCCGCGCCGGCTTCGAGCTTTTGCAACAGATCGAGGAAACGATCTGGGATTGGCTGCATCAGAACGTCGTTGTAAACGCCGCGCAGGCGCAGCCCGATCTGCTCGACGATCTCCGGCTTTGGCGCCTTACGTGCCCGCGCCCCGGCAATTGCGCCGATCCGCGCCGGGGGTCCCGCTTCTTTCGGCGCAAAGGCCTCTTTCAAATCTGCGTTTTGCGTCTTTTCCCGGCGGATCGACGCGCCGCTCTTTTTTGCTCTCAAATCGATGGGTTTTGTCACCGCCGTTTCCTTACGAGTCTTTCGCGGTTCATCGGCCAACTCAACCGGTAGCGCAACAAAGGTGAATGGACGCCTTCCAAGCAGCGTCCGGATCAGGTTTATTCTCGCCGGGTTTGGACTATGCTGTCGATCACCCCTTGGGCAATGGCCGGAACGGATTATCGCCCGCCTTTCAACGCGATGATTTCGCGAAAGTTCCGGATCGGGAACTAAATATGGGCCGGTGCATTAGCAAACTGGGACTTTGGTTGGCTGGCACGGGTAGAGGAGCCGGGATCCATGTCAATTTCGAAAGCAATTTCCTCCCATATTCCTTATCTCCGCCGGTTCGCACGCGCCTTGACCGGTACGCAAGCGGGCGGCGATGCTTACGTTCTCGCCACTCTCGAAGCCGTCGTCGCCGAGCCAGACGCCCTTAACGAGAACGCCGATCTCCGCGCGTCGCTCTATAGGGTGTTCCTCAAAGTCTGGGAATCAATGCCGGTCAACGGCTACGTGGAACAAATTTCCTTTTCGGCGGATGAAAAGGGTGCGCAGCGCAATCTCGAAGCCATCCCCCTGCGCCCGCGCGTGGCGTTTTTGCTGAGCTCGCTCGAAGGGTTTGAAACCGCCGAAGTCGCCCGGGTCATGGACTGCTCGGTCGAGGAGGCGGCGGCGCTTATCGATCAGGCCGGCAAGGAGATTTCGAAGCAGATTCGCACCGACGTGCTCATCATCGAGGATGAGCCGTTGATTGCCATCGACATTCAGATGCTCGTCGAAGAGCTCGGCCATCGCGTGGTCACGATCGCGCGGACGCACGCGGAAGCGGTGAAGGCGGCGGAAGAAATGAAGCCCGGGCTCATCCTCGCCGACATTCAACTCGCGGACGGGAGCTCCGGTCTTGAGGCCGTCAACCAGATCCTCGGACATTTTGCGGTGCCGGTCATCTTCATCACCGCCTATCCCGAGCGGTTCCTGACCGGCACGCCGCCGGAACCCGCCTTTTTGATCACCAAGCCGTTCGGCGTAGACAGTTTGAAGGCCGTGATCAGCCAGGCGCTATTCTTCGATCGCAAGTCGCGGCGTAAGGACAGACCGCAGAGCGCCTTCGTCTGAATCGCGCGTCGAAGCGCCGACCGGCCTATTCCGTTTTTCCGCTTTCGCCGCGTTTTGTCGAGAGCGCCTCGCGCACCGCTTTGATCAGTGCGCCCACGGTGAACGGCTTTACCAGCCAACCCAGCGGGTGCGCCGCGGCGGCGCGCGATCGAGTGTCCGGATCGGCGTGCGCCGTCACAAAGACCGAACGGATCCGATGTTTTTGCAGCAGCTTGATCGCCGCGTCGATTCCATCGCCGGAATGCGCCAGCCGAATGTCCATGAGCACGAGATTGGGCGTTTCCCGCGCCGCTAAAGTCAAAGCGTAGTCGGCGGTCGTTGCGACGCCGACGACCGAAAAGCCCGCTTTGGTCAGCATGTCTTCATTCTGAAGGCCGACGAAATAGTCGTCTTCGACGATCAGGATGCGCGCGGTTTGGTCGGGTGCAACCGCGTCCCCTTCATGTTCGGCCGCGAAAACAGGCAGCGGCCGCCCTGGCGTCCGCGACAGAGGAGTCAACTCGGCTTTATTCCGGTCCGTTGGATCGCTTCGACGGGATGGCACGGGACGCGCCCTTCATTCAACGCTGGCAACGCGGGCGGACCCCCAATACCCAAGCAAGTCTAACAACGCCCCGTGCGGGAAGAAAAGGATGAAATTATTCAAGGTCGTGGGAACCGCGCATAGTAGCCGCCAAGGATAGGCTTCAGGGGTCTTTGTTCGGGGCGGTTACGCGCCGTGCCAGAAGAAAGCCTGCGCCGAGCGCAAGGGCGACGAGCGCAAGCGGTCCAACTTGTTTGGTCAACGCTGCGCCCAGTCGAAGCGCGGCTTCTTCGGGCTTCATGTTGGCTTCGTGCAGCGCCGCGACAAGAGGCGCCACCGTCTGATCGATGTTCTCGGCAAACTGCACGCGGCCGATGTCGGCCGGCGCTTCGGGGATGGAATTGGCTGCGGCGATCTTTTTTGGGCGCGCCCGGCCTTTTAGCCAGAAGCTCAGGAAACATACGCCCGCGACCACGATGTGAAGGCCTGCGACCGCGAGTGCCGCGATCACCGGCCGAGTCAGTTGCGCGACCCACAAGTAGAGGGCGACCGAGAGGAAGCCGAGGCTCGCCGACACGAAAATAAAGGCCACGACAAGCAATACGACGCTCGTCGCCAAACGTCGGCCCGCCACCTCGAACAGCGCGGCGATTTCGCTCAATTGGCGGGTCAGAAATCCGCTCATTTGTGCGGACGAATCAAGACCCCGATCAGGAACCCGGCGATCGCACCGGCAAAAACCGCTGTAAACGGGCTGCGCTCGATCGAGTGTTCGAGATCCGTAGTAATCGCACTCAGGCGATCCTTCGCTTCCGCGGTTTGCGCGGAGAATTTCTGTCGCGCTTCGTCGGCCGCGCCGAGCACTTGCTGTTTGGTCGTCGCCGCTTGGTTCTGGACGAGCTCCAAGACCGAAGCCGACAGTTTCGAGATGTCGTTGCGGAGATCGGCGAGGTCGGCGGTCAGATCGTGTCGGGCCTGCTCTCCGATGTGTTCAAGATCGGACATTTTCCTCTCCATAACCTCTACCTGCGGATGCGATAGCACGATCGGCGCCGCCGATCATTGAAGGAGGCCCTTAGGATTGCATCCTTTGTCGTTAATCCTAACGGCTCTCCGCCGCGCTGCGGTCCGCACAATCGCAAACAATGAACTCCGAAGTGGAAGGGCGTCGCGAGAACGGCTAAACCCGTGTGGACGTTCCATATTTCTTTGCCGGAACCTTCATCGCCGCGGCGCGTTGGTGAGCCAAGCCCGGAACACCAATTACCCGAGAGGAATGCCGCATGAGCAATTCGATCGATTTCCAGAACCGGACCTCGACCCGGGGATTTGCGTCCATGGACCCCGAGAAGCAGCGGGCCATAGCGCGCAAAGGCGGGGAAAGCGTACCGCATGAAAAACGCAGCTTCTCGCAAAACCCCAGTCTGGCGGCCCAGGCAGGGCGCAAGGGGGGGCAGAGCGTAAGCCCCAACAAACGGAGCTTTTCCCAGAACCACCAGCTCGCCTCGGAGGCCGGCCGGAAGGGCGGCCACGCCTCGCACGGCGGCCCAAAAGCAGTTAAATATTAAGAAATTGACGGCCAGTCGGCTGCCGGTGCCCGATATGCTATCATTCTCTGGGTCGTGAGCCCGTCGGCGCGGCGCCGCCTGCGGATTTTCAACACCGGCGTTCAGTTTGCTCGGCGACGTGTCATGGCTATAGTGGGCGCGGAAATTCGCCCGACCTGACGCGGAAGCCCGATAGCATGCCGGAACACAAGAAAATCAATCTTCTGCATTTATCGACCATTATCGCGGTCGGGGTCCTCGTCGGCACGGAGGTGGTTGGCGCGTCTTGGGCTGCGGGGTGGGCGTTGGGAGGCCTTTTGCAATTTGCGCCGGCGATCAGCCGTATTTTCGAAGCATTTTTTGCGCTCTGCGGCTTCGTCCTTCTATTCTATTTCATGCGGACCGCACTCAGGAACGAGTCGATCTGGCAATAAGCCGGGAGATTTCCCGCATTTTTGACATTCCCGCGAGCGCATGAACCCACCTAACCGACGGACTTTTCTAAAAGCCGCCGCGGTCGCGACGCTGGCTCTGGCGCGCGCCGAGAAGAGCGCGGGGGCCGTCAACGGTCTCAAACTTGGGCCTCCACAGCCGTTTTCCTTCGACCTTTTGAAGGAAACCGCGCGGCGCATGGCGAAAGCGCCGTATGTCGGACCGGCGCTGCCGGCTCCGGAAATCGTCGCCAAGATCGATTACGAAGCTTGGGGCAAGATCAAATTCGACGTTGACCAGGCCCTTTATGCCAAGGGATCGGGGCGCTTTCCGGTCAGCTTCTTCCATCT
>JASHSB010000112.1 GCA_030036945.1 Methylovirgula sp. | reverse complement strand
CTGCCTCTAGCATTCGCCGCGGAGGCTCTGCGTTTTGCCGCGCGGAGGCTTGCGGCGCAGAGCGATTTTTTCGCCGGACTTGAGACCTGCCACACGGTTCCCGAGGTCATGGACGCGCAATCGCGTTTCGTGCGCGGCGCGGTCGGCGATTACGGCTCGCAAACGAGCAAGATCATCGACGATATTCGCGACACCGTCTCGAAGGCCGCGTAAACTGGCGCATCGACGGCCGACCGGCACGTTTCGGCCGGCCGTTTCGCGAAATCAGCCGTGCGCGAGAAAGATCTGGACCAAGGCGATCAGGATCTCGGCGAGAATCAGGATCACGATGACCGCTTCGAGCCGCATGGCGCGATCGACGTCGAGAATGTCGGTCAATCCTTGGCCCGTTTCGACGATCACCTCGAGTTTGCGGGTGACGGCTCTGGCACGCTCGCGCAGTTCGTATTCGTCGGCGAGCCGCGCATAGAGACGGTCGAGACTAGGATGATCCCATAGGACCTCGGGCGTCTCTTCGACCGCCACGCGGCCCGATAGCCGGTGCTGCGCCTGTAGCGCTTGGCCGATCACGCGCAACATTTTGCGGCGGTTCCAAGGGGCGCGTCCGGTACGCGCCAGTTCGGCCGCGAACGGCTCGATGCTGTCGAAGACTCCGCTGAGTGCGCTTTCGTCGCGGGCTAGCGATACGGTCTTGGCCAGCACGTCGGCAATGACTAAAAACCGCGAGGCTGAGAGATCCGGCATTTGAATTGGGCCGCCGGGGAGAACCCGATCCTCGGCGCCCAGCAAGATTTCGAGCACCGCCGTCTCGTCGTTCTTGCGGTCCCGGGCGCCGACGATGCGTTCGGCAATCTCGTCCAAGAAATTCTGTTCGTCGATCGCCGTGAAGCCGACAAATACCGCGACGCCAAAGCGGTAAAGCGCCACAAATTTTGCCGGTCCCAGTCGCAACGCGAGCGGAGCGGTTGCGACCATTTCGCCACGCTCCAGCCCGGCCGCATCAATCCTGTCGCCGACGAGCAAAGCTCTGGCCACAATTCGCTCGGCTTTGGACTCGATCGTTGCGGCGCTCAAGCCGACCCACGTGTCCTTATCTTGCGTTACGATTGTCATAGCAACGTATTAGGTAGGGATTGCGGTCCAAGCTTGAAATAGGTCAAGGACGGCCGAATTTTCTCTTTGTTCTATGCACCCAACGGTCTTGACCGCCCACCTTCTGGTACAATTTCCAACCCGATTGGGCGACGGCAGCGCGCGATTTTGGAACGAGGCATCGGAATGGCCGAGCGCAAGGACATCGATCCGGATACCGCCGGGCCGGAAATCAATCCTGATAAGGTTTGCTTCGTCATTGCCAAGGCGCGGGAGCTTGAGGCGGAGGACGAAGGAGTCGACGCAGATGCTTCCAATCCGACCGACGATGAATTTTTGAGCATCCTCAGTGAGCGCGGTTACGGACCGACGCGGCGCGAACTGGCGGCTTACATCAATGCGCTGGACGACGACGAGAAGGCCGAACTCGTTGCGCTCGCCTGGACCGGACGCGGCGATTATAGCGCACCCGAATGGCGGGTTGCAGTCGCTGAAGCGCGTGGCCGCCGCGAGATGGAAACTTCCGCTTATCTATTGGGGATTCCGTTGCTCAGCGATTATCTCGAGGACGGCTTGGCGGAATTCGATCTGTCCTGCAACGATTTCAATTCCCGCGAATTGCGCTGAGAACGTCGCGAACGGTTACCTGCGATGCCTCCTATGAGAAATTGCAATTTCGCCGAAGCGACGCCCAACATCATCAAGCCTGAGCTAAGGAGCGTTTGCTGATCTGCATCAACGCGGTGCAAGGTATCGGCAACTACCGTTCCAAAACTATGGCGTTAGATCAATGGAGGTAGATTATGAAATCTCTCATTCCGATCAGGCGGGAACAGTTTGGCTTGCCTTCGAATCTCGCCCCCTTTGCATCACTGCAGCAGGAGATCGACCGGCTGTTCGACGATTTCGGCCGCAACTTTTTTGATTTCGGCCGAGTCCCCGTCGATCTCTCCGAGGAGATGCTGCGTATGAACGTGAGCGAGACCGGCAAGGTGATCGAGATCACCGCCGAGCTGCCCGGCTTGGAGCAAAAAGACGTGGAAATCGATTTCGCGGACGACGTGCTTACGATCCGCGGCGAGCGGCAAGAAGAGGAAGAGGAAAAGGACAAGAACTATCGTGTGCTTGAGCGTCGCTATGGCGCCTTCGCGCGCTCGGTGGCTTTGCCACCCGGAACTGATCCCAATAAGATCAAAGCGGCGATCGAAAAAGGCGTCTTGAGGGTGACAGCAGAGAAGCCCGAACCGAAGGTCGCCAAAAAGATTGAAGTAAAGGCTGCTTGATCTCATCGGCGCGTTCGTCGCAGGGTTACGGCGAACGCTGGTTTCTTGCGGGCGTGGCATACATGAAGATAGGCAATGGCGATCTCGTCGTCGTTTGCGATGGGCGAAAGGCGCTTTTGATTGAGAACGAAGGCGACGAAATGCTCGCGAAATTTGCTACGCGCGAGGTTTACGAGCAGCAGGAACGACCGACCCACGAACTTGGAACCGACAGGCCGGGACGCGTCGAAGAAATCGCAACAGGCGTACGGAGCGCGGTTGAACCGACCGATTTTCATGACCGGGAAGAGATTGCCTTCCTGGCGCAAATTTTGGAGCATCTCGACGCGCTGGTGAAATCCGGCCGGACGCATCACGTGATCGTGGTTGCGCCACCGCGCGCTCTTGGGACGCTTCGTAAGTCCTATTCTCCCGCGCTGCGGAAGGCGATTCGTGCCGAAGTCGATCACGATCTCGTCCATTTGTCGGTTCCGGAGATCGAAGAACGGCTCGCCGGCCTCTAGATCCGATCGCCATGGCGTTACGATCTGTTCATAAGCCATTGTAAATCCGGTGATTCGTCCATATATCAGCGTCGACCGCGGAATCTGCGGAGACGGCGCCGCGACATCCAAAAGCTTGCTGCCGCAGGCTTTTGCGGCGCGTTCTCCGGCAGCTTGCACTCAAAGTTGCACTGCGGTAGGGATCGGCCCGGTTGGAAATGCGCTCTTCCAATCAGCGGCGCATCCGTTCTGCCGCTCCAGCCTCAGGCGCGTTCATGCCCGACCTGCTCAGCCAATATCTACCGCTCGCGGTGTTCGTGGCCGTTGCCGCGCTGATTTCCGGAGCATTGGCGATCGCGCCGTTCGTTGTCGCCTACAAGGCCCCGGATCCGGAAAAGCTTTCCGCTTATGAATGCGGCTTCAATGCGTTTGACGACGCGCGGATGCGCTTCGACGTGCGGTATTACCTCGTCTCGCTGCTGTTCATCATCTTCGATTTGGAAGTGGCGTTCCTGTTTCCCTGGGCCATCGCGTTCAAACAGGCGGGCAGCGCGGGTTTTTGGGCCGTTATGGTGTTCCTCGGCGTGTTGACCGTCGGGTTCGTCTACGAGTGGAGAAAAGGGGCGCTGGAATGGGAGTAAATGCGGCGCCGCTTGTCCACCCGGCTACCGGCCGGCTGATCAGCGCGAACGACCCGGCGTTTCTGACGATCAGCAACGAGCTCGCCGACAAAGGCATGCTGGTGACTACTGCGGATGCGCTCATCACCTGGGCACGCACCGGCTCGCTGATGTGGATGACCTTCGGTCTTGCCTGTTGCGCTGTCGAGATGATGCAGGCTTCCATGCCGCGCTATGATCTCGAGCGGTTTGGCTTCGCGCCGCGCGGCTCGCCGCGCCAATCGGACGTGATGATCGTCGCCGGCACGCTTACCAACAAGATGGCGCCGGCGCTGCGTAAGGTTTACGACCAGATGCCGGAACCGCGTTACGTGATCTCGATGGGATCTTGTGCCAACGGCGGCGGCTACTACCACTATTCGTATTCCGTCGTGCGCGGCTGCGATCGGATCGTCCCCATCGATATCTACGTGCCGGGCTGCCCCCCTTCGGCAGAAGCGCTTGTCTACGGAGTCCTACTTCTGCAGAAGAAGATCCGTCGCACCGGCACGATCGAACGTTAGAGGCACTATGGACGGCGCGCTTCAGGAGCTCGGCACGGCGATCGCGGCGGCGCTCCCCGGCGCCATACGATCGAGCTCGGTCGCGTTCGGCGAATTGACGCTTGAGGTCGAGCCGGCGCGGCTGATCGAGACGGTACGTCATCTGCGCGACGATCCGGGCTGCTTGTTCGTTTCGTTCATCGATCTGACTGCCGTCGACTATCCGAACCGCGTGCCGCGTTTCGATGTTGTTATCCATCTGCTCTCGCCGCGCCACAACCTTCGTGTCCGGGTGAAGGTCGCAACCGACGAAGACGTTGCCGTTCCGTCGCTGACGAGCCTGTACCCGGCCGCCGATTGGTTTGAGCGCGAGGCCTACGATCTGTTCGGCATCGTCTTTGCCGGCCATCCTGATCTGCGCCGCATCCTGACCGACTATGGGTTTGAAGGCCACCCGCTGCGCAAGGACTTCCCGATGACTGGCTACGTCGAGGTGCGATATGACGACGCACAGAAGCGGGTCGTCTACGAGCCGGTGCGGCTTCGGCAAGAATTTCGCACCTTCGATTTTCTCTCGCCGTGGGAAGGGCCGGTCGATTACGTCCTCCCGGGCGATGAGAAGGCGAGCAAGGACGAGGGCTGAGGCGCGCGGAACGCGGCGATGACAGACCAGAATATCCGCAATTTCAGCATCAATTTCGGCCCACAGCATCCGGCAGCGCACGGCGTGCTGCGCCTCGTTCTGGAACTCGATGGCGAAGTCGTCGAGCGCGTCGATCCGCATATCGGCCTCCTGCATCGCGGCACCGAGAAGCTGATGGAGGCGCGCACCTATCTTCAGAACGTGCCCTATTTCGACCGCCTCGATTACGTCGCACCGATGAACCAGGAACATGCCTTTTGCTTGGCGATTGAGAGACTGCTGGGGATTGAAGTGCCGCGCCGCGCCCAATTGCTGCGCGTGCTCTTCTGCGAGATCGGCCGCAATCTCTCGCATCTCTTGAACGTCACGACACAAGCCATGGATGTTGGCGCGCTAACGCCGCCGCTGTGGGGATTCGAAGAGCGTGAGAAGCTCATGGTCTTCTATGAGCGCGCATCGGGTTCGCGCATGCACGCCGCCTATTTTCGTCCCGGCGGCGTTCACCAGGACTGTCCGGAAAAGCTCATCGAGGATATCGGCGCCTGGTGCGAGCCCTTCTACAAAGTCTGCGACGATCTTGAGGAGCTTTTCGTCGAGAATCGGATCTTCAAGCAACGCAACGTCGATATCGGCGTGGTGAGCCTAGAGGATTGCTGGGCGCACGGTTTCTCAGGCGTGATGGTGCGCGGCTCGGGCGCCGCTTGGGACCTGCGCAAAGCGCAGCCTTACGAATGCTACGAGGAAATGGAGTTCGATATTCCGGTTGGCAAACACGGCGACAATTACGACCGGCAGGTGATCCGCATGGAAGAGATGCGCCAGGCGACGCGGATCATGCAACAATGTGTCGAAAAGCTTATGTCGGCGGACGGGCAGGGGCCGGTCACCGCTGGCAAAGGAAAGATCGTACCGCCGTCGCGGCCGGAGATGAAACGCTCCATGGAAGCGCTGATCCATCATTTCAAGCTCTACACGGAAGGTTTTCACGTGCCGGCCGGTGAAGTTTATTGTGCCGTCGAAGCGCCAAAAGGCGAGTTCGGCGTCTATCTCGTTTCTGACGGTACCAACAGACCGTATCGTTGCAAGATCCGCGCGCCGGGCTTCGCGCATCTGCAGGCAATGGACTTCCTCTGTCGCAAGCACATGCTCGCCGACGTTAGCGCGATTCTGGGTTCGATCGATATCGTCTTCGGGGAGGTCGATCGATGACCGTGCGTCGTCTCGCCGAAGAGCAACCGGCAAGCTTCGCCTTCACGCCGGAAAACGAAGCGCGCTGCGCCAAGGAAATCGCCAAATATCCGCGCGGCCGCGCGGCCTCGGCGGTGATCGCGCTGCTCTGGCTGGCGCAGAAGCAAAACAACGGTTGGCTGCCGAAACCGGCGATTGAGACGGTCGCGGCCATGCTCGGCCTGCCGCCGATCCGCGCGCTGGAGATCGCGACATTCTACACGATGTTCAATCTCGCGCCGGTCGGCAAATATTTTGTCCAGTTCTGCGGCACGACGCCTTGCATGCTCGCGGGAGCGGATACGATCAAGGCGGTGCTCGCACGCCGCATCGGTCCGCCAGAGCAAGTGACGGCCGACGGGCTCTTTTCCTGGGCCGAAGTCGAGTGCCTCGGCGCCTGCTGCAACGCCCCGATGGTGCAAATCAATGATGACTATTACGAAGATCTGACACCGGAGAATTTCGAGGTGCTGCTCGACAAGCTCGCGGCAGGAAAGCCGGTCAAACCCGGTTCGCAGATTGGCCGGCACACGTCGGAGCCGATCGGGGGCCTGACCTCGCTCACGAGTCTTTACGGCGTCGACGGACACAGTGGTCCGCAAATCAAACCGGGCCTCGAGCCTAGCTTCGATAGAGATTGAGGCTGATTGCGATGCTCGAAGACAAAGACCGCATCTTTCTCAATCTCTACGGCTTCGGCGATTGGCGCCTGAAAGGCGCGCGGGCGCGCGGCGCGTGGGACAATACCAAGGCCATTCTCGACAAAGGCAAGGACTGGATCATCAACGAAATGAAGGCGTCGGGGTTGCGCGGACGCGGCGGCGCCGGGTTCCCGACCGGCCTCAAATGGTCGTTCATGCCGAAGCTCGATCCGGCGCGGCCGCATTATCTCGTCGTCAACGCCGACGAATCCGAACCCGGCACCTGCAAAGACCGGGAGATCATGCGCAACGATCCGCATCTGCTGGTCGAGGGTTGCCTCATCGCGAGTTTCGCGATGCAGGCGCATGCCTGCTACATCTACATCCGCGGCGAATATGTTCTCGAATACGAGCGGCTGCAGGCGGCGATTGACGAAGCCTATGACGCGAAGCTGATCGGCGAAGACAATATTCACGGCTGGCCGCTTCACGTCCATGTACATCGCGGCGCCGGCGCCTATATCTGCGGCGAGGAGACCGCGCTCCTCGAATCTCTCGAGGGAAAGAAGGGCATGCCGCGGCTGAAGCCGCCGTTTCCCGCCAACATGGGGCTATATGGCTCGCCCACCACGGTAAATAACGTCGAGTCGATTGCCGTCGTGCCGGCCATCCTGCGCCGCGGCGCGGCGTGGTTTGCGAGTTTCGGGGCGGAGAACAACAGCGGTACGAAGCTGTTCTGCATCTCCGGTCACGTCGAGAAGCCTTGCAACGTCGAAGAGGCGATGTCGATTCCCTTCCGCGAACTGATCGAGACGCATTGCGGCGGCGTCCGCGGCGGCTTCGACAACCTACTTGCCGTCATTCCCGGCGGCTCGTCGGTCCCGCTCGTGCCGGCGCACGAGATCGTCGATGCGCCGATGGATTTTGATACGTTGCGCAATCTGAAATCGGGGCTCGGCACGGCGGCGGTGATCGTGATGGACAAATCGACCGACATCGTCCGGGCAATTACCCGCATCAGCTATTTCTACAAGCACGAAAGCTGCGGCCAGTGTACGCCCTGCCGGGAAGGAACGGGATGGATGTGGCGCGTCTTGACCCGCATGGCGGAAGGCCGCGCCCAGAAACGCGAAATCGACATGCTGCTCGAAGTCACCACCGAAATCGAGGGTCACACGATCTGCGCGCTGGGCGACGCTGCGGCGTGGCCCGTGCAGGGCTTGATCCGTCACTTCCGTCACGAGATCGAAAAGCGCATCGGTCAATATACGGCGAACCCGCATTCGGAGTCGGCCGAAGGCTTGGGGATCGCGGCGGAGTAAGACTATGGCGGATGCAAAGCCTATGACCAAGCTGCTTGTCGACGGCGTCGCGATCGAGGTTCCGCCGGAATACACGCTGCTGCAGGCGTGCGAGGCGGCAGGCGCCGAGATCCCGCGCTTCTGTTTCCACGAGCGGCTGTCGATCGCCGGCAATTGCCGCATGTGCCTCGTCGAGGTGAAGGGCGGGCCGCCCAAGCCGGTCGCCTCCTGCGCCATGGCGGTACGCGACCTGCGCCCCGCCGCGAAGGGCGAACTGCCGGCCGTGCTCACCAAATCGCCGATGGTGAAGAAGGCGCGCCGGGGCGTCATGGAGTTCTTGCTGATCAATCATCCGCTCGACTGTCCGATCTGCGATCAAGGCGGCGAGTGCGATTTGCAAGATCAGGCGATCGCCTTCGGCTTCTCGGGCTCGCGCTATGCCGAGAACAAGCGCGCCGTCGAGGACAAATATATCGGGCCGCTGGTGCGCACCTCGATGAACCGCTGCATCCATTGCACGCGCTGCGTTCGCTTCACCGCCGAAGTGGCGGGCACCGGCGACATGGGCGCGATCGGGCGCGGCGAAGACATGGAGATCACGACCTATCTCGAGACCGCCATGACTTCCGAGTTGCAAGGCAACGTCGCCGATCTTTGCCCGGTCGGCGCACTGCTGCCGAAGCCCTATTCGTTCAAGGCGCGCTCCTGGGAGCTCGCCAAAACCGATTCGGTCGACGTGATGGATGCGCTTGGCTCGGCCATCCGCGTCGATAGCCGCAGCCGCGAGGTGATGCGCATCCTGCCGCGCACCAACGACGCGGTGAACGAGGAATGGATTTCGGACAAGACGCGGCAGATCGTCGACGGACTGAAGACGCGCCGCCTCGACCGGCCCTATCTGCGCGAAAGCGGCAAGCTAAGGCCGGCTACGTGGCGAGAGGTGTTTGCGGCCATCGCCGCGAAAATGAAAGCTTCGCGGCCGGAGAAAATTGGTGCGCTCGCCGGCGATCTCTGCGCCGTCGAAGAGATGTTCGCGCTGAAACTCTTGATGGAGAGTCTGGGCGGCACCTCGTTCGATTGCCGCCAGGACGGTACCAAGCTCGATCCGAAATTCGGCCGCGCCAGCTATCTATTCAATCCGACGGTCGCCGGCATCGAAGAAGCCGATGCTATTACGATCGTCGGGTCCAATCCGCGCCGCGAAGCGCCGGTGTTGAACGCCCGCGTCCGTAAACGCTGGCTCAGGGGCAATCTGCTCTTAGGAGTCATTGGCGAGCAGGCCGATCTCACCTACGAGTATAATTATCTCGGCGCCGGGCCGGAGACGCTGGCGCGGTTCGTCGATCGCCCACCGGCGCAGAAGGAGCGGCCGATGCTGCTTCTCGGGCAGGGCGCGCTCGCCCGGCCGGACGGATTGGCGATTCTCGCGCAAGCCGCCAAGGCGGCCCTGGCGCTCGGCTGTATCAAACCCGGTTGGCTGGGCTTCGGGATCCTGCATACCGCCGCGGCGCGCGTCGGCGGCCTCGATCTCGGCTTCGTGCCGGGGCGGGGCGGACTCGATGCCGAGGCGATGGCAAAGAACGGCAATCTCGACGTACTCTTCAACCTCGGCGCCGACGAGATTGACGTCGCACCCGGCGCCTTCGTGATCTACCAAGGCACGCACGGAGATCGCGGCGCGCATCGCGCCGACGTGATCCTGCCGGGCGCGACCTATACCGAGAAGTCGGGGCTCTACGTGAATACCGAAGGGCGCGTGCAACTCGCCGAGCGCGCCAATTTTCCGCCCGGCGATGCGCGCGAAGACTGGACGATCCTGCGGGCTCTCTCGGCCGTGCTCGGCAAGACGTTGCCGTTCGATTCGCTGCATGCGCTGCGTGCGAAACTCTATGCGCAAGCTCCGCACCTTGCGAAGCTCGATTCGATTCTGCCGGGCGAGGCGGCGGACATCGAAAAGCTCGCGGCGGTTGAAGCCGGCGCGCCGAGCGCGGCGCCTTTCGTTTCGCCGGTGGGGGATTTCTACATGACCAATCCGATTGCGCGCGCCTCCGCGGTGATGGCCGAATGTTCGGCTTTGGCCCGCTTGCTTCTCCAACAGGCGGCGGAATGAGCATGGTTCTCGCGCTTCTCTTGACCTTGTTGAAGAGCGTCGTGCTGATCGTCGTGCTGCTGATCTATGTCGCCTATATCCTTTATGCCGACCGCAAGATCTGGGCGGCGGTACAATTGCGGCGCGGACCGAACGTCGTCGGCCCCTGGGGCCTGTGGCAAAGCTTCGCCGATCTTTTGAAATTCGTCCTCAAAGAGCCGATCGTTCCGGACGGCGCCAACAAAGGTGTCTTTCTGCTCGCGCCCTTCGTCATGGGCCTATTGTCGCTCGCCGCCTGGGCAGTGATCCCGCTCGATAACGGCTGGGCGATCGCCAATATCAACGTCGGCGTACTCTACATTTTCGCGATCTCCTCGCTGTCCGTCTACGGTATCATCATGGGTGGCTGGGCGTCGAATTCGAAATATCCGTTTCTCTCGGCATTGCGTTCGGCGGCGCAGATGGTCTCCTACGAGGTTTCGATCGGCTTCGTTCTCATCACCGTGCTGCTTTGCGCCGGCTCGCTCAACTTGGGCGACATCGTGAGGGCGCAAGATACGCATTTCGGACTTTTCGGCTGGTATTGGCTGCCGCTGCTGCCGATGTTCGTCGTGTTCTTCGTCTCGGCGCTCGCCGAGACGAACCGGCCGCCATTCGATCTCGTGGAAGCTGAGTCCGAACTCGTCGCGGGCTTCATGGTCGAATATTCCTCGACGCCATATTTGCTGTTCATGCTCTCGGAATATGTGGCGATCGTCACCATGTGCGCTTTCGGGACGATCTTGTTCCTCGGCGGATGGCTGTCTCCCATTCCTTTTGCGCCGTTCACCTGGGTGCCCGGCGTGCTTTGGTTCATCCTCAAGGTCTCAGCGTTGTTCTTCCTATTTGCGATGGTAAAAGCCGTCGTGCCGCGCTATCGCTACGATCAGCTGATGCGGCTCGGCTGGAAGGTCTTTCTGCCGATCTGTCTGTTCATGGTCGTGCTCGTCGCCGCCGTGTTGGAAGCCACCGGCATCGGCAACGTCGTGGCGCGGTGAGGAAAGAATGAAAGTCGATGCCGCAGCCAAGGCGCTTTTGTTGAAGGAGTTCGTCGCGGCCTTCGCGCTGTCGATGCGCTACTTCTTCAAGCCGAAGGCGACGCTCAACTACCCACACGAGAAGAACCCGCAATCGCCGCGTTTCCGCGGCGAGCACGCGCTGCGCCGCTATCCGAACGGCGAGGAGCGTTGCATCGCCTGCAAGCTCTGCGAGGCGATCTGCCCGGCGCAGGCAATCACCATCGAGGCGGGTCCCCGGCGTAACGACGGCACGCGGCGCACCACGCGCTACGACATCGACATGGTCAAATGCATCTATTGCGGATTCTGCCAAGAGGCGTGTCCCGTCGATGCGATCGTCGAGGGGCCGAATTCGGAATTTTCAGTGGAGACGCGCGAGGAACTCTATTACGACAAGGATCGGCTGTTGGCCAACGGCGACCGGTGGGAGCGCGAGCTCGCCCGCAACATCGCGCTCGACGCGCCCTATCGGTGATGGGAATGAGCAAGATTACATTCCAGTCCGCTCGTCCTGAGAAGCCTGTAGAGCGCCCGTCTCAAGGGGCAAGTACGCGCCGCATCCTTCGAGACGCGAGCCTATGGCTCGTTCCTCGGGGCGGCGGAGGGAGGCTCGACCCATGAGCGCCGTCGCGTTCTTCTTCTATCTTTTCTCGGTCGTCATGATCGCTTCGGCCTTCATGGTCATTACGGCGAAGAACCCCGTTCACTCGGTGCTCTTTCTGATCCTCGCGTTCGTCAACGCGGCGGGACTTTTTATTCTGCTCGGCGCCGAGTTCCTGGCGTTGATTCTGGTGGTTGTCTATGTGGGCGCGGTGGCGGTGCTGTTCCTGTTCGTCGTGATGATGCTCGACGTCGATTTCACCGAATTGAAGCAGGGTTTCCAGCGCAACCTGCCGATCGGCGGGACAATCGGCGGCATCGTTCTCGTCGAGCTGATCTTTTGCGTCGGAGCTTGGAGCGTCGACGGAGCAGCAATGCAAGCGACGACACCGGCGCCGCCCGGCCTTTCCAACACCGCGGCACTCGGCCGCGTGCTCTATACGCAATATCTCTACCTCTTCGAGGCGGCCGGTTTCATTCTTCTTGTCGCGATGATTGGCGCGATCGTTCTCACCTTGCGCCACAAACGAGGTGTCAAGCGACAGAGCATCGAGTTGCAGAACGAGCGCACCGTCAAGAGCGCGGTCGAACTGAAGAAACAGCCCTCCCGGGCGGGAGTTTGAGAGATGCCGATCTCGCTCGGTCATTACCTCGTCGTCGCCGCGATCTTGTTCACGCTGGGCATCGCCGGCATCATCCTCAATCGCAAGAACATCATCGTCATCCTGATGTCGGTCGAATTGATTCTGCTTGCGGTGAACATCAACCTCATCGCCTTCTCGGCGTTCCTTGGCGACCTCGCCGGGCAGATCTACGCGCTGTTCGTTTTGACCGTCGCGGCGGCCGAGGCGGCCATCGGGCTCGCCATTCTCGTCACCTACTTCCGCAACCGCGGCACGATCGCGGTGGAAGACATCCATATGATGAAGGGCTGAGCGTGTACCAGGCAATCGTCGCTCTTCCATTGCTCGGCTTTTTGGTCGCCGGCATTTTCGGCCGGTTGATCGGACCGCGCCCGTCCGAGATCGTTACGACGAGCCTGCTCTTCGTATCGATGCTGCTCTCCTGGATCGCCTTCGGCGAATTCATCGCGGGTACGGCAGTCCCTGATGTCGAGATCGTCACCGCCTTGCTGACGTCCGGTTCGCTGCACGTGGATTGGGCGCTGCGGATCGATTCGCTCACCATCGTGATGCTGGTCGTAGTGACCACCATATCGGCGCTCGTCCATCTCTATTCGATCGGCTACATGCGCGAGGACAATTCGCGGCCGCGCTTCTTCGCCTATCTGTCGTTTTTTACCTTCGCGATGCTGATGCTGGTGACGGCCGACAACCTGATTCAACTCTTCTTCGGCTGGGAGGGCGTCGGACTTGCTTCCTATCTGTTGATCGGCTTCTGGTACGAGCGGCCGAGCGCCAACGCCGCGGCGATCAAGGCGTTCATCGTCAACCGCATCGGCGATTTCGGTTTTACGCTCGGTATTTTCCTGGTCTTTTGGCTGACCAGTTCCGTCGCCTTCGATCAGATCTTCGCCGCCGCGCCGGGCCTTGCCCACAAGACGATCCATGTCTTCGATTTCGACATGGACGCGATGACGATCGCCTGTCTGTTGCTGTTCATGGGAGCGATGGGAAAATCGGCGCAGTTCCTGCTTCACACCTGGCTTCCCGATGCGATGGAAGGCCCGACGCCCGTCTCGGCGTTGATCCACGCCGCGACGATGGTCACGGCCGGCGTTTTCATGGTGGCACGGCTTTCGCCGCTCTTCGAGCAATCCTCGGCGGCGCTCGCCGTCGTGACCGTGATTGGCGCGACGACGGCATTCTTCGCGGCGACCGTCGGCCTCGTGCAAAACGACATCAAACGCGTCATCGCCTATTCGACCTGCTCGCAACTGGGCTACATGTTCGTCGGGCTCGGCGTCGGCGGCTATTCGCTCGGTATCTTTCATCTGTTTACACACGCGTTTTTCAAGGCGCTGTTGTTTCTGGCGGCAGGTTCCGTGATCATCGCGATGCATCACGAGCAAGACATGCGCAAAATGGGGGGTCTTGCCAAGAAAATCCCGCTGACTTTTGCAATGATGATCGCCGGCACGCTGGCATTGACCGGCTTCCCCTTGACGGCCGGATATTTCTCGAAAGACGCGATCATCGAGGCCTCTTATGCAGCACATCGGCCCGATGCGCTCTATGCCTTCGTGCTGATCACGACCGCCGCCGCGCTGACCGCCTTCTATTCCTGGCGGCTCATCTTCCTGACGTTCTTCGGCGAACCGAAATGGGCGCGCGACGGGCGAGCAAGGGCGGCCGCCACGCATGCGGCGGCCGAAGCGGCTCATGATCCGCATTCGGCGCATCACGAGGCGCATCCGATCGACCCGAAAGAATCGCCCAATACGATGATGATCCCGCTTTACTGCCTAGCGGTGGGCGCGCTCTTCGCCGGGCTCGTCTTCAGCCGGCTCTTTGTCGGCGAAGGGGCGGGCGAATTCTTCAAGGCTTCGCTCTACAATGGGCCGACGAACCACATTATGGCGGCGCTCGAAGAAACTCCGCCGCTGGTCCATTTCCTGCCGACCGTTATGATGATCGGCGGCTTCGTTGTAGCGCTGTATTTCTACATCTTGGTGCCGGGAACCGCGGAACGCTGGGCGCGGGCGATGCCGGGCCTGTATCGTTTCCTGCTCAATAAATGGTATTTTGACGAGCTTTACGACATCCTCTTTGTGCGGCCGGCTTTCTGGCTCGGCAACTTGTTCTGGAAGGGCGGCGATCGCGGCACCATCGACCGTTTCGGACCGGACGGCGTGGCGGCCTTCGTCTTGGACGTAACAAGCCGCGTCGTTCGTCTGCAGAGCGGCTATCTCTATCATTATGCGTTCGCCATGCTCGTCGGCGTCGCGGTGCTAATCACCTATTATCTTGTGCGAGGCCTGCGCTGATGTTCGGCTTCGGGATTCTGACTTGCCTCGTGTTTCTCCCGCTGGTCGGCGCCGCCTTCATTTTTGCGCTGCGCGGCGAGGACGAGGCGACTTGGAACAACGCCCGTTGGGCGGCGCTGATCGCAACAATTGTCGATTTCCTTCTCTCGGTCTACGTCTACGCGAGACTCGATCCGAGCTATCCCGGTTTTCAGTTCGTCGAAGAGAAACACTGGTTTGGCGGCGGTCTCGTCTACAAGATGGGCGTCGACGGCATAGCCATGCCGCTCGTCGTGCTCACCACGTTCCTGATGGTGATCAGCATTGCCGCGTCGTGGAAGGTAACGGTACGCGTCAAGGAATATATGATCGCTTTTCTCGTGCTTGAGACGCTGATGACCGGCGTCTTCTGCGCGCTCGATATGTTTCTCTTCTACCTGTTCTTCGAAGGCGGCCTCATTCCGATGTTTCTCATCATCGGCGTCTGGGGAGGACCGCGGCGTGTCTACGCCAGCTTCAAATTCTTTCTTTATACGCTGCTCGGCTCACTGCTGATGCTCGTCGCCATCATGGCGATGTATAATTTCGCCGGTACGACAGATATTTCGGTGCTGCTCAAGACCGCGTTCCCGGCCTACATGCAGAAATGGTTATGGATTGCATTCTTCGCGTCCTTCGCCGTGAAGATCCCGATGTGGCCGTTCCACACCTGGCTGCCCGACGCGCATGTCGAGGCGCCGACCGCCGGATCGGTGATTCTCGCCGGTATTCTCCTCAAGCTGGGCGCCTACGGATTCCTACGTTTCTCGCTGCCGATGTTCCCTGACGCCTCGCTCTATTTCGCGCCGCTCATCTATGCGCTCTCGGTGATCGCCATTGTCTACACCTCGCTGGTCGCGCTGGTACAGGAAGATATGAAGAAGCTCATCGCCTATTCGTCGGTGGCGCATATGGGCGTCGTCACCATCGGCCTGTTTTCGATGACGCAGCAGGGCGTGCAGGGTGCCATCTTTCTGATGATCTCGCACGGCCTCGTCTCCGGCGCGCTCTTCCTTTGTGTCGGCGTGGTGTACGACCGGATGCACACGCGCGAGATCGCGGCGTACGGCGGTCTTGTCCAGCGCATGCCGCTTTACGCGCTGGCCTTCATGCTGTTCACCCTGGCCAACGTCGGGCTGCCCGGCACGTCCGGCTTCATCGGCGAATTTCTGACGCTGATTGGCGCGTTTCCCGTCGACAATTTGGTCGTGGCGATCGCCGCGACGGGCTCCATTCTTTCCGCCGCTTATGCGCTCTATCTCTATCGCCGCGTGATCTTCGGCGTGCTGGAGAAGCCGAGCCTCAAGTCCATTCTCGATCTGACGCCGCGCGAGATCGCGGTGCTGGCGCCGCTCTTCCTGCTGACGATCTATTACGGCGTCCATCCGGGACCGATCCTCGACGGCATGTCGGCTTCGGTGGCTCAATTGATTCACGACAATAGCGAGATGCGCACCGCGGCACTCGCTTTGCCGGTACGTTTCGAGGGGCGGCGCGAATGATGCCGCTCAATCTGGCGCTCGCGCATTGCTTGCCGGAGCTGGCCTTGGCGATCGGCGCCTTGGCGCTGATTCTCGTCGGCGCGATCGGTGCCAAGACTTCAGACCGGCTCGTCACCGAAGTCGCGGTCGGCGTCTTGGGGCTCGCCATTTTGATTCTCTTGGACGGCAGAGGATCGGCCACGGCCTTCGACGGCGCCTTCATCGACGATTCGTTCGGGCGATTCATGAAGGTTTTGAGCTATACCGGCTCTCTCGTTACCTTGCTGATTGCGCAGGATTTTCTTGCGCAGGAGAAGATCGACAAGTTCGAGTTTCCGGTGCTCATCCTGCTTTCCACGCTCGGCATGTCGATGCTGATTTCGGCAAGCGGACTGATCGCCCTTTATCTCGGTCTCGAGTTGATGTCGCTGGCGCTCTATGTCGTTGCCGCGTTTCATCGCGACGACGCGCGCGCCTCGGAAGCGGGGCTCAAATATTTCGTGCTTGGCGCGCTCTCCTCGGGGATGCTGCTCTATGGCGCATCGTTGCTCTATGGATTCGCCGGGACCGTCTCCTTCGCGGGCATCGCGGCGGCGGTGAAGGGAACGGCTTCGCTTGGCGTCGTTTTCGGTCTCGTCTTTTTGCTGGCGGGGCTCGCCTTCAAGATCTCCGCTGTTCCCTTCCACATGTGGGTGCCCGACGTCTACGAAGGCGCGCCGACGCCGGTGACCGCGTTCTTCGCCTCGGCCCCGAAAATCGCCGCCGTCGCGATTACCGTTCGCGTCGTCACCACGGCATTCCCTGGCATCGCTTTGCAATGGCAGCAGATCGTGATCTTCCTCTCGATTCTGTCGATGGTGCTGGGCTCGTTCGCCGCGATCGGCCAGACGAACATCAAACGGCTGATGGCCTATTCGTCGATCGGCCACGTCGGTTTCGCGCTGGTTGGCCTCGCCGCCGACAGCGCGGCGGGAGTCGCCGGCGTCCTTTTCTACATGGCCATCTATCTCGTCATGACTCTCGGAAGCTTTGCGGCGATCCTTACGATGCGGGTCGACGGCAAAGCGGTCGAGAACATCCATGATCTCGCCGGCTTGGCGCGCAGCGACGCCACCATGGCCTTCTTCCTGGCGATGTTGATGTTCTCGCTCGCCGGCGTCCCGCCGCTCGCCGGATTTTTCGCGAAGTTCTACGTCTTCTACGCCGCGGTCGAGGCGCATCTCTATTGGCTTGCGGTGATCGGCTTTGTCACCAGCGTCGTTGCCGCATTCTACTACATTCAAATCGTCAGAATTATCTATTTCGACGAGCCGGCGGCACGCTTTGACAAGGCGGTGCCGGTGCTCCGCGCCGTGATCATCGCGAGCGGGCTCGCCGTGGTGTTTCTGTTTGCCTATCCGGCGCCTTTCGTAACCGCGGCCGCGGTCGCAGCCAAATCGCTGTTCTGACCTTGGCTGCTCTTCAACCGTTCCGGCTCGCTGCGTCGGCCATAAGCGCCGGCTTCGAGCTGCGCGTGTTCGACGCGATCGGCTCGACCAACGACGCTGCGCTGGCCTCGGCGCGCGCCGGCGGTCCCGGTCGATGCTGGTTCGTGGCGTACGCGCAGACCGCGGGCCGCGGCCGGCACAGACGAATCTGGATTTCGCCGCTCGGCAACCTCTATGCGAGCTTGCTGCTCCTTGACGCCGCGCCGATCGAGGTTGCGCCGCAGCTCGGTTTTGTGGCGGGCGTCGCTCTGGCGCGCGCCTTGCGCGCTCTTGTGGCGCAAGATGCACCGTTTAAGCTTAAATGGCCCAACGATATTCTATTCGGCGACGCTAAACTTGGCGGCATTCTGCTGGAAACTGCAGGCCTGCCGGCCGGCAGCTTGGCGTCTGTGATCGGAATCGGCGTGAATTGCAACTCCTATCCGCGTCATCTCGGCTACCCGGCGACCGCGCTTTCGGAGACCGGAGCGGCGACCTGGACGCCGCAGGACGTATTTCTGCGGCTCTCGGGCGAAATTGCCGACCGGCTCGGCATCTTTTCCGCAGGAAGGGGATTCGCCGCGATCCGCCGCGAATGGCTGGCGCTTGCCGGGGGCATCGGCGAGCCGATCAAGGTCGCAACACCCGCGCGGCGTTTCGAAGGCAGGTTCGAGACGATCGACGCGAGCGGCCGTCTTCTTCTTCAGAGTGAAACCGGCGTGGTCGCCATAGACGCCGGCGACGTCGTCGTAGGCCATTGAATGAGCAAAGCGATGCAAGAGGCCGACGAACTGGTTTTCGTGCCGCTTGGCGGCCTCGGCGAGATCGGCATGAATCTGGCGCTCTACGGACTGGGTCCGCGCCGGCGGCGGAAGTGGCTGATGGTCGATTGCGGCCTCACGTTCGCCGAACCGGAGCGCACCGGCGTGGAAATCATCGTTCCCGACGTGCAATTCGTCGAGAAGATCAAGCGCGATCTCGTCGGGCTCGTCATCACGCACGGGCACGAGGATCATATCGGCGCGCTTGTCGATATCGGGCCGAAACTCGAATGCCCGATCTATGCGACGCCGTTTGCCAGCGGCCTATTCGCCATGCGCATGGAGGAAGCGGCGTTGGCAGAGCTGCAGATCAAGACCGTGCTGCAGGGGTCGCGCCTCGCGCTCGATCCGTTCGATGTCGAGTTCATTCCCGTCTCGCACTCGATTCCGGAGAGCTGCGCGCTGGCGATCCGCACGAGCTGCGGCACGGTCCTGCATAGCGGCGACTGGAAGCTCGATCCCGATCCGGGGTTAGGCAAGCCGACCGACAGCAGGAGGCTGATCGAAATCGGCAACGAAGGCGTGCTCGCGCTCGTCTGCGACTCGACCAATATCCTGCGCGAGGGCACCAGCCCCTCGGAAGGCGAAGTCGCGGAGACGTTGCGCGAGATCGTCGCGGCGGCGCGCGGGCGCGTGATCCTCACGACGTTTGCCTCGAACGTGGCGCGCATTCGCGCCGTCGGTCTGGCTGCAAAGGCGGCGGGACGCAAAGTCGTTCTCGTCGGGCGGGCGATGGAGCGGGCCGTATCGGTCGCCCGCGACGGCGGCTATCTCGAAGGAGTCGAAGAGTTCCTGCCGCCGGATGCCTATTCGACGCTCGACCGCGACGAGATCGTTCTCTTGGCGACCGGCAGTCAAGGCGAGCGGCGCGCCGCCATGGCGCGCATTTCGGAGGACGATCATCAGCTGGTGCGGCTGGCGCCGGGCGACACGGTCATCTTTTCGTCGCGGACCATTCCCGGCAACGAGCGCGAGGTGCAGCGCATCGTCAACAATCTCGTCAGGCAGGGCGCTGAAGTGATCACCGACCACACGGCGCTGATCCATGCTTCGGGCCATCCGCGGCGCGGCGAGGTCGCCAAGTTCTACGAATGGATCCGGCCGCGGATCGCGATTCCCGCGCATGGCGAGGAGCTGCACCTTACCGAGCATGCGCGATTCGCGGCGCAATGCGGGGTAGACCATGTCGTGAAGGCGCGCGACGGCGACGTGGTACTGCTGGCGCCGGACGGACCGGCGATCATCGACGAAGTACCGCACGGCCGGCTTTGCAGAGACGGCAACGCGCTCTTGCGCCTCGACGACGAAGCCATAGAGACGCGCCAGAGATTGGCGTTCGCCGGTGTCGTGACGATTGCGCTTGCCGTGGACGGAAAAGGCGAGATGGCCGGCGTTCCCGACGTCGTGCTGGCGGGCTTGCCTGCGAAAACTGGCGCCGGCCTGGCGCTCGACGAGATCGTCGACGCGGCGCTTTTCGAGACGTTTGACGCTTTGCCGCGCCCACAGCGGCGCGACACCGATCTCGTCTCGGACGCGATCGAAAAGGCGGTGCGCGCCGCGGTCGCCGCCGCCTGGGGCAAGAAGCCGATCGTGCACGTTCTGGTCGTCGAAGTGTAACGTCGTTGCGTGGCGGACAGCGCCTACGTCACGTCGGCGTGTTTTTTCGCGCTCTGGACGTGTTCGGGAAGCGCGATGATGCGCGCCCCGCGCTGCAGCGTGAAGAACTGCCAGAGCCAGTTCAGCGCGACGACCACCCGGTTGCGGATGCCGATCAGGAAATAAATGTGGGCGACGCTCCAGAACAACCAGCCGATAAAGCCGGTCAGCGTGAAATGATCCAGGTTCAGTTTGACGAGCGCGGCGTGTCGCCCGATCGTCGCGAGGTCGCCTTGGTGATGATAGACGAACGGCCCGGGGCGCGGTGTCCCCCGGATATCTCCCGCGATGAGCTTTCCGACATAGGCGCCCATTTGCTTGGCGGCGGGCGCGATACCCGGCACTTGTAGGCCGTCGCCGTAGGAAACCGCGGCCGTGTCGCCGATCGCGAAGATTTCTGGATGGTCGGGCACGGAGAGATCGGGATTCACCTGTACGCGGCCGGCTTTGTCGTGTGGCGCGCCGACCCATTCGGCGGCCGGCGAGGCGATGACGCCTGCCGCCCAGATGATCGTTCCCGCCTCGATCCGTTCGCCGCCGACCACGACACCCTTTGCATTGACGTCGGTGACCGGCGACGAAGTCCGAACCTCGACACCCATCTTCTCAAGCGTCTTCTTCGCGTATTCGGAGAGATGCTCGGGAAAGGACGGCAGGATGCGCGGCCCCGCCTCGATGAGGATGATGCGCGCCGAACGCGGATCGATCGTGCAAAATTCCTGCGGCAAAGTTTGCAACGCCACTTCCGCGATCGCTCCGGACATTTCGACGCCGGTCGGGCCGCCGCCGATGATCACGAAGGTCAGCAGCGCACGCTGCTTGGCGGTGTCGAAGGTAAGCTCCGCATGCTCGAAAGCGAGCAACATGCGCCCGCGGATCGCGGTCGCGTCTTCGATGTCCTTGAGGCCCGGCGCGTAAGGCGCCCAATTGTCGTGGCCGAAATAATAATGTGTCGAACCGGTCGCGAGCACGAGGTAGTCGTAGGGAAGCGTCACTGAATCGGTGTGGACCAAGCGCTCGGTGGTATCGACGCCGGTGACTGCTGCCATCAGGATCCGCATATTGTGCTGGCCGCGCAAAATGCCGCGGATCGGCCACGCGATATCGGCCGGCGAGATGACGGCCGTTGCCACTTGGTAGAGCAGGGGCTGGAAACAATGATGGTTTTGCCGGTCAACCAGAGTGACTTCCGTGGGCAGTCCCTTCAGAAGGCGTGCTACCGCCAAGCCGCCAAAGCCACCGCCGACGATGACGACGCGTTTACCCTCTGGATAGTGCTCCAAGGTTCACCTTCTGCGCAGCAGATCGGCCGGGGCAGGTCTTTTAGTACGGATCGCAGCCGCGTGGAATCGCGGTTCCGTCGCGGGCGCAAATGCCGCAGTGCACAAGAGATAGGATTCGAACCACGAAATAAAAAGTGCCGCCGAAATCGGCAGCAAGCTATCGCCGCACGAGCTCCGTCGTCGGAGAATGGTAATCCCGATAGCAGGCGACCCAAATGAGGTGCCGCTCCGTGGAGCTGAGGTGGAGGCGCTTCGACCAATAATTCTGCTGCTGCGTGCTCAGGCCCCGCACGTCTTCGCAAGTAAATGCGTTGGCGTGGATCGATGTGGCGAGCATGCTGAAGGTTAAAATCGTGAGTGCCGTAACTTTTCCTGAGCGGAAGGAAATCTTCCGAAGGGGAGCAAAGCGCATGAAATCTCCTCAACACTGAATCGAGACGCGACAGGCGCGCGATTCATCTCGACAATGGATGGGATGTATTCATCCATCCATGGAGAAAGTGGCGGTATTTTGACGTTCGAAAAAGGGGAAGATTCCGGTTCGCCTAGTGCTTTGGCGCGCAAAGCATGCGGGCCGGCCGGGATGGTGGGCGCGACAGGGATTGAACCTGTGACCCCTCCCGTGTGAAGGGAGTGCTCTCCCGCTGAGCTACGCGCCCGAATATTCGCGGAAAATGGACGTTGCGCCGCAAGCCGCGCCCCGGTTTACGAAAGCCGTGCGGCGAGTCAAGACGCCGGCCGGGCCGCTGAACGGTCCTCTCCATGGATGTCAGCGACCGCGTCCCAGAGATCGTCGAAATGCGAAATCACCCGGTTCGGCCCGTAGCTCGCCACCGGCTGCTCCGTGTAGCCGAAATCGACGGCGACGATCGGCACCCCGGCGTTGCGCGCTGTTTCGATATCCACCTTCGAGTCGCCGACCATGATCGCGTTCTCATGGCGGCCGCCGGCCTTCTCGATGGCCATGAGCAAAGCCCGATGGTCGGGCTTGCTCACCGGAAACGTCTCCTTCCCGCAGATCACCGCGAATCGATCGGCGACGCCCAACGCTTTGAGCAGCAGAACTGAGGCTTGCTCGATTTTGTTCGTGCAGACCGCGAAGCGCCAGCCGGCTTCCTCGAAGCGGTCGAGCGCCGCTACGACGCCGGGAAAAAGCGTCGAGGCATCGGCGATATGCGCCTCGTAATGGGCGAGGAAGTCGTCGAAGAGCCGGTCGATCTTCGCTTCCGGCAGGCGCGCGCCGTTGCGCACCAAGCCGCGCTCGATCATCAGGCGCGCGCCGCCGCCGATCATCTTGCGGGCCGTCTCGTAGGGAACGGGCTGCAAGCCTTCGCGCGCCAGGATCACATTGAGCGTCGCCGCGAGGTCGGGCGCCGTTTCGACAAGCGTTCCGTCGAGATCGAAGACGAGGAGGGGGGCGGTCATCAAAACCGCATAGGACGGGGCGGCGTATGGATCAAGCGCCGCCGGGGCCGCGGATGCGCTTGCCGCGCGGCTCGCGTATAAAGAGACGGCGATTCGCGGAACCGATCATGCGCTTTTCCTGGCGACATATGTGCGTCTTATGGCTTGGTCTCGGCATCGCCGGTTGGGCGGGGCAGGCCATGGCCGCCGGTTATGAATTCCTGGCCGCGCCGGAAAAGGACCTGAACCGCATCTATCGGCTCGACAAAGCCACCGGCGAGGTCGGTGCCTGCCAATACGGCCTGAAAGAAGGCACGATCGGCGTGACGCTTTGCTACGAGCCGGGCGAAGGAGCCGGGCCGCAGGCGCTGAGCGACTATGCGCTCGTCGCCTCCAGCCACGAACGCGAGGGCGGCGTGTTCCGTGTCGATCTGCGTACCGGCATGATGTCGATCTGCTACGTACTAAACAGCGCGGTGGTCTGCACGCCGCAGGCAAAATAGCCGGCCGTTGACGTTGGCCGGGCGAAGCCCTAACCGCTGACCATGCACGGCTTCGATCCGGAAATCGCCAAAGGGCAGGCCGCTGCCGCCGCCCTCGATTTGGTGCGCCCCGGGATGCGGCTCGGGCTCGGCACCGGCAGCACGGCAGCGCGTTTCGTCGCGCTTCTCGGAACGCGCGTCGCGCAAGGCCTGCAGGTGGTCGCAGTGCCGACCTCCGAGGCAACGCGCGCCCAAGCCGCGGCGCTCGCCATTCCGCTCGCGAATTTCAACGAGATCGGCGAACTCGATCTCACCATCGACGGTGCCGACGAATTCGATCCCAAACTGCGCCTCATCAAAGGCGGCGGCGGCGCGCTACTGCGCGAGAAGATCGTCGCCGCCGCTTCACGCCGGATGATCGTCATCGCCGACTCCTCGAAAGCCGTCGAAACGCTGGGCAAATTTCCGCTGCCCGTCGAAGTGAACCGGTTCGGCCTCGCGGCGACGCGGCGATTGATCGCGAAGGCGGCGCAGGCCTGCGGAATCGACGGCCCGATCGAACTGCGCAAAGCGCCAAACGGCGAGGTTTTCGTTTCGGACGGCGGAAATTATATCGTCGATTGCGCTTTCAGCGCGATTCCCGTGCCGGAAGATCTGGCGGCGCGGCTCAACGCGATCCCCGGCGCCATCGAACACGGGCTGTTTCTTAGCCTTGCCAGCGCGGTGATTTCCGCGGGCCCGCAAGGAATTGCAATTCTGGGAAATCCCGATGCCGGAATTTGACGTCGATCTCTGCGTCATTGGGGCGGGCTCGGGTGGTGTGCGCGCCGCGCGCGTCGCCGCGGGGCACGGTGCGAAAGTTCTGATCGCCGAGGAATTCCGCATCGGGGGCACCTGCGTGATTCGCGGCTGCGTGCCGAAGAAACTGCTCGTCTATGCGAGCCGCTTCGCCGACGAATTCGCCGACGCGGCCGGATACGGCTGGAGCGTGCCCAAGCCAACGTTCGACTGGGGCAAACTTGTCGCCGCGAAGGAGAAAGAGATCTCGCGGCTTTCGGTGATTTATCGCACGCATCTAGAGGATGCCGGCGTAACGGTCGTCAAATCGCGCGCCGTCGTCGATGATGCGCACAAAGTCCGGCTGCTCGCCGACGATCGTGTTGTCAGCGCGCGCATCATTCTTGTCGCCACCGGCTCGGCGCCATTCCTGGCGCCCGACATTGCCGGTCTCGAACATACGATCACCTCGAACGAAATCTTCGATCTGCCGGAGTTGCCACGGCACATCCTGATCGTCGGCGGCGGCTATATCGCGGTCGAATTCGCTTCGCTGCTGACGCGCCTCGGAAGTCAAGTGACGCTCGCCATGCGCGCCGAAAATATCTTGCGCGGCTTCGACGAGGATTTACGCGTCGCGCTGCGCGACGCTTTGATCGAAGCGGGAGTGGCGTTCAAGTTCACCAATCTGCCGAGCCGTATCGACA
>JASHSB010000012.1 GCA_030036945.1 Methylovirgula sp. | reverse complement strand
CCTCGCGTTCGCCTTGATCATCGCCGGCGGCTACTTGGCGTATTTGGCTATACTTCCAACCTATTGCCTCCGATACCGACTAACGCTCGACATCAGCGTCGATGGCATAACGCATAACGGTTCCGGTGTCGTAGAAATTTCGTATCAGCCGTTGCCAGACTGGCATGGCGCAGGCTTGGAGGGAACCCGTTTCGGCGGTCGTATGCGTGGCTACGCAATCACGGTGGATCTCGGCAGGTATGGCTTGCTTTTCGTCGTCAGCCACCTGCCTGTTCTCTCCTTCCCAGGAACCCGCGGCGCCTTGTATTCCGGCGCGCCTAATCTCGCCGCACTTCCGCTGGCTGCTTACGGATTGCCGTCCGCCGGGCTGCCTTCTTAGATGATCGGACTCGTTCAACAGTTGCACCAGAAGAGCGGCTCGGTTGAGGTCCCATTCAACAGGTTGCCGATGATACTGCGGTTCCGCAACATCAACGACCCTAATTCCAACGTGGAGGTCGATCCCGGCAATCTAGCAAGCGCCTACGGGTCCGGGGTGCATCTCATTAACAGCATGATCAAGTTCACAGGTGATCCAATGATCCAATTTCGCCAATGCCTCCTACATAGCCAAAGTGGCTGGTCGACATGCGAGAGCAAGACGGATTCATGGTACGTGGCGCCGTTTATGAAAAGGTCTGGTGCACCCCAACATGCTGAAGGGGGACCGATTGATGGCTATTTTGCGTATGGATGCCGAGTGTCCCGACAGCAATTGCGGGAACCCTACTTACACTAGGCTCATCGCTTCGCCCGCTCTAGCGACCAGCCGAGCAGCCGAAAACGCAGCGGATACGGCAGAAGGCGGACGAATTTCGTCAGCGCCGCGAGCCTGAAAGGAAAGCTGATTTCGAAGCCGCCTCTTTCGAACCCGTCGCAGATGCGCCGCGCCGCATCGTCCGGCTCCATTATGAAGGGCATTTTGAAATCCTTTTCCTGGTCGGTCATCGGCGTTCGCACGAATCCGGGGCAGACCACTTGGATCGCGATTCCCCGCCCCTCGTATTCGAGCTTCAAAGCCTCGGCCATATAGATCAGCGCCGCCTTCGACGAGCCGTAGGCGAGCGAACCCGGCAGGCCGTTGATGCCGGCGAGCGACGCATTGAGGGCGATCTGGCCGCGGCCGCGCCGCGTCATCACCGCCAAGAGCGGTTCGAGGCAGTTGACTGTCCCTTCTACGTTGACCGCATACGTCGCGGCGATCGCCGCCGGATCGAAGCCTTTCCGCTCGGCGGGCAGAAAAACGCCTGCATTGAGAAAGGCCAGGGCGATTGGGCCGAGATCGGCTTCGATCGCGGCGATAAGTGCGTCGATCTCGGCCCGATGCGTGATGTCGCCCGGATAGGCGAAAATATTTCCGTTCGCAGCAAGCTCTTGGAGCGCGGCGGCGCGCCGGGCGCTTACTGCGAGGCGATATCCCCGCCGCGCCAGTTCGAGCGCCGTCGCCCGGCCGATACCGGAACTGGCGCCGGTAATGAAGGCCACGCCGTCCCGGGGCCTTACGCGATCCATGAATGCCTCCGCTGCAAGCGCTCGACAGGCCGCATCGAGCACCCCTATATAGCCCACAAATTTAGTCGGGAATCACAATGTCCGCGCAGACCGTCATCGAGGCCATCGGCAACACCCCCCTCATTCGCTTGCGCCACGCCTCTGCGGCGACCGGATGCGCGATCTACGGCAAGGCGGAATTCATGAATCCCGGCGGGTCGATCAAGGACCGCGCCGCGCTCGCCATCGTTCTCGATGCCGTCGCGCACGGCGCGCTCAAGCCGGGCGGCCTGATCGTTGAAGGCACGGCGGGCAATACCGGCATCGGCCTCGCCCTCGTCGCCAACGCCTTGGGCTACCGCACGGTCATCGTCATTCCCGATACACAGAGCCAGGAAAAGAAAGACATGCTGCGCCTTCAAGGCGCCGAGCTCATCGAGGTGCCGGCCGTCGCCTATTCCGATCCCAACAATTACGTGAAACTTTCCGGCCGACTGGCCGAACGGCTCGGCCGCGAACATCCGCACGGCGCGATCTGGGCCAACCAGTTCGACAACGTCGCCAACCGCCAAGGGCATTTCGAAACGACGGGGCCGGAAATATGGACCGACACGGCGGGCAAGGTCGACGGATTCGTCTGCTCGGTCGGCACCGGTGGCACGCTGGCGGGCGTCGGCATGGCACTGAAAGCCAAGAACCCGAAGATCAAGATTGCCATTGCCGATCCGATGGGCGCGGCGCTTTACGCGTATTATACGCGTGGCGAATTGAAGTCCGAAGGCTCGTCAATCACCGAAGGCATTGGCCAGGGACGGATCACCGCCAATCTCGAAGGCGCGCCGATCGATCTCGCTTTTCAGGTGACGGACGAAGAGGCCCTGCCCGTCCTGTTCGATCTTGCCGAACAGGAAGGCCTGTTGCTCGGCGGCTCGTCGGGCATCAACGTCGTCGGCGCGATACGGCTCGCCAAAACACTGGGCGCAGGCCATACGATCGTGACGATCCTCGCCGATTCCGGTGCGCGCTATCAGTCGAAGCTCTATAATCCCGACTTCCTGCGCTCGAAAAACCTGCCGGTGCCTTCCTGGCTCGAGCGGCCGGTTTCGATCACGCCGGATTACGTCTGAAGGCAAGTCATGCAGCGCTCCGCTTATTTTGTTTCGACGCAATGGCTGGCAGAGCACCTGCGCGATCCCGATCTGATCGCGATCGACGCGACGTTCTTCGTGCCCGGCGAAGGCCGCGACGCGCGCGCCGAATATCTCTCGGCGCATATTCCCGGCGCCGTTTTCTTCGACATCGATGCCCTTGCAGATCGCACGACGGATCTGCCGCATATGCTGCCCTCGCCGCAAGCATTCGCCGCGGCGATGCGCGATCTCGGCGTTGGCAGTTCGCTGCGGCTTATCGTTTACGACAACGCCGGTCTGCAAGGCGGCGCACGCGTCTGGTGGACACTGCGGCTCTATGCCGCCAAGGATGTAAGGATTCTGGCCGGCGGTTTGGCGAAATGGAAAGCCGAGTGCCGCCCTCTTCAAGCGGGCGAGGTCAAACGCGCGCCCCAGGAATTTACGGCTTCCTTCGATCGCGCCGCCGTTGCCGATCTCGAAACGGTGCGGCGCGCTTCGGCCGAAGGCTCGGCGCAGATCGTCGATGCGCGCCCCGCCGCGCGGTTCCGCGGCGAAGCGCCGGAGCCGCGTCGCGGCGTGCGCAGCGGACATATTCCGGGGAGTTTCAATGTGCCTTGGCGCGAGATCGCCGAGAACGGCGAGACGCTCGCACCGCAAGAAATCGTCGCGGCCTTTGCCAAGGCCGGCGTCGATCTCGACAAGCCGATCATCACCACCTGCGGATCGGGCGTTACCGCCGCCATTCTTCTTCTAGCGCTGGAAATCGCCGGGAAAAAAGACGTCGCTCTTTACGACGGCGCGTGGTCCGAATGGGGCGCAAGAACGGATCTGCCG
>JASHSB010000111.1 GCA_030036945.1 Methylovirgula sp. | reverse complement strand
CCCCGCCGGGCGCGGCCTTGGCGACAGCCGCCTTATAGCAGGTCCACCGGGCCCCGGTCTTGCGAAATTCGTCTCACCGGGCGCCGACCTGCCGTCAGCGTTACTGCAGCACCGTATCGGTTATGCTGTCGGCGAGCGCGTCCAGCCCGTCGAGCTGGTCGTAGTTGCTCAAAAGGGTAATCGATATCCAGTCCGCGCCGTTCCTGACGCGGATAATGGCATTATAGGACGTAAAGCCCGGCACGGCGCCGGAATGGCTGTAGATGTCCCGGTCGTCCTTATGCTCGCAGAACCAGCCCATGCCGTAGTAAATCAGCGGGCCCACCCGCGCCTTGTCGGAGAACATCTGGTCGCGCACGTCGGCGGGGATGACGCCGGCCTGCATCAGCGCCTTGTGCCAGGCGAAAAGGTCGAGCGCGCTGCTCACCATGTCGCCGCTGCCTTTCAACCAATCGGGATTGGTAAACGGCGGCTGACGACGCATCCGGTAATCGGGCGAGGCAAGCGTCGCGCCTGGCGCGATCGAGGCCGTCGAGATCGGCTGCGACTGCGGCTCCGCGTAAGGGTCGGGCGGATCAAGGTCGTCGTGCAGCTCGCCGATAAAGCTTGAATTGAGCATGCCGGCCGGCTCGAAGAGCCGCTTGCGCAGAAAATCATGATAGGATTCGGGAGCCGGCTCGCCGGGGACCACCGCCCGCTCCATGATTTCGGCCAGCAGGAAATAATTGGTGTTGCTGTAATCGAAATCGTTCGACGGGTCGGAGGGCGTTGAGCTCTCGATGTCGCTGAACAAATGCGCGGCGCTGACCGGCTCCCAGGGATTGGTGTCGGAAGGCGGACGGCGCGTGAAATTCGGCAAGTTGGAGGTCATGGTTAGCAGACGGCCGACAGTCAGCCAGGGCTGCGCCGTCCAATAGACATTCTTGCCGAAGATATCGGCGAGCGGCGTATTCAAAGCGAGTTTCTTCTGCGATGGGACGATCGTCGCGCCGTCGCGAATCATCTCCAGAATCGCCGCCGCGGTGAACTGCTTGGTAAGCGAACCCACCTCGTAGAGGGTATGCTCGGTCACCGGCTTGCCGTCGCTCGCTCCATAGCCTTTTGCCACGGCGAGTCTGCCGTCGATCCCGATCGCGATGCTGAGCGTCGGCTCGGTCGCGCCGTCGCTTTTGACCGAGCGGAAATGATCGACGAGTTGGTCGATCTGCCGCGTTTTATCCGCCGACCAGGACTGCGCGCCGGCCACCGAAGGAAGGACGAAAAGCAGCATGGCCGCCAAGGCCGCCCGCGTCGTTCCGCCGCGCGATTCGCGCGGTTTGACACGCCCTAAGGGGGCCAAATGTCCCGTCGATGTCGTAGCGAGGCTGCGCCGTAAACGTCCAAATCGCTTGCTCATGAAGCTTGCCCAGCTCCTGTATCCTCGCCCGATCCTCGTGCTGTCCGCTCCCTTTGAACCTTCGAACCTTCTTGTAGCTACCGCAGAGCGACTCGGCTTTGATGCCAGCTCAGGCCAGAAACATGTGCGAATCCACACACTTCTTCAAGATGCATAATCGACGCCCTACGGACTTCTCCTACTGTGAAGAATGTATATGCGCGCGCCGCGTGGGAAAAAAGTCACAGGCGCGATGCCGGGGAAGGCGTGCTCTCCAGCGAACTCCTTGCAAATTCCTCGAGCGCAACGTCGGCGCTGGCGGAAGGTTCGTGGGAAGAATAGCTGCGACTGGGCGATTAGTCCCGTTCCAGCCAGGGATATTTGCAAGTTTTATCTAAGATAAATTCCCGTTAAATTCTTCAAACATTCTGGGTTACGTAATCCAAATAGAAGTTCTCACAGAATCCGGTGAGCGTTATAAGGGTAGATCCCGCGCAACGTAAGAATATCTACTTAGTGTATACTTCATATGCGGAGTTAGGCAATCTTGGTTTTCGTAGCCGCATGATTGCCGCGGCCGCGAAAACATCCGGTAAGACCGGACATCTCGGGAGTGTTTCGCGCCTCGGCGGAAACACTCCCTTTTTTGCGCGTTAAGCCGAGTGCGGCGCGGCGTGCGTCGCTTCGGCCAGGAACCAGGTACGGCGCTCCGTCTCATCGATATAGACTTCGAGCTGGCTCGTCGAAGCCACGTCGCCGTGTTCTTCGCAGACCTCATGCGCGGCGCGCATGCGTTTGGCGAGTTCGCTATTGTCCTCGCGCAGTTCCGCCAGCATATCCTGCGGATCGACATACGGCGCGTCGTTGTCGGCGACGCGCGTCGTGCGGGAAATCTCGCCGACCGAATGCAGCGTCACGCCGCCGACTTTGCGAACCCGTTCGGCGAGCGGATCGGTCATCGCGAAGATTTGGTCGGATTGCTCGTCGAGCAGCAGGTGATAATCGCGAAAATGCGCGCCGCTCATGTGCCAATGAAAGTTTTTCGTCTTCACGTAGAGCGCGAAAGTGTCGGCAAGGACGAGGTTGAGCGCCGCCGCGATGTCGCGTGTCGCGTTGGCGCCGAAACCGGACGGCGTCGTCAGTTGCAGCGGCACGGTGTCCCGATCGGGTTTGCTGGCCATGGGTATCTCCTTTTCGATGGTACGGAGCGGCAAGCTCGGGACCGGCCGTCCGTCCAGACGTAAACTGGTGACGTAGCGGCGTTAATTCGACCCTCGTGCGCGATCGGCCGTCCCGGTCTCGGCGGGTACACGCACCTTATACACGCACGCGATTTGATTGCTACAGCATTGGAGATCCATGAAATTCCGGTGCAATTGCTCCACCGCGAAGCCGAGCGCGAAGACCTGCTCCGCCGCCTTGGCCGATAGCGCCCGGGTAAGCCCGTCGCGGCGGCTCGCGGCGAAGGCGGCGGTATAGGCTGCGAGCGCGGCCTCGAAACGGGCGAGCGGCGGCGGTGGCCGGCGCGCCTCGATCGCAGCGCCGCTGCCGCATAAATATTCCGCCGCGGCCACACCGAGTTCGGCGATGGGCTCTCCGAGGCGTTCGAGAAAGGCCGAGGAGAACGGGCTAACGGATGCGCGCCCGATCATGACGAGATCGTGGCGCAGACGCAGCAGCGTGTCGACCAGTGGTTGCGGATCGGGTTCGGCATAGAGATAGGGCACGCGTTCGCGTCTTGCCTCTGCGGCGGTCGCATTCAAATCGATAAACGCGGCGCCGATGCCATTTTGAATACGGGCGATTTTCGTAAAATCCTGTTTTTCCTTGAGGCCCGCAACGATCTCCGGAAGAACCCGGCCCATCAGCTTGAGCATCCGCGCCGCCGAGCGCAGGACCAGGCTATGGGCGCGCTCCGGCAGGACGAAGAACGAGACGCCGAGCGCGACGACGCATCCGAGCGCCACTTCGACCACCCGATAAAAGGCCGAATAGACCGGGCTGACGTGCGTCATCGACGGAATCAGGAGAACCATCACCGCCGTGAACGGCGCCGCGGCAAAGCGCGAGCTCGTCGCGGCCAAAAGTGCGAGCGGGGCGACGGCAATCGCCAGCGTCAACGGCGTCAGGATGCCACCGGGCTGCGGAAACAAAGCCCCGATGATACCGCTATACACGGCACCGCCGAGCGTTCCCTCCATGTAGTCGACGGTCGCTTTCAGCGATTTGCCGACGCTCATCTGGGTCACGATGACGGCGGTCAAAACCGCCCAAAGCGGCAAAGGCAGATGCAGGGCCTGCGAAAGGACGTAGGTCAGCACCGCGGCGACCGACATCCGCAGGCAGAGGCGCAACTGCGTGCGTAGCCCGCGGACGCGCGCCGCGAGCTTCGTCCAAACTGTCGCGATGCGATGCATCGACGTAGAGATTATCCGTTCCGCGCCCGACGGCTCAGGTCGGAGGCAGAAGCTGGCGCGCGTCGAGCGCCATGACAATGAGCGTCGCGCCGCCGAACACCATATTGATGCCGAGCAGCAGGCCGAGCGCCCAAAGCGCCGTGCCGGGCAGCCCGAGAAGGATGATCGCCGCCAAGATGAGATCGACGATGCCGCTGACCACCATCCAGCCCCAACGCGCCGGCAGGTTCGTCCGGTATTCGACGGCGAACAGGATCGAGGCGATGCCCTCGATGATGAAGAAAACGATGAGCGCCAGGGTAAGCGAGAAAACGCCGGCAATCGGATGCCAGATGAGCAGGCCGCCGACAACGATGGCCAGGATTGCCGAAATCAGCGACCACACGAAACCCGGGGCGGGGCGCATTTTGAACGTCGAGAACAAGCCGACGATTCCGCTGATGATCAACAGCCAGCCGATGAAAATGCTTAGCGCGAAAGTGGCGACGAGCGGCTCGACGATCGCCGCCAGGCCCAGCAGGATGAGGATGATTCCCTCGGCCAGGAAAAACGCCCAGTGGCCGCGGATCGCCGCCGTCACCTCACGCTCGAATTCCACGATCCCGTCTTGGTTCAAGGCCATACCCGCCCTCCCTCTGTTGCCGGAACGATTCCGCGCGGGTGGTCCGCCGGAATGCTGACGGCGTGTGTCGTTTCGAATGCAAACGGTTGTTGGATTGTCAAATCGACTCGGCGAATGCGATAGCTCAAAATTGGGCGCCGGTCGGCACCATTCAAGCAAGTTTTTCGGCGTATCGGCGGTTTTGCGGCTGTTGCCTTACGCCGAGACCCGGACCATGCGAATTTTGACGCATGTCGGCCGAACCCTCTTGACGGCGGTAGCCCCGGGCTGCGAATTCTGGCGCACCTCGAAACCCCGAACATAGAGGGAGTTACAATGGCTGACCACGCGATCACCGATACCGCGCCCGACGCCGATTTTGCAGAGCACGTGCGGACCTATCATCGGTTCCTCAGCATCCTCAAATTTAGCCTAGCGGGCATCGTCATCCTCTTGATCATCCTCGCCGTCACCACCCAATTGGGGCGCGTCGGCTAACGCTTAAGTCTTTGAAAAGGTAGGTTTGGACGAAGCGGCACCGTGCCGCGTCGTCAGTAGGCTTTTGGTGGTCATCGCGAAAACCGGGGCAATCCGGCGTTCGCAATCAAAGCCTCTTGCCGTGCCTCTCTTTCCCCGCCCGTCTGTCGGAGCTTTTCCATGCGTATCGCCGTGCCTGCCGAAACCGATCCCGCCGAGGCGAGGGTTGCCGCGACGCCGGAGACGGTAAAGAAATTTGCGGGCCTCGGCGCCGAGGTCGGCGTCGAAGCCGGGGCAGGAATCAAATCCGCGATCCGTGACGCCGATTACGCCGCGGCCGGCGCGACCATCGCGCCAGACGCCGCCTCTGCGATTGCCGGCGCCGACGTCATTCTGCGCGTCCGCCGGCCGAACGCCGCCGAACTCGAAGGCGCCAAGCGCGGCGCCGCGGTCGTGGCGATCATGGATCCTTACGGCCACCTCGACGCCCTCCGCGACATCGCCGCGACCGGCGTCGCGGCGTTCGGCATGGAACTGATGCCGCGCATCACCCGCGCCCAGGTAATGGACGTGCTTTCGAGCCAGGCCAATCTTGCCGGCTACCGCGCCGTCATCGACGCGGCGGAGGAATACGGCCGCGCCATGCCGATGATGATGACTGCGGCGGGCACGGTCGCGGCGGCGAAACTCTTCGTCATGGGCGTCGGCGTCGCCGGTTTGCAGGCGATCGCCACGGCGCGCCGTTTGGGAGCCATCGTCACCGCGACGGACGTGCGCCCCGCCACCAAGGAGCAGGTCGAGTCGCTCGGCGCCAAGTTCGTCGCGGTCGAGGACGAGGAATTCAAACAGGCCGAAACGGCGGGCGGCTACGCCAAGGAGATGTCGGCCGCCTATCAGGAAAAGCAAAAGGCGCTGACGGCTTCGCACATCGCCAAGCAGGACATCGTCGTGGCCACCGCGCTGATCCCCGGCCGGCCGGCGCCAGTTTTGATCACCGCCGCGATGGTTCAATCGATGCGTCCCGGCTCGGTAATCGTCGATCTCGCCGTCGAGCGCGGCGGCAATTGCGCGCTTTCCAAACCGGGCGAGATCGTCGCCACCGAGAACGGCGTGAAAATCGTCGGCTATCTCAACGTCGCCAGCCGGCTCGCGGCGACCGCTTCGGCGCTCTATGCGAGGAACCTGTTCGCTTTCGTCGACATTCTCGTCGACAAGGCGAACAAAGCCCTATCAATCCCGTGGGACGACGAGATCGTGAAGGCGACGTTGCTCACCAAAGACGGCGCCCTCGCGCATCCGAACTTCCAAAAAGCCGCCTGACGCGGCGAGAGCCCGCATTGCAATAGGAAGCAGACATGGACGAGACTCCCCAAACGCTTCTCGACAAAGCGCAGGCCGCGGCCGCCGCCGCGCGCCAATCGGCCGACGCGGCGCAGTCCTACGCCGATCAAGTGGCGCATGCCGGCGGCCTTGCCGCGCACGTCGTGAGCGGCGGGGCGATCGATCCTTTCGTCTTCCGCCTGGCGATCTTCGTGCTCGCCGTGTTCGTCGGCTATTACGTCGTCTGGTCGGTGACGCCGGCGCTGCATACGCCGCTGATGTCGGTTACCAATGCGATCTCCTCGGTGATTGTCGTCGGCGCGCTCCTCTCGGTCGGGGTCGACGTTTCAACGCCGGGCGACGACGGATCGATTCTCGCCCGCATCTTCGGGTTCATCGCGCTGATCCTCGCCTGCGTGAACATCTTCGGCGGCTTCCTGGTCACCGAGCGGATGCTCTCGATGTACAAGAAGAAGGGCTGAGCCGATGAACGGCAACCTCGCGGCGCTGCTCTATCTCGTCTCCGGAATCCTGTTCATTCTGGCGCTGCGCGGGCTTTCCTCGCCGGCAACGTCGCGTCGCGGCAACCTGCTCGGCATCATCGGCATGGCGATCGCGATCGTAACGACGCTCGCCTACCGGCTGCCGGCCGGGTTCTCGGCCTGGATTCTGGTGATCGTCGGCATCGCGATCGGCGGAGCGATCGGCGCCTGGCGGGCGCGCACCGTCGCGATGACCGCCATGCCGCAGCTCGTCGCTTCGTTCCACGCCCTCGTCGGTCTCGCCGCCGTGCTGGTGGCGGCCGGGGCGCTCTATGCGCCGCAGGCCTTCGGCATCGGCACGCCCGAGGCGATCCATGCCCAGAGCCTCGTCGAAATGTCGATCGGCGTGGCGATCGGGGCGATCACCTTTACCGGCTCGGTGATCGCCTTTTTGAAGCTCGACGGGCGCATGTCGGGCGCGCCGATCCTCCTGCCGCGCCGCCATGCGATCAACATCGCGCTCGCCGGATTTTTGTTCCTGCTCGTCGTGCTGTTCGTAGCGACGCAAAGCGCGGTGCTGTTCTGGCTGATCGCATTCGTTTCGTTCGCGCTCGGCGTTTTGATCATCATTCCGATCGGCGGCGCCGACATGCCAGTTGTCGTCTCGATGCTCAACTCCTATTCGGGCTGGGCGGCGGCGGGCATCGGATTCACGCTCGGCAATCTCGCGCTGATCATCACCGGCGCGCTGGTCGGCTCCTCGGGCGCCATTCTCTCCTACATCATGTGCAAGGGGATGAATCGCTCGTTCATCTCGGTAATCCTCGGCGGATTCGGCGGCGAAACCGCGGGGCCGGCGGGGCGCGTCGAGACGCGGCCCGTCCGGCAAGGTTCGGCGGAAGACGCCGCCTTCATCCTGGAGAACGCCGGCAAGGTGATCATCGTACCGGGCTACGGCATGGCCGTAGCCCAAGCGCAGCACGTACTGCGCGAGATGGCAGACCGGCTCAAGAAGCGCGGCGTGGACGTAAAATACGCGATCCATCCCGTCGCCGGACGCATGCCGGGGCACATGAACGTGCTGCTCGCCGAAGCCAACGTGCCCTACGACGAAGTCTTCGAGCTTGAGGACATCAATTCGGAGTTCGCGCAGGCCGATGTCGCCTTCGTCATCGGCGCCAACGACGTGACGAACCCGGCCGCCAAGACCGATCCGAAATCGCCGATCTACGGCATGCCGATTCTCGACGTGGAGAAGGCCAAGACTGTGTTGTTCGTCAAACGCGGCATGGGTTCTGGCTACGCCGGCGTCGAGAACGAACTCTTCTTCAAGCCGAATACCATGATGCTGTTCGGCGACGCCAAGAAGATGGTCGAGAGCATTCTGAAGGCGCTAGGGTAGGGTGCATTTCCCCAGAAAGAAGAGGGATCAGGCGCTATTCCTCCTTCCAGGCGAGGGGCGTAGCGGCCCTGAAAGGGTCAAGGCCATCCAGTATCACGCTCATGCTGAGGAGCGCGAAGCGCGTCTCGAAGCATGGGCTGCTCACCCTTCGAGACGCCCACTGCGTGGGCTCCTCAGGGTGAGGGGTGGGGATGGTCGCGCCGTCAGGCAGTGTCTGCCCTTTACGCCCGTCCGATCCGCGCTTCGCCGTCCCGGGCGACCTTGTTATTGGGATCGTAAGCGAGGGCATGCTGGTAATTGACCAGCGCCTTGGCGCGGTCGCCGAGCTTCTCGTAGGCCAATCCGAGGCCGGCCCAGGCGTCGGCATTCTTGGCGTCGACATTGAGAGCGGCGTTGAAATCCTCGATGGCCTTGTTCGGCTGGCCGGCGGCGATGAAGCTTTCGCCGCGCGCCTCATAAGGTGCGCCGACGAACGGGTTGCGGTCGATCGCATTGCTGAAATCGGTGATCGCCTGCTGCTGATTGCCTTCGCGCTGCCAGATCAAGCCGCGCGCGTGGAAGGCTTGCGCATTCTCCGGATTGAGGCGGATCGCCTGATCGAGATCGGCGCGCGCCTCGTCGAGCTTGCCCTGCGAGCGCAAGAGGTTGGCGCGGCCGAGATAGGCGGGCGCGTGATTGGGATTGGCGGCGATCGCCTGGTTGAAATCGGCGAGCGCCAGATCGTCGTGGCCGGTTTGGCGGTAGGCGAGCGCCCGGTTGGTGAGCGGCGCCGCGTCGTTCGGGTTGAGCTTGATCGCCTGCGTGAAGTCGGCGATCGCTTCGTCGAAGCGGCCGATTCGCGCATAGGCGACGCCGCGCGTATTGTAGGCCTCGGCGCTGTTCGGATTGCGCTGCACCACGTCGGTCAGCGAGGCGATGTTGGCGTCGGCTTCCTGCGGCGATTCGTTGACCACTTCAGCGACGCCAGTGCCCGGCGTAAAGCCGCTGCCGTTCTCGCACCCGGCGACGCCAAGAACGACCGCAGCGAGCACCGCGAGCCTCATGTGGCGTCGAAAACTGAGCAAGATTCCCAATGTGTCCATTCCAGCGTGCCGTGGGAGACTTGGAAACGGCGATTGAGCTTTTGCGGCGCTCTCCGTTAGGGCCGGCCAATCCGGCAAGATTGCGACGCGGCGAAGCAAATGCCCGACCGATTCGCACCTAGCACAAGATCGTTGCCGGAAAAATAACGAGATCGCCAGCGGGCGAATTGCCGGCCGATCGGCAATCAGCGCATTCCGAAGGTTGGCTTTGCCTTTACCGGCAACAGGCCCTCGCGCTGCAGCTTCTTGCGGGCCAATTTGCGGGCGCGGCGGATCGCCTCGGCCTTTTCGCGGGCGCGTTTCTCGGAAGGCTTCTCATAGTGGCCGCGCAGCTTCATCTCGCGGAAAATGCCCTCGCGCTGCATCTTTTTCTTCAGCGCCTTGAGGGCCTGGTCAACATTGTTGTCGCGAACCAGAACTTGCACAAGCCATCCTTTTGAGCCGGGCCGCGAAAGCGGCCGGAAGAGCGAAAATCGCTACCCATCGGAACGCAGGCGCTTAGCAGAGCCGATCCGATTTGTCCAGGCAAAGCGCGCCAGCGCGGCGCTTCTCAATCCTCGTACTTCGCGAAGATCCGCGTGACGTGGCCCATCTTGCGTCCCGGCCGCGCCGGCGTCTTTCCGTAGAGATGCACGCAGGCGCCGGGTTCGGCCAAGAGTTCGGCAAACGTGTTAACTTCGTCGCCGAGGAGATTGTGCATCGTCACCATCGCCCCGTGCCGCTTGGTCGAGCCGAGCGGCCAACCGGCAATCGCCCGGATGTGCTGCTCGAACTGCGAGCAGACGGCGCCGTCGAGCGTCCAATGGCCGGAATTGTGGACGCGCGGGGCGATCTCGTTGACCACAATCCCTTGCTTGCGCCGGCCTTCTTCGACGACGAACATTTCCACCCCGATGACGCCGACATATTCGAGCGCGTCGGCGATCTTTCGGGTGGCGGCGACGGCCGCGGCGGCGCAGGCCGAATCGACGGCGGCGGGCGCCCGGCTCCTGCTCAGGATATGGTTCACATGCACGTTCTCGGTCGCGTCATAGGCGGCGAAACCGCCGTCGAGGGCGCGCGCCGCGATGATCGAGATTTCCTTCACGAAGGGAACCACCGATTCGAGAATCGCCGGCGCGCCGCCCAAACTGCGAAAGCTCGCGGCGAGGTCCGATCCTTCGCGGATCGCGATCTGCCCCTTGCCGTCATAGCCGAGGCGGCGCGTTTTCAAGATCGCAGGGCGGCCGAGCTTGCCGACGGCGCGGATCAAGGCGCCGGCGTCTTCGACTGACAGATAGGCGGCGGTCTCGACGCCGAGCGCGGCAAGAAATTCCTTTTCGGCGAGCCGGTCCTGGCTTGCCTCGAGCGCCGCGGGGCCGGGGCGCACCGGACAGAGTTGCGCCAGCACCGCGACGCTCCCGGCCGGCACATTTTCGAATTCGTAGGTCGCTACGTCGACACACTCGGCAAATTCGGCTAGCGCATCGGCGTCGTCGAAGGCGCCGACGGTATGCGCCGCCGCGACGTCGAAAGCGGGGCTGGCGGATTCCGGTGCATAGACGTGCGTCTTGAGCCCGAGCCTTGCCGCGGCCATCGCCAGCATCCGCCCGAGTTGCCCGCCGCCTAGAATGCCGATGGTGGCGCCCGGCTGGAGGTGCGCCATCCCTCAATCCTCGGGGCGTTCGGCAACCGCCGCGGTCTGCTCCGCGCGCCAGGCGGCGAGCCGCTTCGCCAAAGCCGCGTCGCTCAGCGCCAGCACCGCCGCCGCGAGCAGCGCAGCGTTAACGGCGCCGGCCTTGCCGATCGCCAACGTGCCGACCGGCACGCCGGCCGGCATCTGCACGATGGAATAGAGCGAATCCTGTCCGGAGAGCGCTTTGGTCTCGATCGGCACGCCGAGGACCGGCAGATTGGTCATCGCCGCGGTCATGCCGGGCAAATGCGCGGCGCCGCCCGCGCCGGCAATGATGATCTTGAAGCCCGCCGCTTCGGCGCCTTTGGCGAATTTCATCAGCCGGTCGGGGGTGCGATGCGCGGAAACGATCTTCGTTTCGTGGCCGACCTTGAGGCGGTCGAGCGTTTCGGCCGCGTGGCGCATGGTCGCCCAGTCCGATTGGCTGCCCATGAGGATGGCGACGGGCGCGGACATAGAAAATTCCTTGGACGATTCCTTGTGGGCTTCGCGAAGGCAGCGGCATAGACGAAGGGGCATAGCCGCGCAAGCCGGAGAGGCGCGCGCGAGCGGACGATATTTCGCACCCCCGCGCGGGCGCTTTTCGTTGGGCGCGCCGCCGACCTGCGCTATTGCTCGGACGGTCGGCGGAGCACCGCCGGCAAACGCTGTCCTCCAACGGATCCCGGCATGGCTTCTCGTCCTTCCGCAACCGCTTCCGGCCAATTCGCAATCGGCGGCGATCTCCCGGTCAACCGGCTCGGCTTCGGCGCCATGCGATTGACCGGCAAAGGCATCTGGGGCGGTCACGCCGATCCGCAGCAGGCGCGCGCCACCTTGAAGCTCGTTCCCGAGCTCGGCATCAATTTCGTCGATACCGCCGAC
>JASHSB010000011.1 GCA_030036945.1 Methylovirgula sp. | reverse complement strand
ATCGTCGCCGGCGTCGGCATGCCGCAACTGACCGCGATCCTCGATGCGGTCGGCGTCGCGCGTACCGCCAACGTTCCGGTGATCGCCGACGGCGGCATCAAATATTCCGGCGATCTCGCCAAGGCGATCGCGGCGGGCGCCGATTGCGCGATGATCGGCTCGTTGCTTGCCGGTACCGACGAAAGCCCGGGCGAAGTTTATTTGTTTCAGGGCCGCTCGTTCAAATCGTATCGCGGCATGGGCTCGGTCGGGGCGATGGCGCGCGGCTCGGCCGACCGCTATTTCCAGCAGGATATCAAGGACACGCTCAAACTCGTCCCGGAGGGAATCGAGGGCCAAGTGCCGTACCGCGGCCCGGCTTCGGCGGTGCTGCATCAGTTGAGCGGCGGGCTGCGGGCCGCGATGGGCTACGTCGGGGCGCCGAACATCGCCAAATTCCAGAGCCGCGCGCGATTTGTGAAGGTTTCCGCCGCCGGGCTGCGCGAAGGCCACGTGCACGACGTGACGATCACCCGCGAAAGCCCGAACTATCCGAGCGGCGTGTGAGCGGGCCGCTGCGCCAATATCGTGGAAGTGCGATCCGATGACTCCCGCCGCTCGCGTCGCCGCGGCGATCGAAATTCTCGCCGACATCGAGACGCGGCATAGGCCGGCCGCAGACGCCTTGAAGGATTGGGGCCTCGCGCATCGATTTGCCGGATCGGGGGATCGTTCCGCGCTGGCCTCGCTCGTCTATGATGCTTTGCGCTGCCGCGCATCGGCGGCGTTCATCATGGGTGCAGAGACACCACGCGCGATCCTGCTCGGGAGCCTGCGCGAGATGTGCAGCCTGACTGTCGAGGACGTCGCGACGCTGTGTACGGGCGAAGGATTTGCGCCGCCGCCGCTCACCGACCAAGAACACATCCGGCTGGAGAGCGGTACGCTCGGCGGCGCGCCCGATTGGGTACGCGGCGATTTCCCGGAATGGCTGGCGCCGTCCTTCGCCGCCGTGTTCGGCGACCGGGCGGAGGAGGAGGGCAGGGCGCTTGCCACCCGCGCGCCGCTCGATCTGCGCGCCAACACGCTCAAGACGACGCGCGAAAAGGCGACCGCGGCGCTCGCGCATCTCGGCGCGGAGCCCACGCCGCTGTCGCCGATCGGCCTGCGGCTGCCGCTCTCCGAGGACGGTCGCAGCCCATCGCTGGCCGGAGAGCCGGCCTATGTGAAGGGCCTCGTCGAAATCCAGGACGAAGGCTCGCAGCTCGCCGCACTGCTTTCCGGCGCCAAGGCCGGCGAGCAGGCGCTCGATCTTTGCGCCGGCGGCGGTGGCAAGACGCTGGCGCTTGCCGCGATGATGAATAATCGCGGGCAGATCTATGCGACGGATCGCGAGGCGCGGCGGCTGGCCGGCATTCATCCGCGTTTGGAGCGGGCCAGCACGCGCAATATCCAGGTTCGTACCCCGCGGCGCGGTACGGACGTGCTTGCCGATCTCGAATGCCGCTGCGATCTGGTGCTCATCGATGCGCCGTGTACCGGCACCGGAACCTGGCGGCGCAATCCCGACGCCAAATGGCGCATGCGTTCCGGTGCGCTTCAACAAAGGATGAAGGAACAGGCAGAAATTCTCGCGACGGCGCGACGCTTCGTTAAAGATGCCGGACGGGTCTTCTACGTCACCTGTTCGCTGCTGCGCGAAGAGAACGAGGACCGGATCGCCGACTTTCTGCAAGAAAACGCTGACTTCGCCGCCATTCCGCCGACCGAACTCGTCGTCGCGGCGGGGCTGCCCGCGTTAGAACGATTCGCCACGCGGCTCGGCCTGCGGTTCTCTCCGTTGGCGAGCGGCACGGACGGGTTTTTCATCGCCGGGCTGAGGCGGGGATAGCCCCTCGCCCCATTCGCTGACGCTTATGGGGCGAGGGAGTCACACGCATCAGCTCCCGCAGGCGCTGCGTGAGCGCCTTCGGCCACGGATCCGGTGAGCGCCGGCCGGGGTCCGGCTCGACGCCCTCGGAAAATAGCGCCGGAATGTCGTGCAGCCGGGGCAGGCGGAACCGCGTGGGCCACTCGGGGCAAGATTCTTGCCGCATGGGCGCGAGCATAGGCGGCAAGCCTTGCCCGCCGTTCAATCGGGTCGCTCGAATGCCGCCGACCGCTTTTAAGGAAAATTTTGCAGTGGGCGGTCGCGGTGCCCGACCCGGCCGGACGGCGCGGCGGTTGCGCTCGGCAAGGCGATCCCCTAAGCGGACGTTTTGGCGCCATGCCCATGGATGAGCTTCATCATGAGATCGCCGGGCACCACGACAAGGTGCTGATCGTCGATTTCGGCTCGCAGGTGACGCAACTGATCGCGAGGCGCGTGCGCGAGGCCGGCGTCTATTGCGAGATCGCCCCTTTCGCGCGCGCCGCCGAGGCGTTTGCCGCGTTTAGCCCCAAGGCGATCATTCTTTCGGGCGGCCCGTGCTCGGTGCTCGATCGAGATTCGCCACGCGCGCCGCAGGCGATCTTTTCTTCCGGCGTGCCGATCCTCGGCATCTGCTACGGCGAGCAGGTGATCGCCGCGCAGTTGGGCGGCAAAGTCACGGCCGGCGACAACCGCGAATTCGGCCGCGCCGAAGTCGAGATC
>JASHSB010000110.1 GCA_030036945.1 Methylovirgula sp. | reverse complement strand
CGATTTCGTCATCGCCGAGGTTGTGGGTGGCGGCGGCAAGGCAATCGAGGGAGACCGCCATCAGTTCGGCGACTTGCGCCGCGCCGGTCGCCGCGTAGAAGCCGAAAAGGCCGGCGTCCGAATAGCTCCAATGGAAAGAGTAGATCGCGTAAGCGAGACCGCGCTTTTCGCGCACCTCCTGAAAGAGTCGCGACGACATCCCGCCGCCCACCGCGTTTGCAAAGACGTCGAGCGCATAATGGGCGGACTCGCTATACGGCAGTCCCGCGAAGCCAACGACGATGTGCGCCTGTTCGAGCCCACGCTTCACGTATTTCGCGCCGCCGACGTAACGCGCCGGGACAACCGCATCGGCGACCCGGCTCGGAAGAGGCGCGAAACGGGCCGACGCGGCATCGACGATCGCGGCGTGATCGACGGCGCCGGCCGCGCCGATCGTGACCGTTCCGCTGCCGTAATGGCTTTCCAGATAGGCGGCGATCATCGCGCGATCGAAACCGCGCACGCGCTCCGGCGTGCCGAGAATCGGCGAGCCGATCGGCTGCTTCGGAAAGGCGGCGGCGTTGAACAGATCGAAAACGAGATCGTCGGGAGTATCCTCAACCGCGCCGATCTCTTGAAGAATGACTCCTTTCTCGCGTTCGAGTTCCTGCAGCTCAAACGTGCTCTCCGTCAGAATATCGGCGAGAATGTCGAGCGCGAGATTGGTGTCGGCGGCGAGCACGTGCGCGTAATAGGCGGTCTGTTCGACGCCGGTCGCGGCGTTGAGATCGCCGCCGGCTCCTTCGATCTCGTCGGCGATGTCGCGCGCCGAACGGCGCCGCGTTCCCTTGAACGCCATGTGCTCCAAAAGATGCGAAAGGCCGCGTTCGCGCGGCCGCTCGTGCCGCGAGCCGGCCGCGACCCAGACACCGAGCGTCGCCGTCTCGAGGCGCTCCAGGCGGTCGGTGACGATCCGCAGGCCGGACGGCAGGCTGGTAATCTCGACGCTCACGACGCCGCCCTTTTGGAAGCCGCGAGCCGGCCGCGCATGTAGGCCGCAAGTCCGGCCGGGTCGTTGGCAACGACCTCGAAACGTTCCTGGCGCGAGAACAGATCGGCGAGCCGCGGCGGCAATTGCGGCACGATGCAAGTCGCCCGTTCGACGGCGGCGGGAAATTTCCCCGGATGCGCGGTGCCGAGCACGATCATGGGAACCTGCGGCTTTGCCTTAAGCGCGGCGCGTGCCGCGCCGACCCCCACCGCGGTGTGCGGATCGATGAGCTTTTGCGTCTCGCGCCACACGCGCGCGATCTCCTCAACGGTTTCCGCTTCTCCGACCCGCACCGCGTCGAAATCGCCGCGAATCGCCGCGAGCGGCTCCGAAGCGATGCGGAAGCCCCCCGTTTGTCGCAAGGCGCTCATAAGACGGCGAATCGCCGCCGAATCGCGCCGATAGGTTTCGAACAACAGCCTTTCGAAGTTCGAAGATACCTGAATGTCCATTGAGGGCGATTGTGTGGCTTGCACCGCGCCAATTTCATAGCGGCCGGTCGCAAGCGCCCGCGCCAGAATATCGTTTGCGTTGGTGGCGATCACGAGGCGCTCGACCGGCAAACCCATTCGCTTGGCGATCCATCCGGCAAAAACATCGCCGAAATTTCCCGTGGGCACCGCGAAAGATACCGGCCGGCGGGGAGAGCCAAGCGCGACCGCGCTTACGAAATAATAGACGGCTTGCGCGACTAGCCGCGCCCAGTTGATCGAATTCACGCCGGAAAGCGCAAACTCGTCGCGCAATCTTTTGTTGGCGAAGAGAGCTTTGACGAGCGCCTGGGCGTCGTCGAACGTGCCGTCGACGGCGATGACATGCACGTTTTCGGCAGCGACAGTGGTCATCTGGCGGCGCTGGACGTCGGAGACGCGGCCTTTCGGATAAAGGATGAAGAGATCGACTCCGACGGCGTCGCGGAAAGCCGCGACTGCCGCCGCGCCGGTGTCGCCCGAAGTCGCCGCCAGGATCGTCGCGCGTTTGCCGCGCGCCGCGAATACCTGCGGCATGAGCTGGCCCAGGAACTGCATCGCCAGATCCTTGAAGGCAAGAGTCGGGCCGTGGAAAAGTTCGAGAAGGAAGAGATTGTCGCCAATCTGCGTCAGCGGCGTCACCGCTGCGTCGTCGAAGCTTGCATAGGCCGTCTCGATCGCGGCGCGTAGCGCTTTGCGTTCGAGCGCATTGCCGACGAACGGTGCGATGACCGCCTGGGCCACCGCCCCATAAGGCAAGCCGGCAAAGCCGGCGATTTCCCGCTCCGAGAGCCGCGGATAGGCCTCGGGAAGGTAGAGGCCGCCGTCCTGGGCGAGACCCGCGATCAAAGCGTCGGTGAAGGAAAGCGAAGGCGCCTCGCCGCGCGTCGAAAGATAATTCACCTTTTGGACCTTTTCGCTCGATGGGCGTGCGCCCGTTTAGCACAAAAAGACCGAAAGGAGAGGATTTGCCGCAATTCCTGGTAGCCTTAATTTAACGATTAAAAACAATGTATTAGCGCTTAGGCTTAAACCCCGGGGCGAGACGAGGCTTATTTCCCGAACCAGCGGGCGCGCAGAAAATTCGCGAAAACCAGGAGCATCCCGCCCGCCAAGCCGAACCAGGTGAGCGCATAGTTCAGATGATTATTGGGGATATCGATCTCGGTCATGCCGCCGATCGGCCAACCGCCGGGCACCGGCTTGGCGTCGGCGTCGACGACAAACGGCGCCGCCGGCGAGAGCTTGAAATGGGCGGCGACGGCGGCGGGGTCGCGCGTAAAGAAGATGTCTTTGTCCGGTTCGTCAGCGGGCGTGAACAGATTTCGCGTCTGCGGTGGCCGCATCAGTCCGACGACCCGCGTCTCTCCTTCGATGTCGCCTTTCGCCCGCTCCTCCTTGGGGAGACCGGCCGGTACGAAACCGCGGTTCACCACGACGAAACCGCCAGCGTCGAGCTTGAACGGGGTCAGGATGAGATAGCCGGGGCCTAAATCATGCGGGCCGATGCCGAAGAAAACGAGCGCCTCCTTGTCGTTCTCATAACGGCCGGTGAGTTCAACGTGCCGATAGGCATAGTCGGAAGGCGCGAGGCGGCTCCACGAGGCGGGATCGGGCAACGGCCGCGGCGGCGCCTTGCTGCGCGTCGCGATCTCGGCGATCAGCGTTTCTTTCCAAGCGAGCCGGTGCAGTTGCCAGACGCCGAGCGAAACCAGAATACCGCCGATAACCAGGACAAACAGAACGGGGCCGAGAAGACCTTTGGGTTGCGCGACGTCGGCCAAGTTCTCAGCTCTCAAGCCGCCCCTGCCCGGCCTTATTGCGATATTGCAAGGCGATCAGCAGGCCCTTCAGCGGCCGCAACATGCCGAGGCAGACGATCGCCGCCAGCGGAAGAAAGACGACGACGTAGACCCAGATCGGCGGCTCGAACATGACTTCGACCCACAACACCGCGCCGACGATCAGAAAGCCGCCGAACAACATCACAAATACGGCAGGTCCGTCGCCTGCATCGGCAAAGCCGAAATTCAATCCGCAAGTTTTGCAGACCGGCGCGACGTTGAGGAAGCCCGCGAACGTCGAACCGCGCCGGCAACGCGGGCAACGCCCGGCAAGGCCGGTCAGGATCGCCAGCGGCAGACCGTCGTTCGTATCGCCGCTCATCGCGGTTCCATATATTGCGCGGCGAAAAATCCTCGGCAAATCGCGGCGCGTCAATGCTCCATCGGGGCGCCCCATGAGCCCCAAACATAGATGCAGGAGAACAGGAACAGCCAGACCACATCGACGAAATGCCAATACCAGGCGGCGAACTCGAAGCCGAGATGGCGCTGCGGCGTGAACTGCCCGGCGAAGGCACGCAGCAAGCAGACGATCAGGAAGATCGTTCCGATGATGACGTGAAAGCCGTGGAACCCAGTCGCCATGAAAAAGGTCGATCCGTAGATCGAACCTTTGAAACCGAACGGTGCGTGGATGTATTCGTAGGCCTGGACGGCGGTAAACGAGATGCCGAGCAGGATCGTGAGAATTAGGCCGTTCTTGAGGTTCTTGCGGTCGTTGCCGAGCAAAGCGTGGTGCGCCCAGGTAACCGTCGTGCCCGAAGTGAGCAGGATGAGCGTGTTGAGAAGCGGGAAATGCCAAGGATCGATAACTTCGATCCCCTTCGGCGGCCAGTGCCCCCCAGTAAAGGCGACCCGCGCATACTGGATTTTCTCGTTCGCATCGAGGCTGGCGTCGAAGAACGCCCAGAACCAGGCGACGAAGAACATCACCTCCGAGGCGATGAACAGGATCATTCCGTAACGCAGTCCGATCGCCACGACGCGCGTATGGTGATCTCCGTGTTCGGCCTCCTTGATAACGTCGAGCCACCAAGAAGCCATCACGTAGAGAACGAGGATGAGACCGGCGCCGAAAATATAGAGACCCGGCTTGGCGCTGAAGAAAGTGATCTCGCGGATCCACGAGATGCCGCCGAACGCCATCATGAATGCGCCTATCGCGCCTAGGATCGGCCAGGGGCTCGGATCGACGAGATGATACTCGTGGTTTGGTTTTACGTGGGCGTCCGCCATCAGTCTGTCCCCTCTGCCTGCGCCTGCATTCACGGCGGCTCCGCGGTATGCCCGCCAACTCCGTCGTTTGTCCCGATCGCCGCGCTAGGTCAAGGCGGCTAATCGTCCTTTTAAAGTTTCGGCCCGCTTTCGCTCGCCGCGGTCAACGGCGCAGCCGCCGGCCGTGGATAGAAAGTATAGGAAAGCGTAAGTTCTTCTATCCCGTCCATCGTCTCGTCGCGTTCGAGCGCCGGGTCGAGGAAAAAGACCACCGGCATTTCCACGCTCTGGTGCGGGCCTAGATGCTGCTCCGTAAAACAGAAACAGGCGAGCTTGTCGAAATAAGCGCCGCTCTGCCCGGGCGAGACGTTGTAGGCGGCGCGTGCCGCCGTTTCTTCGCCGGACAGATTTGTGACTCTGAAGAACACGGTAGCGGTCTTTCCGGTCAGCAACTTGATCCGCGACGTTTCCGGCGCGAAGCGCCAATTCAAGCCGGGTGCGACGTTGGCATCGAAGTGAACGACTAGCATGCGCGTTCCCGCAACGCCGGGTGCTGTTTTGGCGACCTGCGTCGTGCCGGCAAAACCGGTTCTGGCGCAGAACACCCGGTAGAGCGGCACGGCAGCGAACGACAGGCCGAGCATCGACAAGGAAGCGGCGACGATACCCACCGCGATCCAAGCAGCGCGGCCCGAACGGCCGGAGGGCGAATTACGCAGACTAGCCATGCGTCACAACGGGCGATTGAGAACGTTGGGGCCGAGCTTGACGATCGTCACGGCATAAAACAGCAAAACCAGGATGCCGACCGCAAGTCCGATCGCAACGTTCCGCTGCCGGCGGCTCTTGATCTGTTCAGGCGTCAGCACGCTGCCTTCTGATCGGCGTTCAAAATCCATGGCGGCCTCAGGATCCGGTCGTCAGCGCGACGACGCGCTCGCCCAAGAGTTCGGCGAATAGCAGAAAGAGATAGAGGATCGAGAAGCCGAACAACCGCATCGCGCATTTGTCGGCGCGGCCGCCGCTGCGGATGCGATAGACCCAAACCGCGAGAGCGACGAAGGCGATGCCGAGAACCGCGCTGAGATATCCATAGAAGACCGACGCAAAACCGAGCAGGAACGGAGCCACGCCAAGCGGCGCAAGCACGAGGCTGTAGATCAGGATCTCGAGCCGCGTGCGATCGGCTCCCTTGACGTTCGGCAGCATCGGCACGCCGGCGCGCCCGTATTCGGCCGACCGCACCAAAGCAAGCGCCCAGAAGTGCGGCGGCGTCCAAACAAAGATCAGCGCGAAGAGGACGAGCGCGCAAAGGCTCACCTGCCCAGTCGCCGCCACATAGCCGACGAGCGGCGGCAGCGCGCCGGCGGCGCCGCCGATGACGATGTTCTGCGGCGTCGCGCGCTTGAGCCACATCGTATAAATTGCGACGTAGAACAAGATCGTGAAAGCGAGCAGCGCGGCGGCAAAGAGATTGGCGATGAGAGCCAGCGTCAGCACCGCGAACATCGCCAGCGTCAGCCCGAAGCCGAGCGCTTCCCCACGCGTGATTTTGCCGGTGGGGATCGGGCGCCGGCAGGTGCGGCGCATCATAGCGTCGATGTCGGCGTCGTACCACATGTTCAGCGCCCCGGCGGCGCCGGCTCCCACCGCGATCGCCAGGAGCGAGGCAAAACCGATGACGAGATCGACGTGACGCGGCGCGAACAGAATTCCTGTCAGCGCCGTGAAGACGACCAGCGACATCACCCGCGGTTTCAACAGCGCGACGTAGTCGCGCGGGCTTGCGGCGGAGACGGCCGCAATGCCAGAAACAG
>JASHSB010000109.1 GCA_030036945.1 Methylovirgula sp. | reverse complement strand
GGCAATCCGGCGGGCGCGTTCGTTCCGCCCGCCGAGGGCCCGGGGCATTTCGGCTGGGGCGGCATTCTGCGCGGCGCCGGCGTAGTGTTCTTCGCCTACATCGGCTTCGACGCGATCTCGACCGCCGCGCAGGAGGCCGTCAATCCGCAGCGCGACATGCCGCGCTCGATCCTCGGTTCGCTCGCCATCTGCACGATCCTCTATGTGCTGGTGGGGCTGGTGATCACCGGGATTATGCCCTACGACCGTCTCAACGTGCCCGATCCGATCGCGGTCGGCGTCGATCATATCGGCTTCGGCGTGTTTGCGCCGCTCGTTAAATTCGGCGCGATTCTGGGGCTGAGTTCCGTGGTTCTCGTGCTGCTGCTCGCCCAGGCGCGCGTGTTATATTCGATGGCGCGCGATGGCCTATTGCCGCCGCTCGCGGCGCGCGTGCATCCGCGCTTTCGCACGCCTTATGTGACGACGATCGTCACCGGCGCCGGCGTCGCACTGCTATCGGGATTGGCGCCGATCGGGCTTGTTGGCGAACTGGTGTCGATCGGCACGCTGTTCGCCTTCACCGTGGTCTGCATCGGCGTCCTTGTGCTGCGCATCCGTCATCCGGAAGTCAAGCGGCCGTTCAAAGTGCCGGCCGTGGCGCTGATCGGGCCGCTCGGCGCGCTCGCCGCGCTCTTTCTGATGATCGGCCTGCCGAGCGACACCTGGATCCGCCTCGCGGTATGGCTGGTGATCGGACTGGTGATCTATTTTCTTTACGGCCGTACGCACAGTCACCTGGCGAAGGGCTGAACGTCACTGCGAGGAGCGATAGCGATGAAGCAATCCAGCTTTCGTCCTGGATTGCTTCGCTTCGCTCGCAATGACGCACGCGCTTACCGCGGCAGTAGGCTCTCGCCCATGAGGAACGTATCGACGGCGTGGGCCGCTTGCCGGCCCTCGCGGATCGCCCAGACGACCAGCGATTGGCCGCGCCGCATGTCGCCGCAGGCGAACACTTTGTCGGGCGAAGCCTTGTAGCGCAGCGTGTCGGCCGCGACGTTGCCGCGCGCGTCGTAAGCAACGCCGAGCCGGTCGAGCAGGCCTTCGTGCAGCGGCGACACGAAGCCCATGGCGAGCAGCACGAGATCGGCATCGAGGGCGAATGCGCTGTCGGGGATCTCTTTCATCTTGTCGTCGAGGCGCACGCAGACGAGCTGCCTGACGGCTCCGTTCTCTCCGCGGAACTCCTTGGTGAGCACGCCGAAGTCGCGCTTCGCGCCTTCCTCGTGGCTCGACGAGGTGCGCAGCTTCATCGGCCAATCCGGCCACGTAAGCAGCTTATCCTCATGCTCCGGCGGCATCGGCATGATTTCGAGCTGTAGGATGCTCACCGCGCCTTGCCGCACCGACGTGCCGATGCAATCCGAACCGGTGTCGCCGCCACCGATGACGATGACTCGTTTGCCGGCGGCAAGAATCGGCAGATTGGTCTGGAACGGCTCCTTGCCGACGCGGCGGTTCTGCTGCGGCAGGAAATCCATCGCGAAATGAATGCCGGCAAGCTCGCGCCCCGGGATCGGCAGATCGCGTGGCTTCTCGGCGCCGCCGGCGAGCACCACGGCGTCGAATTCCTCGACGAGCGCCAAGGGGTCGCGATCGACGCCGACGTTGACGCCGCCGTGGAACGTCACGCCTTCGCCCTCCATCTGCCGGACGCGCCGGTCGATCAGATGTTTCTCCATCTTGAAATCGGGAATGCCGTAGCGCAGCAGGCCGCCCGGTTTCAGATTCTTTTCGAAGACGTGCACCTCGTGGCCGGCGCGGGCGAGTTGCTGCGCGCAGGCAAGCCCCGACGGTCCGGAGCCGACGACCGCCGCGCGTTTGCCGGTGCGCCGCTCCGCCGGCTCGGGCTTTACCCAGCCGTTCGCCAAGGCGCGATCGGCGATGGCGCACTCGATCGTCTTGATCGTCACCGGGGTTTCGATGAGGTTCAACGTGCAGGCGGCCTCGCACGGCGCCGGGCAGAGACGGCCGGTAAATTCCGGGAAATTATTGGTCGAGTGGAGATTGCGCGCGGCTTCTTCCCAATCACCGCGATAGACGAGGTCGTTCCAATCGGGGATCTGATTGTTGACCGGGCAACCGCTGTGACAATAGGGAATGCCGCAGGCCATGCAGCGCGCCGCTTGGTCCCGCGTCGCCTCCTCCGACAGCGGGATCATGAACTCCTTGTAGTGACGGATTCGGTCGGAGGCGGGTACATAGCGCCGGTCGCGCCGATCGATCTCCAGGAAGCCCGTGACCTTTCCCATGTCGATTCCAGTGCCTCACGCACATGCCCCTCTCCCACCGAGAGCGGGTGGCCGGCGGAGCCGGCCGGGTGGGAGATACAATGCTGCAAGTTGCCGGCGATTGTAACCCCTCATCCGCCCTGCTTCGCAGGGCACCTCCCGGGGCGATAATGGATGCGGTGAATGTTCTATTCGCCAGCAGCGGCAAGCAGCGGCGCATTTTCCTGGCGGGCCAGTAGCTCGGCAAGGGCGCGGCGATATTCGACCGGCATCACTTTGCGGAACTTGCTTTTATATTCGTCCCAGCGTTCGAGGATCATGCGCGCCCGCATCGAGCCCGTATAGGCGGCGTGGTTGGCGATGAGCTGGTGGAGGCGCTCGGCATCGTAGCGCGTCATATCGCCCATCACGTCGACGCGCCCGTGGAAGTCGAGATCGCCGCCTTGGTGATAGCTCTTCTGCATCAGCTCTTCTTCCTCGGCGACGGGTTCGAGTTCGACCATGGCGAGATTGCAGCGTTCGGCAAAGCTGCCGTCCTCGTCGAGCACGTAGGCGATGCCGCCCGACATGCCGGCGGCGAAGTTGCGCCCCGTCCTGCCGATCACCACCACGATGCCGCCGGTCATATATTCGCAGCCGTGGTCGCCGGTACCCTCGACCACGGCGATGGCGCCGGAATTGCGCACCGCGAAACGCTCGCCGGCGACGCCGCGAAAGTAACATTCGCCAGCGATCGCTCCGTATAGAACCGTGTTGCCGACAATGATCGATTCCTCGGGGACGATCCGCGCGTCGGCGGGCGGATAGATGATGAGACGGCCGCCCGACAGGCCTTTGCCGACGTAATCGTTCGCCTGCCCCTCGAGTTCGAGCGTCACGCCGTGCGCCAGCCAAGCGCCGAAGCTCTGTCCGGCCGTGCCGCTAAAGCGCACGTGAATCGTCTCGTCGGGCAAGCCGGCATGGCCGTAAAGCCGGGCGATCTCGCCCGACAGCATGGCGCCCGTGGCACGATCCGAATTGCGGATCTTCGAGTCGATGCGAACCTTGGCGCCGCGCGCGATGGCTGCCTCGGCTTCGGCGATCAGCCGGCGATCGAGCACGTCGTCGAGCCCGTGATCCTGGCGCGTCGAATTGTAGATCGCCTGCGGATCCGCCGCGCTCGGCTTATGGAAGAGCCGGGAGAAATCGAGCCCCCTCGCCTTCCAATGTTCGACGAGCTTTTCTTTGTCGAGCATCTGCATCTGCCCGATCATCTCGTTGAACGTGCGATAGCCGAGTTTTGCCATCCATTCGCGCACTTCCTCGGCGACGAAGAAGAAGAAGTTGATGACGTGCTCGGGTTGGCCGACGAAGCGCTTGCGCAGCACCGGATCCTGCGTCGCGACGCCCACCGGACAAGTATTCAGATGGCATTTGCGCATCATGATGCAGCCCGCGGCGATCAGCGGCGCGGTCGCAAAGCCGAATTCGTCGGCGCCGAGCAGCGCCCCGATCACGACGTCGCGTCCGGTCCTGATGCCGCCGTCGACCTGCACGGCGATGCGCGAACGCAGCCGGTTCAAGACCAGCGTCTGATGCGTCTCGGCAAGTCCGATCTCCCACGGGCTGCCGGCATGTTTGATCGAAGTCAGCGGCGAGGCGCCAGTGCCGCCTTCGTAGCCGGAGATCGTCACATGGTCGGCCTTTGCCTTGGAGACGCCGGCCGCGACCGTGCCGACGCCAACCTCCGAGACGAGCTTCACCGAAACGGCGCCGCGCGGATTGACGTTCTTCAGGTCGAAGATGAGCTGTTTCAAGTCCTCGATCGAATAGATATCGTGGTGCGGCGGCGGCGAGATTAAGCCGACGCCTTGCGTCGAGTGGCGCACCTTGGCGATCACCGCGTCGACCTTGTGGCCGGGCAATTGGCCGCCTTCGCCGGGCTTGGCGCCTTGCGCCATCTTGATCTGCATCATGTCGGAATTGACGAGATATTCCGCCGTGACGCCGAACCGGCCGGAGGC
>JASHSB010000108.1 GCA_030036945.1 Methylovirgula sp. | reverse complement strand
GAAATCGTCTACGATCCGGGCCTGTTTGAACTGCCCGCCGATTCGCCCGCCCGGGAACTGCCGCGCGGGGCGGGTTTTGCCGGGCTGCGCGTGCAGGAGGCGCGCGACGCGCCGCTCGATTGGCGCACGAACGATTGGGTTGCGTTCCTCGGCGCGGATTATTTCCGGGCGATCGGCGAATTGCATCAATACGGAATCTCCTGCCGCGCCGTCGCGCTCGATGTCGCCGTGGCCGGCAAGAACGAGGAATTCCCGGATTTCACCCAATTCTATATCGACGAATCCGGCCCCAAAGACGGCTTGACGCTCTACACTTTGCTGGAAGGGCCGTCGATCGTTGGCGCCTGCAAATATGCGATGACGCGCGGCAAGGGCGTCGTCATGGACGTCGAGCAGCTTTTCTGCCTGCGGCGGGACATCGCGCGTTTCGGAATCGCGCCGCTGACGACGATGTTCTGGTTCTCGGAAACCGTCAAACCGACCGCCGTCGATTGGCGTCCTGAAGTGCACGATTCCGACGGCCTCGCGATCTGGACGGGCAAGGGCGAACGGATATGGCGACCGCTCAACGATCCGCCGGCCATTACCGCATCGGCGTTTCTCGACGAAGCGCCGCGCGGCTTCGGCCTCCTGCAGCGCGACCGCGATTTCGACCATTATCTCGACGGCGTGTTCTACGAACGGCGCCCGAGCCTTTGGGTCGAACCCAAAGGGAGCTGGGGCAAGGGATCCGTTCAACTCGTCGAAATTCCCACCGACGACGAGATCAACGACAATGTCGTCGCCATGTGGGTGGCGGACGGTCCGGCGGCTGCCGGCATGGAGACGAACGTCGCCTATCGGCTCTCTTGGCTCGCCGATACGCCCTTTCCGGGCAAACTCGCCCGCGTCGTGGCGACGCGGCTCGGCAACGGCGGCCAACCCGGCAAGCCGCGTCCGAAAGGGGTACGCAAGTTCATGGTGGAATTTCTGGGCGGCCCTTTGGCGAGCCTGCCGTACGGCGTAAAGCCCGAACCGGTGCTCTGGGCGTCGCGCGGCACTTTCTCTTACGTCTTTACCGAGGCGGTGCCGGACGACGTGGCAGGTCACTGGCGCGCCCAGTTCGATCTGACGGTCGCCAGTCCCGAGCCGGTCGAAATGCGGCTGTTCCTGCGTTCCGGCGCCAAGACGTTGAGCGAAACCTGGAGCTTTCAATATCATCCGTGGTCGGAATGTGCGCCGACTTGTTATCCGAATTCGGGCCCATAGACGCGGTTCGCAATCTCGTGGGTGGCGCCAAACGCCGTCACGGCTTAGCATGCACCGACAACGAAGTTGGAGGCGGCTCATGGACAAACTGGCTGCCTGTATCGCGGTACCCCTGGCCGCCGTCTTTCTTTGCCTGCCAGCGGCGGCGCAAGCGACGGGCACGGACATCGGCAAGCCCTGGCTTTTTGGCGCCGGCATCGGCTGCGACGCCAGCCTGCTGCCCTGGCGCTCCGTATGGCTGGGACATTTCTCCGGCGGCCTCGCCACCTACGTGCCGGGTGCGCCTGCTGCATCGGTCACATGGCACGACCAGAAGCTCTGTTTCCCGTCCCGGCACGAATGCATGCGATGGCAGCGCGCCGAACGCCGGCAATTCGGCGGCGTCCAAGGCTATTGGACGTGCCTGCTGCTGCGCTAACGATATTCCCTTTAACTTTCCGCAATGCTTCTGCGGCGTATCGCCCTTTTTCCGCGTTGCGCCGCCTCAATCCTTATATTGCGTATAGGCGCGACACCACGGAATGGAAGGACACATGCTGGAGCGATTGAAGACGTTCATGGCCGAATTTGCCGGCGAGCCGACGCGTGAATTCGGCGAGGACGATTATCGGCTCGCCGCGGCCGCTTTGCTCGTTCACCTCGCCAAAGCCGAGGGGCCAGCGGATACCGCCGAACGCGCCCGGCTTAACGAGGTCATCGAAAAGAACTTCGGCCTTGATCCGGCGGCGACGGCGCGGCTCGTTCAATCCGCCGAGGCGAGCGATCAACAAGCCGTCGATTTTTATCGATTCACTCGCGTTCTTTGCAACAACCTCGATCAAACTGGCCGAATGCGGATTGTCGAGATGATGTGGGAGATCGCGCTTGCCGATGGCGCCGTCCAGGAGGTCGAGGAGAATACCGTCGCGCAGATCGCCGAACTGCTCGGCGTCTCGCCGCATGACCGGGTACGGCTGCGCCAACGCGTCGCCGGCGAGCCTGAGGCGGGCACGGCATTTGCAGGGCCTTGGCAGGCGGCCGCAGCAAAGGAATAATCCCGCCATAGTCTTGCCGACCATCGCGTTCATGCCGGTACGCGCACGAATCGCCGTTCGCGAATGCCTCCAAGGCCCATGCTCCAGCGCCTCGATAGTTCCCGCAAAGTCGCCATCGTGCTCCACCAGGAGCATTCGACGCCGGGCCGGTTCGGGCGTCTTCTCCGCGCGCTGGGATACGACCTCGACGTTCGTCGGCCGCAGTGCGGCGATCCTTTACCGAAGACGCTGGCCGAACACGCCGGCGCCGTTATTTTCGGCGGTCCGATGAGCGCCAACGACGAAGAAGATTGGCTGCGCCGCGAGATCGATTGGATCGACGTGCCGCTCAAGGAGGAAAAGCCGCTCATCGGCATCTGCCTCGGCGCGCAGATCCTGGCGCGCCGCCTCGGCCAGCGCGTCCATGCGCATCCGGAAGGGAAAGTGGAGGTCGGCTATTATCCGATCGCTCCGACGCGCGACGGTCATGCCGCCTGCGCCTGCCCTTTTCCGCGGCAGGTCTATCAATGGCATCGCGAAGGATTTGATCTACCTCGCGGCGCGGTGCTGCTTGCCGCGGGCGACAACTTTGCAACGCAGGCGTTCCGTTACGGGCCGGCCGCCTACGGCTTGCAATTCCATCCGGAAGTCACTTACGCGATGATGTGCAGTTGGACGATCCGGGGCACCGATCGCATGACGCTACCCGGCGCCCGTCCGCGCTATCTTCATCTCGAAGGCTGGTACCGGTACGACGCGGCAGTGGCGCGTTGGTCGGAAGCGTTTCTGAGGAAGTGGCTTGCGCCGCGCGGTTTAGCCCGGGGCGCTCGAAGAACGCCAGTTGGCAATCGCTTAACTCCAATAGCTCAGATTACTCCCTCTTCCCGCTTGCGGGGCGAGGGTTAGGGCGAGGGAGGCGATCACTTCTCGTTCAGCGGATGCAGGTCGCGGACCATCGCTTTCATCCGTTCGTCGAGCACGTGCGTATAGATCTGCGTGGTCGAGATGTCGGCATGGCCGAGCAGTTCTTGCACGACGCGCAGGTCGGCGCCGTTTTGCAGCAGATGGCTCGCAAACGCGTGGCGCAACACGTGCGGGCTCACCCGCGCCGCCGCGATCCCGGCGCGGGCGGCAATCGCTTTGACGTCACGCGCAAAAACCTGACGGCTCAAATGACCGCTGGTGCTTTCCGCCGGAAAGAGCCACGGCCCGCTGCCTAAATCGCGCGCTTCGAGCAGCGCACGATAGGCGGCGATGGACCGCTTCGCCGGTCCGGAGAGCGGAACGAGACGCTCGCGCCCGCCTTTGCCGTGGATGAGAATCAACGGCTCATTGCGGCGCGCCGCGGCCTTGGAGAGCGCCACGAGTTCTGAAACCCGAAGGCCGGTCGCATAAAGCAGTTCTAGCAGACAGGCAGTGCGTGCCGCGCGAATGCGCGCAGGCTTGTCCGGCGCGGTCTCCTCGACCGCCGCTTGCGCCGTAGCAAGCAAACACTCGACCTCTTCGACCGAAAGGATCTTCGGCAACCGCGGATTACGCCGCGGTCCTTCGAGGACCAAGGCTGGATCGTCGGTGCGCATGCCTTCGGCGTACAGAAAGCGATGCAATTGGCGGATCGCGGAAAGCCGCCTTGCGCTCGTCGCCGCCGAGAAACCGCGGCTCTTCAAGGCGCGCAGATAGGCGCGGATCTCTTCGGTGCCGACGTTCAAGGTGCATCTTCCGGCGCGGACGATCGCGGCTTCGTAGTCGGTGAGATCACGCCGATAGGCTTCGAGCGTATTGGCCGCGGCGCCGCGCTCGGCCGCCATCATTTCGAGAAACGCTTCGAGGCTACGATCTTTCGGCAAGACGCAATCCTACTTATTGAGGCGCGAGGCGGGCACCGTTTGAATGATTTCGTGCGGTTGCGGCGTGACGAAGGTGACAAGCGCCAGCATCGCAACGTAGACGAGCCCCACCAGCAGTCCGATCGTCAGGAGAAAGCGAATTAGGCTTGGCACTATCGTCCTGCGATTCGGGAATGATCCGGTCCGTTATACGGCCCCGGCCGATTTCCGGAAATGAATCGATCGGGAAGTTTGCACGCGGCGGTATAAGAGCAAGGAAAACAGGTACTTAGACACAGACCGCGACCGCAGTTGCCGGGAAGCCGCTTAAACTGGCGGGAATGGCGTGTTACATCCAGCCGATGACCATTGGGATCAAGCCGGGCGGCGAGAGCGGCGAAGAGCATTCGCCGGACGCGGCCGCGACGCGGCTCGCAGTATTGCTCGGGCGACGGCCGATCGTGCTCGTCGGCCTCATGGGTTCCGGCAAGACGGCCATCGGGCGGCGTCTCGCGCAGCGGCTCGGGCTTGAGTTTGTCGATTCCGACGCCGAAATCGAACGCGCCGCCGGCCTGACCATCCCAGAAATCTTCACTCGCTACGGCGAACCCTATTTTCGCGACGGCGAACGGCGCGTGATGACGCGTCTCTTGGCGGGAGGCGCGCGGATCATCGCGACAGGCGGCGGCGCGTTCATGAGCGAAGAGACGCGCGCGCGGATCCGTGAGACCGGTGTCTCGATCTGGCTCAAAGCCGATCTCGACGTGCTTTGGCGCCGCGTGCGCAAGCGCAATCATCGTCCGCTCCTGCAAAACGGCGATCCCGAGACCATGCTGAAGACGCTGATGGAGGAGCGCGATCCGATTTATGCGCAAGCGGACATCACCGTCATCTCGCGCGAAGGCCCGCACGATCTCGTCATCGAAGATATTCTCGCGGCGCTCGAATCGAAGTTGCCGCGGAAAACGCCGTCGGTAGAGAGGGGAGACGCGAATCCTTCCGGAGCGACGGAGCGCGTGCGGGTCGATCTCGGCGAGCGCGGCTATGACATTTTGATTGGTGCGGGACTCATCGGCGAGATGGGCGCGCATCTCATGCGGCTTGCGCCGGGAGCGGCCGCGGCGATCGTCACCGATGAAAACGTCGCGCGCCACCAGCTTGCCGGACTGGAAGCGGCGCTTGTCGCCGCAAATATCCGGCATCGGAGCATCGTCGTTACGCCCGGCGAGGGATCGAAGTCCTATGCATCCTTCGAGCGGGTGTGCGACGCCATCTTGGCGGGCAAGTTCGAGCGCGGCGACTGCGTGATCGCGCTGGGCGGAGGCGTAGTCGGCGATCTCGCCGGCTTTGCCGCGGCCAGCGTACGGCGCGGCATGCACCTGATCCAGGTTCCGACCTCGCTGTTGGCGCAGGTCGATTCGGCAATCGGCGGCAAGACGGGAATCAATTCGCCGCACGGCAAGAACCTGGTCGGCGCCTTTCACCAGCCGCTGCTGGTATTGGCCGATACTGCTTCGCTGCGGACCTTGCCGGAACGCGAGTTCCGGGCCGGCTACGCGGAAAACGCAAAATACGGACTAATCGGCGATCTCGCCTTTTTCGAGTGGCTCGAAGCACATTGGCGCGATGTGTTTGCAGGCGGTCCGGAGCGGACCCGGGCGATCGCTCAAGGCTGCGCCGCCAAAGCGGCCATCGTCGCGGCCGACGAATATGAATTCGGCAAGCGGGCGCTGCTCAATCTCGGCCATACGTTCGCACACGCTCTGGAGCACCTCACGGGCTACGACGGGCGCCGCTTGGTGCATGGCGAGGCCGTCGCAATCGGGATCGCTTGCGCCTTCCGCTTCTCGGCGCGGCGCGAACTGACGAGCGATGCCGAGGCACGGCGCGTCGAAGCGCATCTTGGCGCGGTCGGCCTGCCGATTCACGTCCGCGACATTCCCGATTGGAACGCCGACGCGGCGGCGATCGTTGAAGCGATGACGCAGGACAAGAAGGTGAAGCGCGGCGTCCTCACTTTCATTCTGGCGCGCGGCATCGGACGCTGCTTCGTCGCCAAGGACGTCGATGCCGACGAGGTTCGCGCATTTCTCGATGATGAATTGAAGGAATCGCGCCGAGGGCGGTGAGTACGGGATTTTCGACGCATGCACGGCATACATGCCGAGCTTTCCACGCTCGATCTCTGGATTGCCGGGGCGATCGTCGTCTTCTGCATCTTTATGGCTGCCTTCTTCAACAGCTCGGAGACGGCGCTGACGGCGGCCTCGCGGGCGCGAATGCACGCGCTGGAGCGCAACGGCGATCGTCGCGCCGGCGCCGTCAACCGGCTGCTGCGCAAACGCGACCGGCTGATCGGCGCGGTGCTGCTCGGCAACACGCTGGTCAGCATCGGCTCTTCGGCGCTGTTGACCGGGGTGCTCGAGGAACTCGTCGGCTATAGCGGCGTACTCTATGCAACTGGCGTCATGACGCTGGTGCTGCTCGTCTTCGCTGAAATCATGCCGAAGACACTGGCGATCAATTATCCCGACCGCGTCGCGCTGTTCGTCGCTCCGGTGATCCGCTTCTTCGTTGCCGTTTTCGGCCCGGCGCTGACCGCGGTCGAGGCGATCGTGCAAGGATTTCTCCGCCTCCTGGGGATCGACACGAGCGTTCGTCACGCTTTGCTTTCCGGCCGCGAAGAACTGAAAAGCACGGTGGATTTGATGCATCTCGAAGGCGGCGTGCCGCGCGTTGAACGCGACATGTTCGGCGGCCTCCTCGACCTGCGCGACCTGGTGGTCGAAGACGTGATGATCCACCGGACCAAGATGTACATGATCGACGCCGATCTGCCACCCCGTGAGTTCGTCCGCGCTGTCGTCGCTTCTCCATATACACGGGTACCGATTTGGCGCGGCGAGCCGGACAACATCATCGGCGTCGTGCATGCGAAGGATCTGCTGCGCTCGATCGACCAGTCGGGCGGCGACATCGCTCATCTAAACGTCGGCGCGGTGGCGCTCGAAGCCTGGTACGTGCCCAATACGACGGGGCTCGAGGAGCAGCTGCAGGCCTTCCTCAAGCGCAAGACTCACTTCGCGCTCGTCGTCGACGAGTATGGGGTGGTGATGGGCCTCGTCACGCTCGAGGATATTTTGGAAGAGATCGTCGGCGAGATCTCCGACGAGCACGATCAAGTCGTGCTTGGCCTGCGCCAGAATCCTGACGGCTCGGTCATTGTCGATGGTTCGCTGCCGATCCGCGATCTCAACCGTCTGATGAACTGGCAGCTTCCGGATGAAGAAGCGACCACCGTCGCTGGCCTCGTCATCCACGAGGCGCGCGCAATTCCGGAGACGGGGCAGGTGTTCACCTTCCACAATTTTCGGTTCGAAGTGTTGCGCAAGACGCGCAATCGCATCAGTTCGCTGCGCGTCACACCGGAAGCTCCTTCGGCGGAGGAAGAACCATAAGGCGTAGGCGGCCGCGTTCTCTCCTTCGAAGGCGGAGAAAACGCGGGTACGCCGCGCCGTCAGCAACCGCGGGCTAGGCTTCCGCCGGGGTTGCTGCTTGGCCCGCCGGAGGCAGCCGAAGCCGTGTCTTGCCCGCCTTGGTGGTCGCTCGTTCCGCTCGCGGTTTGTCCGCATTGCCGCACGCGACCCGAGTCGGTCACCAACGGCCCATGGGGGTGATGAGGATGCGTGGCTTTCATGCCAAGACCGCCTTCGCGGTCGCTCGTTCCGCTTATTTGCGCGAGGGAAGGGCAAGCTAGTCCGGCCGACAGCGCCAGACAGAGAAGAACGCGTTTCATGTTAGGAGCCTTCCTCTATCTTATGCAACCCCCACAACAGTATCGTGCATTATACAACTTATACGGTCAATAGCGGCTCGGCCGAACGGGTTAATGGATGCGGTACTCGGCGGCGACGATCGTATGGTAGGGTTGGAACTCGTTGCAGGGGAAGCCGACGGTAGATAATCCCGCCGCTTCGTTGGGGCGCGTGCGTTCAGGCAGACGTTCCTTTGCGAGCCGAAGGGGACCAGCATCATGTTCGGCCTGACCGCACTGCAGCTGGCGCGAATTCAATTCGGATTC
>JASHSB010000107.1 GCA_030036945.1 Methylovirgula sp. | reverse complement strand
AGAATGGCGGTCACGCCGTTATAAACCGCGAAATTCGCCCCCAAGATCGCGTGCACCGGCACCCAGGCGTTGGGCGTCCAGGCGAGCCAGGTGCCGAGAGCCATCCCCGTCGCCCACCCGGCAAACAGGCCCCAGCCGCTGAACCGGCGCGTGAACAACCCAAAGATCACCGCCGGGAACACTTGCGCCATCCAGATTCCGCCGAGCAACTGAAGATCGAGCGCGAACCGGGTGGCGCCGCGCAGCACGAAAAGCAGGGCGCCGATTTGGATGACCAGCGAGACGAGTTTGGCGAGCAGCGCCTCGTCGCGCGCCTTAAGGCCCGAGCCGACGAACGGCTTGCAGATGTTCCGCGTGAAGGTGTTGGCCGCGCCGATCGACATGATCGCCGCCGGCACCAGCGCGCCGATGGCGATCGCCGCGAAACAGAATCCGACGAACCAGCTGGGAAAGATCGTAAGGATCAGATGCGGCACCGCTTCCTGCGGATCCGCGACGCGCACGCCCGCCGCGTGCGCCATGTAGCCCATCAGCGCGATGAGCCCGAGCATCACCGAATAGGCGGGCAGCGCGATCGCATTGACGCGGATAGCGTTGCCGTTGCGCACCGAGAGGATGCCGGTCATCGAATGCGGATACATGAGCAACGCGAAGGTCGAGCCGATCGCTAGCGTGATGAACGGCGCGATCTGTGGCGGGGCGAGCAGCAGGCCCGCCGCGAGTTTGCCGCCCGAAGCGGCGGCTTTCTGCGCGAAGGCGGCTCCCGCAGCATCGAAGATCGCGCCATAGCCGCCGAGCCGCATGGGTACGATGACAATCGCCGCGACGACGAAGATGTAGATCATCGTGTCCTTGACGAAGGCGATCATCGCCGGGGCGCGCAATCCGCTGCGCGAGGTGTAGAGCGCCAGAATCACGAACGCGATGGAAAGCGGCAGATGCGTCGCGAAACCTTTGCCCTCGAAGCCCAAAGCTTCGATCACCTTTTCCATGCCGACGAGTTGGAGGGCGATATACGGCATGGTCGCCAGGACGCCGGTGAAGGCGACCGCGAGTTCGAGCCATCGGTTGCCGTAGCGGCCGAGCACGTAATCGGCCGCGGTCATATAATTCTTGCGATGCGCGACCCCCCAGAGGCGCGGGAAAGCGATGTAGAGAAGCGGATAAATCAAGATTGTGTAAGGCACCGCGAAGAATCCGTAGGCGCCGATCGCATACACGACCGAGGGCACGGCGATCACCGTATAGGCGGTATAAAGATCGCCGCCGATTAGAAACCAGGAGATCCACGGGCCGAAGCGGCGCCCGCCCAAGCCCCATTCGCCGAGATCGGCGAGATCGGCGCGCTTCCAATGCGCCGCGACAAAGCCGAGAAGACTGACGACCAGGACAAAACCGGCGAAAACGATCGTCGCCGGCCAATGCAAATGGCTGCTCACCGTTTCTCGCCTCGATAGACGAGAAACGTGCAAACGCTCGAAATCGGGATGAGGACGAGAAGCAGCCAATAAAAGAAGGGGAAGCCGAAAAGCCGCGGCTCCATGAAATTATAGAAAGGCACGCAAAGCGAGACGGCGGCGGGCAGAACCAGCAGTAGATATTTCATCGCTTTCCCCCAGCGCGCGCGGGCGCTGCAAACCCTTAGCGTCGCAGAGCGCGGCGAACAAGGGAGGAGGATTATTGCGCGAGGATCTCGACGTCGCGGTCCTGGGTCGATTGGACTTTGAACGTTGCTTGGAACGTGCGGCTGTCGTGGCGGGCGATCGCCACGTATTCGCCTTCGGCGAGGACGACCGACGGAAATGCGCCGATCAGCTCGCGGATCACGTCGCCGCCCGGCGTGAGGATCGTGAACGCCGAATTGGCGAGCGCTTCGCCGCCGGGCTTGCCAACGAGCTTCAGCGTCATGACGGCGGCGCGGTGGCGCAGCGTCGCGTCGGTCAGCTTGCCGGCCTGGACGCGCAGGTCGGCGCTAACCACGGAATTCGTCGCGTTGGCCACGCCGTTCGGGCCGAGCGTGCCGACCCCCGTGGTATCGAGCAACGTCGAGACGACATGGTAGCTGCCTTCCGGCAAGCCGATCACGTCGCCCGCTTTGGCGTTGCCGAGGATCAGCTTTGCTTCCGCGTTGCTGCGTTCGGGAACGTAGATCGAGATTTTCAGTTTGGCGGGATTGATCGGCTGATTGCCCAGCATCGCGACGACCCGCAAGCCGCCGGCATTGAGGACGAGCCGTTCGCTCGTCGGTTGGCCGGCGATGACGACGCGTTTGGTCATTCCGGCGAGTCCCATCGCCGCATGCACGATATAGGTGCCGTCCGGCAGCGATAGGGACGGGGCGGCGTCGGTGGACTGGGCGACAAGCCGATGCGAACCGTCGGGTTGCGCCGTCTCGTCGAAAACCCGCCAGACCAATCCGCTGCGGACCGGCTGGGTGTCGGAGGCGCTCAGAAAGGCGGAGAGCAGCAGGGTGCTGCGGTCGACCTGCGGTTCGGCGCTGCGCGGCGCAAGAAGGCCGCCGGGCGGAATTACCGGGGCGACCCCCATGTCCATGGCGGCCGGATCGGCGTGCGCCGCGCCGGCCACGGCAAGCGCAAGGGCCAGAAAAATCAGCCGCAACGGGCGGGCGGAACGGGTTTGCGGCGCTGTGGGCATCATCCTTGGGATCCTGGCATCCGCTCGCGGCGCGGGAACCCAACGCCCGGCTACGACAAACCCGACGTTGACTTCAGCGGCGAAGTGGACCTTTTCGTGGCGGCGTCTTGGACCGCAAATCTTGGGCGGCACCCTTGGTGAGAACATGAACGATTGCATCGAATTATTACGGACTCGCCGCTCCGCAGCACCGGTCCTGTTGGCGGGCCCCGGCCCCACGCGAGAGGAGCGCGATCTGCTGCTGACGATCGCCGCCCGCGTTCCCGATCACGGCAAGCTCTTCCCGTTCCGCTTTATCGTCTTTGAGAAAGAAGGGCGCGACAAAGCCGGGGCGATCTTCGCCGAACGATTCGCCGAGCTCAATCCCGAGCTGGACAAGGCGCGCATCGAAGCGGAACGCAAGAATTTCCGTGCGCCGCTCGTCGTCAGCGTCGTCTCGCGCGCCGCGCCGCACGTGAAGATTCCGGAATGGGAACAAGTCCTGTCGGCTGCCGCCGCCTGCATGACCCTCGTGATCGCCGCCAACGCGCTCGGTTTTGCGGCTTCCTGGCTGACGGGCTGGTACGCTTACGACCGCGCAGTGCTGCGGCGTCTCGGGCTGGCGGAACACGAAAAGATCGCTGGCTTCGTCCATATCGGCCGGCATGCCGGCCCGCGCGAAGATCGTCCCCGCCCGTCACTGACGGACATCGTCACGGTTTTTGACGCCTGAGCCTCAGCCAAAAAGCACGTTGATGAGCGCCGCTTGGTCCGCGTCGAGCGCCAACTTGCCGGCAAACCCGTCATGCCGCGCCGCCTCGCATGCCGCCTTGAGGCCGCCGCGATCGAAGTCCGGATAGATGCTGTCGATGGCCGCGACGCCCGCCGCCTTGGCGGCCATCAAGGTAAGGCTGCGGGCGAGCGCATAAGGGCCCGTCATGCCGCCGTCCGGCGATCCCTTCGCGCCGATCGCGGTGGCGAGCTCCGCCGGCCCCCAGCAGAGCGCCGCCAAACGGCGGCTCGCGCCGGCATAAGTGCCCATTTTGAAGATCGCCGCCGGGGTTTGCGCGGCGACGGCGATGATCCGCGTGCTCCCGTCGGGGAGATCGTATTCCGCTTCGCGCAGCGCGAGTTTGGCGGCGAGATGCTGGACGTCGGCGCCGCCGCGCGATTTGGCCAAGATGATGCCGTCCGGAGCGCCTTTCATCACCGCGTCGAGATCGGCGTCGATCTCGCCGCTTTCGAGTGCGTGCGGGCGAACGTAAAGAGGCTTTTCGCGCGCGGCCTGCAACAGGGCGAGCGCCGATTGGCGCGCCCGAGGCACCGACGCGCCTTCGAGGTCGAGCCAGAGACAGTCGGCTTCGCTTTGCAGCGCCGCTTCGAGCGTTTTCGCATCATCGGCGGGGACGAGCAGATGGGACCGCATGGTTCTTTCGAAGCGAAATTGGACGGGTCGGGCGCCGCGATCTTATCCCGCCCCAGCCCCCGTTGCCCGGCATAGACCACGAGCCGTCCTTAGCGCCAGCCCGGCAGCAAATTTCACCCTTAAGGGTACATTTACCATGATCGATGATCTTGAAGGGAATTAAGCCATGGCTTGGCCTGGGTTTTGCCGCCGGCGCGGACCGCATCATGATCGTTCGTCGATTTCTCCAATGGACGCGTACCGCGGCGGCAAGCGAGCGGGCCGGAGCGGCGGGCGCTCTGGCACGCGCCTACCTTAACGGCGCTCTCGCGGACGACGAGCGGGAAGAGGCGCTGCTCGTCCTGACCAGCCTGCTCGACGACGCCTCGCCGCTGGTGCGTCAAGCGCTTGCCGAGAATTTTGCGGCCGCGCCCGAGGCGCCCCGCAACATCGTTCTCGGCCTTGCCGACGATCAGTCGGACGTCTCCGCGATTGTTCTTCGCCATTCGCCGTTGTTATCCGACTCCGAGCTCATCGACTGTGCCGCGATCGGCGATGCAATCGCCCAATCGGCGATTGCGCTGCGCTCGCGCCTCTCGGGGCCGGTGGCGGCGGCGATCGCCGAAGTTGGCGCCTGCGAAGCGCTCATTTCGCTGGCCGTCAATCCTGGCGCCGACCTGCCGGAATTCTCGATGCGCCGCATGATCGAGCGGTTCGGCTTCGACGGCGAAATGCGCGAGGCGCTGCTTTCGCGGCCGGACTTGCCGGCGACGCTGCGCGCCGATCTCGTCGCCACCACCGCCGATAGTCTCGCCGCGTTCGTGGCCGGATGCAACTGGATGTCGGGCGAACGCGCAAACCGGGTTGCCCGCGAAGCCCGCGAGCAGGCGCATGTGATCATCGCGGCGACGGAAACATTTGGCACGGAACGGCTCGTCGCGCATCTGCGCGCCTCGGGACAATTGACGGCAAGCCTGCTGCTGCGCGCTTTGCTCGGCGGCAATGCCGGATTGTTCGAAACGGCGCTGGCCGAGCTCGCAGAGCTTCCCTTGGCGCGGGTTAGGGGGCTGACGCACGACTGGCGCGGCGCCGGCTTCGTGGCGCTCTGTCGCAAGGCGGGCCTTGCCGAGGCGCTCTTGCCGGCGTTCCGCGCCGCCGTCGAAGCGCTTGCCCTCGTCGAGACGGACGAGGAAAGCGGCGCTTCGCTTTCGCGGCTGCGGGTCGAGCGCGTGCTCGCCGCCTGCAAAGCGGAAAACGGCGGCGAACTCGACCGGCTGCTGGCGGTTCTGCGCCGCTTCGAGGCTGAAGCGGCGCGCGAAGCGGCGCGCGATTTCTCGGCGACCGTGCCGCAAGAGGACGGCCAATCGATGCAACCGCTGATGCTGCCGATGCCGGAAGAGCCGCCGCTGCTTCTCGCCGACTGCGAGGCCGAAGAAATTCGCGAGACGGAAGAATTACCGGCAGTCTCGAACGAGAATTTCCGGCGCATCGAGCCGCGCTTCTTCAGCGTCGATCTCGACGCGATCGAGCGCGAGCTCGCGGCGGCCTGAGCCTTACTTACCCGCCAGCAGGCCGGAAAGTTCCAGAGTCTGCAGCAGGATGATCGTCTTGGCGTCGATGATTTCGCCGCTCTCGATCATCTCGAGGGCCGCGTCGAGCCGTGGCTCGAGGACTTTGATGTCCTCGTTGGTCAAGCCGCCGCCGGGACCGGTATGGTCGGCTTGCGAATAGCGGGCAAGGTAAAGGTACAGACGTTCGCCGACCGCGCCTGGACTCATGAAAGCCTCGAAAAGAAATTGCGGCTCTTTGATTGCAAAGCCGGTTTCCTCTTCGACTTCGAGGACGATGCGCCGCGCGGCGTCCATGCCTTCGAGCTTGCCGGCGCAGGCTTCGATCATCGCCTCGCGTCCGCAGGCGAGATAGACGGGCAGGCGAAACTGGCGCACCAGAAGCACGCAGCCGCGCGCCGGATCGTACGGCAAAATCGCCGCCGCGTCGCCGATGTCATAGACTTCGTGGCGGAGTTGCTGCGTCTGCCCGTCGAAGCGGCGCCGCCGGAACGCGATCTCCTGAAGAAGACCGAAGCCGCGCGATCGAATCGCGCGGTCGAGAATCGTGATCGCTGGCATGTTCAATAGCCGAATTGTTCGCGCAAAATGCGTTCGTCCAGCGAATGGCCGGGATCGTGGAGAATGATCAGGCTGGTCGCATGGTCCATGCCGATTTCGACCTTGGCGACGTCGCGGAACTCGAAATGGTCGGCGACGGCGGATACCGGCCGTTTGTCGGCTTCGAGAATGTCGAGCGTCACATGCGCGGTATCGGGCAGCAGCGCGCCGCGCCAGCGGCGCGGCCGAAACGCCGATATTGGGGTCAGCACCATCAGCGGAGAATCGAGCGGCAGGATCGGCCCGTCGACCGAAAGATTATAAGCCGTCGAGCCGGCGGGCGTCGCGACGAGCAGCCCGTCGGCGACAAGTTCGGCGAGCCGTTCCTTGCGGTCGATGCAGATGCGGATCTTCGCGGCCTGATAGGATTGGCGCAGCACCGAGACCTCGTTGATCGCGCAGGCGGTGGCGACTTCGCCGTGTATGTCGGTCGCCACCATGAGCAGCGGATGGATGACCGACGGCTCCGCTTCGTCGATGCGGCGCGCCAGGTCTTCCTCGTGATATTCGTTCATGAGGAAACCGACCGAGCCGCGATTCATGCCATAGATCGGCTTGCGGCTCTCGATGAAGCGATGCAGCGTCTGCAGCATCAGTCCGTCGCCGCCCAATGCCACGATGACGTCGGCCGAAGCGGGATCACAGTTGCCGTAAGTGTGAATGAGCCGGGCGCGCGCCTCCTCGGCCTCCGGCGCGCCGGTGGCGAGAAAGGCGATCCGCTTCAAGATGGGCTTGGCGCCCGCGGCGCTGGTCATCGGCCCGTTTCCCATGTCCCGATCCTGGCATAGCCGCAAGACGGGGAAGCGGTAAAGCGCTTCATGGCCGGCCGGGCGATACACGTTGAAATGCCCGGCGCCCGTCTATAGAAGCGGCTCGCGTCTATTACGCGTCGCCTTGCGCGAGCCGGAACCATGCCCGACTTCCTTCTCGAACTCTTTTGCGAAGAGATTCCGGCCCGCATGCAGGCGCAAGCGGCGCTGGACCTGAAACGACTCGTTACCGACGCGCTCGCCGAACGTAACATCTTCCCCGACTCGGCGGGAAGCTTCGTTACGCCGCGCCGCCTGACGCTGCACATTGCCGGCTTGCCGGCGCATCAGCGCGCCAGCCGCGAACTCAAAAAGGGCCCGCGCGTCGATGCGCCGGCTGTGGCGATACAGGGTTTTCTGAAAAGCGCCAGACTCGGCTCGCTTGCCGAGGCGCAAATCGAGAAAGATCCGAAGAAAGGCGACTTCTACGTCGCGCGCATCGAACGGCCGGGGCGCGACACCGCCGACATGCTCGCCGAGATCCTTCCGCCGATCTTAAAAAGCTTTCCGTGGCCGAAATCGATGCGCTGGGGGGAAGGCTCGGTGCTTGCCGACGCGTTCCGCTGGGTGCGGCCGCTACACGCGATCCTGGCGACCTTCGGCCCGGAAACGGAAGACCCGGAGATCGTGCCGTTTTCCGTCGCCGGCATCGAGACCGGCAACGTCACCTATGGGCATCGCTTCTTGGCGCCGGCGCCGATCCGCGTCCGCCGCTTCGACGATTACGTGAGCGCCCTCGAAAAGGCCAAAGTGGTGCTCGATCCGGGCCGCCGCCAGGATATCATCCGCTACGATGCCCGCAGCCTCGCGTACGCGCACGGCTTGGAGCTGGTCGAGGACGATGCGCTCGTCGCGGAAGTGGCCGGGCTCGTGGAATGGCCGGTCGTGCTGATCGGCGCCTTCGACGCGGGCTATCTCGCTCTGCCGCCGGAAGTGATCCGCGCGACCATTCGCACCCATCAGCGCTGTTTCGTGCTGCGCGACGCCTCCAGCGGCGCGCTCGCCGCCAAATTCGCGCTCGTCGCCAATATCGCGGCGCCCGACGGGGGCGCGGCGATCGCCGCCGGCAACGGCCGCGTCGTACGGGCGCGGCTCGCCGACGCGCAGTTCTTCTATGAGACCGATCTTCAAGTGAAGCTTGAAGATCGTCTGCCAAAGCTCCAAGGAATCGTCTTTCACGAGAAACTCGGCTCGCAGGGCGAGCGGGTCGAGCGGCTCGTTGCTCTCTCCCGCCTGCTGGCGCCGCTCGTCGGCGCCGACGGGCCGGCGGCGGCGCGCGCGGCGCGGCTCTGCAAAGCGGATCTCGTCTCGGAAATGGTCGGCGAATTTCCCGAGCTGCAAGGCAGCATGGGAAAATATTACGCGCTCGCGCAAGGCGAGGTGGAGAACGTCGCCGCCGCCATCGAGGAACACTATAAGCCGCAAGGCTCGGCCGACCGCGTCCCTACGCACCCGACTTCGGTCGCCGTCGCGCTCGCCGACAAGTTCGATACGCTGGTCGGTTTCTTTGCGATCGACGAGCGCCCGACCGGCAGCAAGGATCCGTTTGCCTTGCGGCGCGCCGCGCTCGGCATTATCCGGCTCGTCCTCGAAGACGAATTGCGCATCCCGATTCGCGCCGTGCTCGAGGAGGCTTTGGCGGCCTACCGGCCGGGCAAGGGAGTTGTTCCGGAGAACGAGCTTTTCGCGCAACTGCTGAGTTTCTTCGCCGATCGGCTGAAGGGCTATCTGCGCGACCAGGGCGCGCGTTACGACTTGATCGACGCCGTCTTCGCGCTCGACGGACAGGACGACCTCTTGCCGATCGTGCGCCGCATCGAGGCGCTCGGCCGGTTTCTCGAAGCCGAGGCCGGCGCCAATCTGCTCGTCGGCTACCGGCGCGCCGCCAATATCCTGCGCGCCGAAGAGAAGAAGGTGACGCTCGAAGAAGCGCGCGCCTACGCCGTGCCGTTTGCGCGAGAGCGGCTCGTCGTACCGGAAGAGAAAACGCTAGCGGCGGCGCTGGCCCGCGCCTCTGCCGAAGCGGGCGCGGCGATCGAGGTCGAAGACTTCGCCGCCGCCATGCGGGTGCTGTCGCGGCTGCGCGGCCCCGTTGATCGGTTCTTCGAGCGCGTCACAGTGAACGCCGAAGACGCGGAACTGCGGCTCAACCGACTGCGTCTCCTAAGCGCACTGCGCGATTCGGTGCATCGGGTCGCCGACTTCTCCAAGATCGTCGAACCGTAACGGCGGCGTCGCTGGGGCGAGGTTCATTCGACGTCGAGCGGCTCGCTGCCGGTCGGCTTGCTGTCGGCCCCGAGCGTAATCTTCTCGATCCGCTGTTCGGCGCTTTTGAGCAAAGCCTCGCAATGTTTCTTCAAAGCCTCGCCGCGCGCGTAGATCGCGATCGATTCCTCGAGCGCTACCGAGCCCTTTTCGAGCTTCTCGACGATCGCTTCGAGCTGTGCGAGCGCCTGTTCGAACGGCAGCGCCGCGATATCTTTGTTGTCTTCGGCCAAGGTTTGCTCTCGCCGGTTGGAGGTGGTCTTATAGCACGGCGCAAGCCGGCCCGCAGGCGGGATTTGGGCTCAATTGAGCTCGATGGCGAACGGTTCGCCTTCGATGCGGTCCGCGCCGCGCCCGATCCGCTCGATCGCCGCGATCGTGCGTCCGGCCCGGCCCAGCATCTTGTCGCCCAGCGCAACGAGCCGCGCATTGGGCGTCGCGGTCGGCGAAGCGCGCCGCAGCCGTTGGGCGAGTTCGTCTTCGCAGAGCTGCGGGCTCAACGCGCAGGCGCAGACGTAAGCAGCTGCGGTCGAACGGCTCACGCTCGCGTAGCAATGGATGAGCAGCGGCGCTTCGCGATCCCACGACCGGACGAAATCGAGCAAGGCTGCGACGTGCGCCTCGCTAGCCAGAACTTGCCCTTCCATTTCGGCGCTGACGTCGGAGATGCCGACCAGCAAATGCCGGGCGGGCGGGATCGCAGCCGGGCGCGGGACCTGGATCTCGCGATTGATCAAGCTGACGAGCGTGCGCGCGCCGGTAGCTTTGGCGACATCGGCAACGCGAAACATCGAGCAGACGTGAATGCGCGACATGGGCGTCCTGCGGCCGGCGATCGGCGTTTCCCGGCGATTCGCCATCAACGAGTTTGCACGCCTAAACGCAATCCGCGTCAGCTTCATGGCGACTGCCGCGCCCTGACTGCGCCGCGCGTCAACGCTTTGAATCGGAAGTGTCTTTCTTGGGCGTGGCGGAAAGCAGGCGGCGCAGTTCGGAGAGAAAGCGCCGCGCCGCCAGCTTCGGCGCCCAGGGCTCCCATGGAGTTCCACCGTAAACGGACACGAGCGGATCATCGCGCAGCGGCTTGAACGGGATGCCCAGCACGTCGCGCATTTCTTCTTCGGTCCAGCCGACGACGCGGACCGCTTCGGTCGCCGCGGCGATACGGTCGGCCTCTTTGTGCAAGCGCCGTTCCGTTTCCGTCCAGGCCGGCAGGCCGTAGCGCCGCCCAATCACCGTTTCGAGCCGCGCGGCGAGGTTGCGATAGGCCTCGCCGAGAAACGGCTTCAGGACCGAGATGCAATCGAAGCCGAGCAGACCCTCGTCGGCATCGTGCAGCAATTCGCGCAGATCGGCACGCGGGTCGCCGCGCGGCGCGTGCCGGCGCCGCAGGCCGAGCACAAAGAGCGAATGTTGGGCCACCGAAAGCGGCAGGGGCCACGCCGAATGGCCGCCCCAGCGATAGGTGCGCGCCAAGCCGACGGCGAGGTCTTCGTCCTCCCAGTCGAAAGGCGTCGGGTTCAAGAGGTCGAGCCGCTTGCCGGACAAAAGCCGCACCCAGGCACGCGCCTCGGGCATCGAGAGGTCTCCGTTTCACGACCCAGCCGCGAGCTCACCATAAGCATTTTGTCGGCGGGGACTTAGAATTTTCGAGCGGCGGGCGGCGGACGCGCGGCCGTGCTTTAGTGCTTCGCCAAGGCGCGGCAGGCTTCGTGCCGCCAACAGCCGAGAAGATGATCGTTGACCATCCCGGTGGCCTGGCAAAAGGCATAGACGATCGTCGGGCCGCAGAATTTGAAGCCGCGCGCTTTCAAGTCTTTCGAGATCTTCTCCGAGAGCGGCGTCGCCGCGGGCAATTGTTCGTGGCGGCAGAAGCGGTTCTCGATCGGTTTCCCGTCGACGAAATTCCACAGATAGCGGCCAAAGCCCTCATGCTCGCGCAGCGTCAGATATGCGCGCGCCGAGGCGACCGCTGCCTCGATCTTGGCGCGGTTGCGGATGATGCCCGGATCATGCATCAGCGCCGCGAGCTTCTTGGCGTCGTAGCGGGCGATCTTTTCCGGGTCGAAGCGATCGAAGGCGCGGCGGAAGGATTCGCGGCGGCGCAGAATTGTGATCCACGAAAGCCCTGCCTGGAATCCGTCGAGAATGAATTTCTCGAAGAGCGTCCGGTCGTCGTGCTCCGGCACGCCCCATTCCTCGTCGTGATAGGCGAGATAGAGCGCATCCTGCCCCGGCCACGGGCAGCGTTTCTTGCCGTCGGGATCGATGGTCTTTGTCAATGGGACGGCATCACTTCGAGCGAGGCTTCGCCGGCCATGAGACGAGTCCCGGCGCTTTTGGCGTCTTCGAGCCGGTCGAGGCGCAGCATGGCGAGCCCTTCCGATCCGGCAATCGAGCCGACCCGGCCGATGCCGATCTCGCCCATCATCACCTCGCTGCCGGGCGCCGGCGGCGGTCCGTCGAAGCGCACCTTCAGGACGCGCTTGCGCGGCGAATTGCGGAAATGCACGCGCGCCACGACCTCCTGGCCGGGATAGCAGCCTTTCTGAAAATCGACGCCGTTCAGCCAATCGAGATCCGCGTCGTGCACGAAAGTATCGCCGTAGGGAAAGTCGATGCCGCCCTTCGGCACGCCGAGCGCGATCCGCCGCGCTTCGTAGGCCGCGAGCGGATCGTGCGCGAAGGCGGCGAGCTTCGCCGGTGCGTCGATGAGCCGGAAGCCGAGCGCCGGCAGACGCGGATCTGCGAAGCCGACCCCGTCGAATTGGCGCGGCTCGGCGTCTCCCCAAAGCGCCGCCACGGCGAGCTGATCGCTTTGGTCCTCGATCGCGATCTTGGCGCGCAGCTTGTGAAAGTTGAGCTTCTTGAGCAGCTCCGGAACCTGGTCTTTGCCACAATCAAGGAGATAGCCCGCGTCGATTCCTTCCGGCAACGGAACCACGAAAAAATCGAAAAGAAGCTTGCCCTGCGGCGTCAGCAGCGCGGCATAGCGGCCTTCGCCCAGGCGCATGCCGAGCATGCTGTTCGTCACAAGCCGGTGCAGAAAGGTGGTCGCCTCGCCGCCGGCAATCTTTATGACGCCGCGGTCGGCGAGAAGGCTGGCGCCGCGATCCATGTTCGCCCCGGCTTGCGTTTGCGCTGATCCGTATTTAATCGGCTCAAACGGGAGAGCAAGCGTTTGGGCGCGAAAGGCGGAAGAAATGGCCTTCGATCTCGTCGTGAAAGGCGGCACGCTAGTCAATCACGCAGGGGTGGGGCGGCGCGATATCGGCGTTCGCGGCGGCAAGATCGTCGAGATCGGCGACCTTTCCCGCGCCGCCGCCGGCGAGATCGTCGACGCCACGGGCCTTCACATTCTGCCCGGTGTCATCGACAGCCAGGTGCATTTCCGCGAACCGGGATTCGCGCAGAAGGAAGATCTCGAATCGGGCTCGCGCGCCGCGGTGTTGGGCGGCGTCACCGCAGTTTTCGATATGCCGAATACCGAGCCGCCGACGACGAGCGCGGCGCGTCTCGCGGATAAGGTGAAGCGCGCGACGCGCCGGATGCATTGCGATTTCGCGTTCTGGGTCGGCGGAGCGCACGAGAACGTCGCGGACATTCCGGAACTCGAGCGCCTGCCGGGCGCCGCCGGCATCAAGGTCTTCATGGGCTCTTCGACCGGCTCGCTGCTCGTCGCCGACGATAAAGGCATTGCCGCGATCCTCGCCAAGACAAGGCGGCGCGCCGCCTTCCATTGCGAAGACGAAGAGCGGCTCGCGGCGCGCAAGGGGTTGCGGGTCGCCGGCGATCCCGCCTCGCACCCGATCTGGCGCGACGAGGAAACCGCGCTCGCCGCGACGCGACGCCTGGTGCGCATCGCCCGCGAGCGGCACGCGGCGGTCCATATCCTTCACGTCTCGACGGCCGAGGAGATCGACTTTTTGGCCGCTCACAAGGATATCGCGAGCCTGGAGGCGACGCCGCAGCATTTGACCTTCCGTTGCGACGACTATGCGCGGCTCGGCGCGCGCCTGCAGATGAATCCGCCTATCCGTACCGGCCGGCATCGCGAGCGGATCTGGGCCGGACTCGCGCAAGGCATCATCGACATTCTCAGCTCGGACCACGCGCCGCATACGCTCGAAGAAAAATCCAAGCCCTATCCGCAAAGCCCGTCGGGGATGCCCGGCGTACAGACGCTCGTTCCGGTCATGCTCGATCATGTCCACGCCGGGCGGCTGAGCTTGGAGCGGTTTGTCAATCTGACCAGTGCCGGGCCGGCGCGGCTCTTTGGGATCGCTGCCAAGGGCCGCGTCGATGTCGGCTACGACGCCGATCTTACAATCGTCGATCTAAAGCGGCGGCGGACAATTACGGATTCGTGGATCGGTTCGCGCTGCGGCTGGACGCCTTATGCGGGGATGGACGTCACGGGTTGGCCGGTCGGCACGCTCGTCCGCGGCAGGCGCGTCATGTGGGAGGGCGAGATCGTGACGCCTGGACAGGGCGAGGCGGTGCGATTTGTGGGAAGCTTATGAGCGTGCTTACGACGTCCCATAGCGGCGTGTGACCTCGCGGGCGATGCGGCGCGACTCGTCGAGAAACCGGGTGATGATCGCCTGGGCGTTCGGCGTACATTGACGGTAGTTCAATTCGTAGCCCGTGAAACCGCGGTTATAGGCGCCGGCCAGCCGCTCGCGGCGCGTTTCGTTTTGCGTCTCGGCATCCATCAGCGCCGTCATCTTGTCGCGCCAAATGTCACCCTTCTGTCCGCCGCAAAGATCCTGAAGATAGGTAAGCGCACCGAGCAATTCGGAGAGCCGTAGGAGTTGCGGCTCGTAAGGCGGAGCAGGTTCTTCCGCCGTCGGCGCGGCCGTAGAACCGGGTTGCGCGGGACCAGGTTTGGCGGTTTGCCCGGGGGCGGGCGAAGCCGTCCTTGGCAATACGGGAGCGGTCCCGGTTAGCGGCATCGGCGCGGCGCGCAATGCCGGCGGCTGGGCCGGCGGCGCGAACGGCGCCGGCTGTTCCCGTTCCTCGTAAGGCGGCGGCGTGCCGGAACGCTCCAGCAAATTTTGCGCGGCGCCCGGGGTCGTCAGCGCCGCGGCGGCGATTGCGGCAAAGACAAGTTTCGAAACGATCGGCACGAACCTTCCGCGTTCCGCAGAAGATCCCGAGCCGTCGCCCGACGCATTCGCGCGGACCACGACGATCCGCGCACTGCATATCTTCGTTAAATCAGATTCTTGCTGCACAATATTTCACATGCGCTCTCAACGACGGAGCGTAAGTTCGGCGAAGTCTTTAGCCCGTCGAGTTCGTCGGGCTTTGCCCAAAGAATCGCGCCCGTTTCGGGGCCCAATTGCGCTTCCCCCGATTCCCATAAGCCGACGTAGGATAAGACCACGCAATGCTGACGCTCCTGCGTAATCATCTCGACGGCACGATTAAAAGCGACAATGCGCGCTTTGACACCGACTTCTTCCGCCAATTCGCGCAGCGCCGCGTCCTCCAAACCTTCGCCCACCTCGACACGTCCACCGGGGAGCGAAAAGGCGCCGTCGAACGGCGGTTTGGTGCGCGCGGCGAGCAGCACCCGGCCGTCGCGGAAGACGGCGACGCTGACCGCAAGAATCGGATGCGGCGGATCGAAGTTCGTCGGGATCACGGATAGAGCCGCTGCTTCTTCCATTCGCCTTGCGGGGCGGGGCGCGAAAACCGAATCCGGTCATGCAGGCGAAAAGCGCCGCGCGACCAGAATTCGATGCTGAGCAGGCGAATGCGATAGCCGATCCAATAAGGCGGACGCGGAACGCTGCCGAGCGCGAATTTCGCGGCATATTTGGCGACCGCCCCTTCCAGTGCCAGACGGCTTTCGAGCGGCCGCGACTGTTGGCTCGCCCAGGCTCCGATCCGGCTCTGCAAGGGCCGGGTTGCGAAATAGGCGTCCGCCTCGGCATCGCCGACGCGTTCGACGGGGCCGCGGATGCGCACCTGGCAATGCAGCGATTTCCAGTAGAAAACCGCCGCCGCATTGCCATTGGCGGCCAATTCGCGGCCTTTGGCGCTTTCAGAATTGCTATAGAAAACAAACCCTTCGGCCCCAAATCCCTTGAGGAGCACCATGCGGACGTCTGGCATCCCCTCGGCATCCGTGGTAGCCAACGCCATGGCATTGGCGTCGTCGGGCTCGGATTTCTCCGCCGCGGCGAGCCATTCCGAAAAGAGCGCGAGAGGCTCGTCGGCGGCGGTGAAGTCATTCACGGTTAATTCATCCGGCCTAGACTCGTCGATGCGCCGAAAGCGAGCGAAGGTGGAGCGGCGATCAACAGGGATTATACGTTGTCTTATATAGGAACCGCGGCGGTACGGAAGAAAGCGCAGGGGCTTTGGGCCTGCACGCTCCTTGGGCTCGGCCTGGCGCTTGCCGGCTGCTCGGTGTCGCTGCCCATGGGTTCGCTCATCGGCGCGCATGGCGATGACGATCAGACCGCGTCGATCAAAACGCCCGAAAAATCGCCGATCGCCGGACTGCAAAGCGCCGACTGGCAACACGCCAAAGTGGCGCTCGATAATGCGCTCGGCTCCCCCAACAGCGGCACGGCCGTCGATTGGGACAATCCCGACTCGGGCACCAAAGGTTCGTTTGCCGCGATCGGCGAAGCCTATGCGACGGATACCGGCACCTGCCGCGGCTTTCGCGCCGCGGTCGATCACAAGGACTCCGACGACGCGCTGCAAGGCACGGCCTGTGCCAACGGCGGCGGCGATTGGGTGATCACCGACGTGAAGCCCTGGAACAAGAGCTGACGCGCTTTTCCCGAAACATTACGATTGATCGCGGCGCGCAAGCACGCTAGCTTGGCCACAGATGGTTCCCTTCGGGGATCAAAAGGGAACATGGTATGGCGTAAGCCAAAACCATGGCTGCCCCCGCAACTGTAAGCGGCGAGCCGCGCGCCAATATGCCACTGGGCAACCGGGAAGGCGGCGCAAAGCAAGGACCCGTGAGCCAGGAGACCTGCCATCGTCGTGGTCACGCGCGAACGCATCGGGCGGGGTGCACCGATGGAAGCTTGGAGATTCGCCACAGGTTGAAGGCGGCTCTTTAGGCTTTGGCTCGCGGTGACGTGTCACGTCGCTGCGAGGCTCTATGTTTCCCTTCAAGTTCGGTATTCCGGCGCGCCGCCGCGCGCTGGTTTTTTGCGTCGGCTTTTTTGCGGGTTTCGCTTCTTTGCCGGCGCACGCGCAAGTCGCTGCCGATCAGGCCGCTGAACAATCAGGTTCACTTCCGCAAGTCTTCGTGACAGCACCGACGACGGTTCCGACGCCTGAAAGTAATGTCGCAAGCAGCATCACCGTCATTGCAAGTCAACAGATCGAAGAGCATCAATGGCGCACCGTGCCCGATGTACTGGAGACCGTGCCTGGCCTTAGTGTTGCCCAGTACGGTCCGCCCGGCGCTTTAACCTCCATCTTCATACGCGGAATGAACTCCAATCACGTGAAAGTTCTGATTGATGGCGTCGATGTGAGCGACCCCAGCAACCCCAACGATTCTTTCGATTTTGGTCAGCTCCTAGCGAGCGACATCGAACGCATCGAGATTTTGCGCGGACCGCAAAGTGGCCTTTATGGTTCGGACGCGATCGGCGGCGTGATCAACATCATTACCAAAAAGGGCCTTGGGCCGCTCAAGGTTACGGGGACGATCGAGGGAGGCTCCTTCGGTACACTGAACCAGACATTTCATGCGTCCGGCTCGCAATCAATCTTCAACTATTCGTTTAATCTCGATCACTTCCACACGACCGATGTGCCGATTACTCCGTTATTCGAACTATTGCCCGGAGAGCAGCGTATCGACACCTCCTACGACAATCTGACATTTTCGACCAAACTTGGCGCCGATATTAACGAGCACCTTTCATTGAATTACATAGGCCGCTATACGTCGTCGAATTACACTTTCCCCGGGGATGAGAATTGTTCATTCATACCCCCGTATAACTGCTATCAAAACACCGCGCCAAGCCTGCAAGTCGACCACGATTTTTACACCCGCGGCGAAGCGGTGACGTCATTCTTTGACAACCGCCTCAAGAACTATCTTGGCATCAATTACTCCGACATTCACACTTTCGATACTGACCCCTACTACGGCGATAGTACTAACCAAGGCCAGCGCGTAAAATTCGATTGGCGTAGCGTAATCGAGGCCCTCCCAGGGGAAACCGTAGTCGTCGGCGCCGACCATGAAACCGAGACATTGTTTGCGAACGCTCCTGGCTATGGTGAGTTCGATCAGGACGCGAGCCGCAATGACGCCGGCGGTTTCGCTGAGTTACAGTCCAGTTTTTACAATCGATTCTTCCTCGTATCGAATGTGCGCTACGACGATTATGACACCTTCGGGGGACACGTGACCTATCGCTTTGCGCCAGCCTTCATCGTTCCGACGACGGAGACGAAGCTCAAGGCGAGCTACGGAACTGGGTTTAAAGCGCCGACGCTCTACGAACTCTATGTGAACGAGCCGGGAATCGAAATCGGTAACCCAGCACTGCAACCGGAAGAATCGACGGGGTATGATGTGGGTTTTGAGCAGCCGCTCTTCCACGACCGCTTCAGCTTCGGCGCGACGTACTTCCATAACAACATCACTAATCTTATAGAAGGCGTGCCGACGAGCTCCGGGGCTTTTACGAACGTCAACGTTGATCGCGCTCTCACGGAGGGTGTCGAGAGTTTCGCGGACTGGGCGGTGACGGACCGCGTGCACTTGAGGACGGATTACACCTACACCCGCGCAATCGACGAGAATACCGGCATGGAACTGCAGCTGAGACCGGAGCACAAAGGGAGTGTGACGGCCCTGTGGAAGCCAATCGATCCCCTCACATTGTCGGGGACATTATTGGCGGTTGGCCAATTTGTAGACGACTACGCTGGCGGCATTGTAAACACGGCCCCAGGTATGTTCGCCCCAGGCTATGTTGTGGTGAACGTCGCCGCCAATTACAAGATCAATGATCTTATCAGCCTATTCGCGCGCATCGATAATCTTCTCAATGAGCACTACGAAGATCCGCTTGGCTTCCAGCGCCCTGGTCTCGGCGTCTTCGGGGGGATCAAAGTCGCGTTCGACGCGGGGGGCAAGCCATAGGAAGCCCGCCAATTCCAACCGAACGGAAACACTGCTAGGAGATGGGCCGGACTGGCGGCCCGACATGGAGAGAGCCGTGGAAAGAGCAGTTAACTTCGATTGGCGCCGCTCCGCTTGGATCGCGACGCTGGTCGCCGTGAGCGTCGGCCTGAGCCTCGCCTTCGCCTGTGCGGTGCCTCTCGCGGCCTTCGCGGCGCTGGGCGCATTGACGATGCGGCGCGGCGAAGCGGTGCTTGTCGTCCTCGCGATCGTCCTTGCCAACCAATGCGTCGGCTTCGCCGTCCTGCATTACCCGGTGCAAGGTTTGGTATGGAGCGCGACGTTTGCGACGGTCGGCGTCGTGGCGGTCTTCGCCGCCGAATGGACCTATCGCAGCGCCGCGCTGGCACATCCGATCGTCGGCTATGCGGCCGCCTTTCTGGCGGCGTTCGCGGCCTATGAAGGCGGCCTCTTTCTGATCACCGTCGTTGCCGCGCCGTCCGATCTTGCGACCTATGCAGCGCCGATTGTCCTACGGGTCCTGGCGATCAACGCGGCGGCCTTCGCGGGCCTTCTCCTGACGGCGCGAATTGCGACCGGTATTCTTGGCGTGCCGGGCGGTTGGGGAATGCGCCAGCGGCCGGTTTGAATCCAAAGGCTTGCGGCGACCCAGCGTACACCCCAAGTTGCTCGCTGAGACATTGCGCCTGCGCCGTCGCGGGCCGGCGCTCCTTTGGGCTCGATGATGCGCGATCCGTATACCGTTTTGGGCGTTTCGAAATCGGCCGGCGCGGCCGAGATCAAAAAGGCCTATCGCGGGCTTGCGAAGAAATTTCATCCCGATCAGAGCAAGGACCCTAGGGCGAAGGATAAATTTGCCGAGGTGAGCGCCGCCTACGAGATCCTCGGGGACGAGAAGAGACGCGGCCAGTTCGACCGCGGCGAAATCGATGCCGAAGGCAAACCGCGCTTTCAAGGGTTCGAAGGTTTTGGAGCAGGGGCCGCCCCCGGCGGCTTCACGCGGCGCACCGGGCCTGGCGGGTTCGAGCATTTCGAGTTTCGCAGCACCCCGGGCGGCGGGTTCGACGCGGGCGACATCTTCAGCGAATTGTTCGGCGTGGCGGGCCAGCGCCGTGCCGCCGGCGGCCAGAGCCGACCCTTGCCGCGCGGCGAGGATGTCGCCGCTGAGATCACCGTTAGCCTCCGGGAAGCCGTGCACGGCGGCAAAAGCCGCGTCGCGCTGCCGACCGGCCGCACGCTTGAAGTCACCGTGCCGGCAAGCGTCGAGGACGGCCAGCAGATACGCCTCAAAGGGCAGGGCCTAGCAAGTCCGTTCGGCGGCGAGCCGGGCGACGCGCTCGTCTCCGTCAAGATTGCCAAACACCCGTACTTTCGCGTCGAGGGGCGCGATCTTCGCCTCGATCTGCCACTGACGCTCTACGAGGCGGTATTGGGCGCCAAAGTGAACGTGCCGACCCTGGACGGCCAAGTGGAACTCAACGTGCCGGCCGGCTCGAACGGGGGGCGTACCTTGCGGCTGCGTGGCAAGGGCCTGCCCGGCGCCAAGCCGGGCGATCTGCTGGTTACGCTGCGCATCGTGCTGCCCGACGAAACCGACCCCGATCTCCTTGGACTGGCGCGCAAATGGCAGAAGCAGAAGCCGTATCATCCGCGCCGAGACCTGATATAGGCCGTGGGGTCGCTCCTCACGACAGCGCAACCATCTGTTGAACGAATTGATGGGCCACCGCCCGCAATCGGGGGCGGGAACCGCTGGTTTCGCGCACATGGGCTTGGCCAAGCGATGAAATCCGGGGTAAACGCAAATGAGCACCGGCGCGGCCGGCCCCTGTTTGCCCAGGAATTGAGAATGAACCAGCCGGAACGCCTGCCCGTACAAGCCGCCGTTCCCGGAATCCTAGCCGGTCAGCGCGGCCTCGTCATGGGCACCGCCAACAACCGCTCCATCGCCTGGGGCATCGCCAAGGCCGCGCACGGAGCGGGCGCTCAGCTCGCCTTCACCTACCAAGGCGAATCGCTCGAAAAACGCGTCCGGCCGCTCGCCCAGGAGCTCGACGCGCATGTCGTCGGCCATTGCGACGTGACCGATGTCGCCAGCATCGACGCCGTGTTCCGCGAGGTCGAAAGGGTTTGGAGCAAGCTCGATTTTCTGGTGCACTGCATCGCCTTCTCCGACAAGGATCAGTTGACGGGGCGCTATGTCGACACCACCGCGGAGAACTTCGCCAATACGCTGCTCATCTCCTGTTATTCGTTCACCGCGCTCGCGCAGCGCGCCGAAAAGCTGATGCCGGACGGCGGCGCGCTGCTGACGCTGACCTATTACGGCGCCGAGAAGTGGATGCCGCATTATAACGTAATGGGGGTCGCCAAAGCGGCGCTCGAGGCGAGCGTGCGCTATCTCGCCGCCGATCTCGGCGAGAAGAACATCCGCGTCAATGCGATCTCGGCGGGGCCGATCAAGACGCTGGCGGCCTCGGGCATCGGCGATTTCCGCTACATCTTGAAGTGGAACGAATATAACGCGCCGTTGCGCCGTTCGGTCACGATCGACGAAGTCGGCGAAAGCGCCGCGTTTCTGCTTTCGCCGCTGGCGCGCGGCATCACCGGCGAGATCTTGCATGTGGACGCCGGCTATCACATCGTCGGCATGAAAAACCCCGCGGCGCCCGATCTTTCGGCGCTGGCCAAGGAGTAAGCGTTCTCGCCGGCTCGGCGGCCGCACCGCGGCGCGCAGGACCCCATGTCCCACAATACGTTCGGCCATCTGTTTCGGGTAACGACCTTCGGCGAAAGCCACGGGCCGGCGATCGGCTGCGTGGTCGACGGCTGCCCGCCCGCGATTCCGCTCGAGGAAGAAGAGATCCAACGCTTTCTCGACGAGCGGCGGCCGGGACAGTCGCGGTTCACCAGCCAGCGGCAGGAAGCGGATCGCGTGAAGATTCTTTCCGGCGTGTTCCGCGATTCGAGCGGCAAGCAGGTAACGACCGGGACGCCCATCGCGCTGTTGATCGCCAATGAAGACGCGCGCTCCAAGGACTACGACGCGATCAAGGACAAGTACCGGCCCGGGCACGCCGACTTCACTTACGAGATGAAGTATGGGCTGCGCGACTGGCGCGGCAGCGGGCGCGCCTCGGCGCGCGAGACGGCGACGCGGGTTGCCGCCGGCGCCATCGCCCGCAAAGTCATCCCCGGCGTCAGTGTGCGCGGCGCGCTGGTCGCCATCGGTGCGCATTGGATCGATCGCGCCAAGTGGGATTGGGAGGAGACGCGGCGCAATGCGTTCTTCTCGCCCGATGCCAAGGCCGCGATCCTCTTCGAGAGCAAGCTTGACGAAATCCGCAAGGCCGGCTCGTCGATCGGCGCGGTGATCGAGATCGTCGCGGAAGGGGTGCCGGCTGGGTGGGGCACGCCGCTCTATGCCAAGCTCGACGCCGAGCTCGCGGCGGCGCTGATGTCGATCAACGCGGTGAAGGGGGTCGAGATCGGCGACGGGTTCGCGGTCGCGGCGCTCTCAGGCGAAGAGAACGCCGACGAGATGCGTGCAAGCGCCGACGGACGGCCCACGTTTCGCAGCAATCACGCCGGCGGCATTCTCGGCGGCATTTCGACCGGCCAGCCGATCGTGGTGCGGTTCGCGGTGAAGCCCACTTCCTCGATTCTGACGCCGCGCCAGACGATCGACCGTTCGGGCGTTGAAACCGAGATCTCTACCAGGGGACGCCACGATCCTTGCGTCGGCATCAGGGCCGTGCCGATCGGCGAAGCGATGGTCGCCTGCGTACTCGCCGACCAGTTCCTACGCCACCGGGCGCAGACCGGATAGGCGTGCGAAGCCACGCGGGATGGAGCGCAGATCATGAAGGCGTCGATGACAACGTCGGTGCGCGAAGTCACGCGGGTGCGGTTCGACAGCCGCCGGTCGTTCGACGAAGTTCGCGCCGCTTTGCGCCGCCTTCTGGGAACTTCAAAGCTGCAGGAAGTCTTCGATCATGCCCGCGCGGTGCGCAGCTCCGAGGATTTCGAGCGGCTTCTCGCCCCGGTCATCGGCGACAGCGATTTTGTGCTCTTTTTGGAGCTCGATCACAGCGGTTGGCTTCCGCTCTACGGGATTACCCGAAAAGCCGTGCGCCTCATCTTCGGCAATCCGCTGATCGCGATCACCATGATCCGCCATGATATCGAAGCGTCTCTGTTTGCGCCGGTCGAACTTCTGCTCGTCGAAGGCGAAGACGGCGAGGGCTCGACGATCATTTATGATCTTCCATCCTCGCTGATGCGCGCCGAACGCAACGCCAAGTTGCTGCAAGCCGCGCAGGCGCTGGATGCCAAGGTCGCGGCGCTGGTGAGCGCGGCGCTGAACGCCGCGCCATAATTAGGGCGCCTTCACGACGACACCGACGATCGGGCCGAGCGGGAGAAGCCCATCGTCGCGGCCGATCTCCGGCGCGTAGAGGCTCGAGACCGACCCGTCGAGAAACAACGCGTTGGGGCACGCTAGCCGGTCGCGAAATAGCGTGGCGAATTCGTAGAAGGTGACCGGCTCCTCGGAGATCGCGAACACCGCCGTATGGCCGTCTTTCACGCCGACGCCGTTGCGGATCTTCGCCGACGTTCCGGAAGCCTCGATCTTGGGATGCAGTTTGCCGTCGATCACCAGCATCGGCCCGGATTGGGTCGCATACGCCGGCTCCAAGCCGGACTTGAGAAAGCGGCTCGTCTCCAGGATGCCCGCCGTCGTCGAATCGAAGTAGAAGACGCCGTTCGGCTTCATATGAAAATTGCCGGGACCGGAGCGCGTATTGGCGGGGCTGAGTTGCCGCTCTCCTTCGATGTAGAGACCGATGGGCCGAAAATCCGGGCCGAACATGCCAGCATTCATGGCGAAAGCGAGGGCCTCGCCTTGCGGTTTCAGCGCCGCGGAGACGGCACTGAAGCTTCCATACGGCCGGTCGTCGGCGTCGGCGAAGAAAAGCCGCAGCCGGTCGTAGCGGACATCGAACGTGCACACGGTATAAAGGCGCTTGGCAGCGGTGATCTGCACACAGGCGCGCTCGGCCGGCAGCGTGCTGGAAGCCGCGAGAAACCCGATGCAGATTAAGGCGATCTGCAGAGGGGGCGCAAACTTTGCCGGCATTGTGCGATCGCGATTCTCGCCTATCTAAACGTGGCGAGCCTAACACATCTGGGAGCGTTTTCGCATGCGCCGTTCGGTGACCGAAGCGATCGAGGCGATCTCGCGCGGCGAGATCGTCGTCGTTACCGACGACGACGACCGCGAGAATGAGGCCGATCTCATCTGCGCCGCGGCGCTTTGCACGCCCGAGAAGATGGGTTTCATCGTCCGTTATTCGAGCGGCATCGTCTGCGCCCCGATTACCTTGGAAGACGCGCGGCGCTTTCACCTCCAGCCGATGGTTGCCACCAACGATGCGCCGCTCGGCACGGCATTCACCGTCTCCGCCGACGTGCGCCATGGGCTCACCACCGGCATTTCCGCCGAGCAGCGCGCCCAAACCGTGCGGGCGCTTGCCGATCCCAACATGGCAGCGGCCGACTTCGTGCGGCCTGGGCACGTCTTCCCGCTGATCGCCCGCGAGGGCGGCGTCCTCATGCGCTCCGGCCATACGGAGGCGGCGGTCGATCTTTGCCGGCTCGCCGGCTTGCCGCCGGTCGGGGTGATCGGCGAACTCACCAACGACGACGGCAGCCTGCGAACCGGGCCGCAGATCGACGCCTTCGCGAAAGAACACGGCTTACGACGGATTTCGGTCGCCGAGCTGATCGCCTATCGGCAGGCGCGCGAGAAGCTCATCGAGCGGGTCGGCACTTTTCCGGTCGAAGGCCCCAGCGGACCGCTCGCCGGCTACGCTTATGTGACGCCTTACGATCCGGTCCAGCATTTTGCCTTCGTGCAAGGCGAGATCGGCGACGGGCGCAACATGCCGGCGCGATTGCACCGCGCCGACATCGTCGCCGACGTGATCGCCGGCGGAACGCTGATCCACAAGACGTTCGCGCAATTCAAGAAGGAGGGCCGCGGCGTCTTCGTCTATCTGCGCGACGGCACGGCGGGGGTGCCGGTCAACGTGCCGAAGGCCGAGCGGCCGGACAAGGAAACTCAGCGCATCAAGGAATGGCGCGAGATCGGGGTGGGCGCGCAAATCCTCCGCGATCTCGGGATTTCTTCGATCCGGCTGCGCACTTCCTCTCCGCTCAAATACGTCGGCCTCTCCGGATTCGGCATCGAGATCGTCGCCTACGAGCCGGTCGAGGACGAAGGCTGAGAGAAGTTGCCTACTGGCATGCTACGCCCCATCAACGTCCGCACGTGCGCCGCCGTCGAGCCGGCCAACGCTTCAAGATCGTAGCCGCCTTCGAGCACCGAGACGATGCGCCCGTCGCAATGGGCGAGCGCGACATCGATCAGCTTGCCGGTGATCCAAGCAAAATCATTCTCAGTGAAGTTCAGATTGGCGAGTGGATCGCGGTGGTGCGCGTCGAACCCGCCCGAGATGACGATCAAATCCGGCGCGAACGCCGCAATGCGCGGCAAGATGACCGATTCTACCGCCTCTCTGAAAAGAGTTCCGTCGGCGCCTGCCGAGAGCGGCGCGTTGACGATCGTATCGTATTCGCCGCGTTCGCGGGCCGCGCCGGTGCCTGGAAAGAGCGGCATCTGGTGCGTCGAACAATAAAGCACGGTCGGGTCCGACCAGAAGATCGCCTGGGTCCCGTTGCCGTGGTGGGCGTCGAAATCCACGATCGCGATATGTTCCGCGCCGTGCTCCGCTTGCGCATGACGGGCCGCCACGGCCGCCGTATTGACGAAGCAGAAGCCCATCGCCCGTTCCGCTTCGGCGTGATGGCCGGGCGGACGGACCGCGACAAAGGCATTGTCGGCCTCGCCGCGGAAAACCACGTCCGTCGCCAATACCGCGCCTCCCGCCGCATGCAGGACGGCCTCAAACGTGCCGGGGCTCAACAGCGTGTCCGCGTCGAGCGCGACCAGCTCCGTGGCGGGCGCCGCCGACTCGATCTTTGCGAGGTATCCTGGCGGATGGACCCGTAAAATAGCCCGCCGGTCGGCGCGCGGCGCCTCGATGCGCTTAAGCGGGAGAAATTCCTCGGCTGCCAGGGCATTTTCGACGCTGCGAAGGCGCTCGGCGCGCTCCGGATGGCCGGGACTTGTCGCGTGGCCGAGACTCGCGGGATGGCCGAGAAGGGCAGTAGCCACGGCGATCACCCAAAAATGAAGGTCCGGCGACACGCCGGACGAACGGATTGCCGAGGACAGCTCAGGCGAGCTGTTTCATTTGCGCCACAGCCCGCCGTCTTCTCGCCTCGAAGTCGTTTTCAGCTGCACGCGAGGATGGCAAGACGAAGGCCAATGCGTTATTTCCATTCCAGAAGCGGGGAAAATTCAGATGCGATTCAAATCACTCGTTGGGATATTGCCGGTTTTGGTGATGTCGCTTGCCGGATGCGTGGAAGACGGTGTGGCCACGCCCGATCCAAGCTTGTCGGCGCGGGACAGCGAATATCTGGCGCTTGCGCCGAAAGCCGACATTCCGTCGGAATTCCGGCGCTATCAGGTCGATTATGCCACGCCGGAAAAACCGGGCACGATCATCGTCGATACCAAGCACATGTTCCTCTACTACGTGCTGCCGGGCCAGAAGGCGATCCGTTACGGCATCGCCGCCGGTTCGGAGGCGGCGGGCTGGACCGGCGTAGCCACCGTCGGCCACAAAGAAGAATGGCCGCATTGGATGCCGCCTTCCGACATGGTGAAACGCTGGCCGCATTTGCAGCCGACGGCGGATGCCGGCGGTCTGCCGGGCGGTCCGGA
>JASHSB010000106.1 GCA_030036945.1 Methylovirgula sp. | reverse complement strand
GCGCCCGTGCAGAATAAGCCAATGATGAGCATGAACCTTATATTCGTCCGGAACGATCTTCATGAGCCCGTCCTCGACCTCGCGCGGCGTCGCGCCGGGCGCGAGGGGCACTCGGTTCGAGACCCGGAAGACATGCGTATCGACGGCGATCACCGGCCAGCCGAAAGCGGTATTGAGCACGACGTTCGCGGTCTTGCGCCCGACTCCGGGCAGCGCTTCGAGGGCGTCGCGGTCGGCTGGTACCTTGCCGTGATGCTCGTTCGCCAGCCGCTCGGAAAGCGCGATGACGTTCTTGGCCTTGGCGTGATAAAGGCCGATGGTCTTGATGAAGCCGGTGAGCTTCGCCTCGCCGAGAGCCAGCATTTTCTCCGGCGTGTCCGCCGCCGCGAAGAGTTTCTCGGTCGCCTTGTTGACGCCGGCATCGGTTGCCTGCGCCGACAGGACCACGGCGACGAGCAGCGTGAATGGATTGCGATATTTGAGCTCGCTGCGCGGGTCCGGCACCGCGGCCGCGAAGCGCCGGAAGATTTCCCGGACGCTCGCTCGGTCGCGCAGCCGGGGAACTTTTTCGCTGGTTTTGCGCTTCACCCTGGTGCTCACCGCCATCGCGGCGTTATAAGGTTTATAGAGACTCGAGAGAAGGGCGAGCTCGAATGACCGAGCCGTCGATCCACACCGGCGACGAGAACGACCCGGCGACGCGGCGCATTTTCGCGGTGCGCCTCTATCCGCATCGCTCGCTGAGCAAGCGCAATTTCCATATCCTCATCCTGGTCTTCTCGGGTATGAGCTTTTTCGCCACGCTGCCGTTCGTGATCGCCGGCGCGTGGCCCGTCGCCGGTTTCATGGGGCTCGACGTGGCGCTCCTTTACCTCGCCTTCCGCGCCAATTTCCGCGCCGCCCGCGCCTATGAGGACGTGGCCGTTACGCCGATCGAACTGATGCTCGCCAAAGTCTCGCCGAAGGGGGCAAAGGCGGAATGGCGCTTCCACCCTTCCTGGGTACGTCTCGACAAGGAGGAACATGAAGAGTTCGGAGTGCAGAAATTGGCGCTCGTCTCGCGCGGCCAGAGCGTCGAGATCGGCAATTTTCTCGGCCCCGACGAAAAGGCGGCCTTTGCGAGGGGGCTTTCCCGTGCACTCGCGGAAGCGCGGCGAGGCCCGCGTTTCTCCTGAACGGAACTAGGAGCCGGCACTTCGCCCCACGCCGGAACCAACGGGTGCTCAGCCCGGGCAATGCTCACGCGTCATCGTGGCCCAGCGCGCCTCCGCCTGCAGGCTGCAATTCTGCCCGCACGGCACTCCATCCACGTCCCGGACATAGTCCGCATAGGAATTATAGGTCCCATCCGGACCTTGATAGACGGAATAAGGAGCGACGTTTACGATCCTGTCGCAGCGCATCGAGTGCGCCATCGCCGCCGGAGCAGAGGCGAGGAGCGCGCCGGTTGCCAGCAAAATGAGAAGCCTCATGGAAGGTGTCCTTTCGTCTGCCATCAGCCTCGCGGCGTTGCCGCCGCTCACCAGTCAATCGAAGGAAGCAGGCCGCGTTCCCTAATATTGCGTTTAGACGATCGCGGCGATCGCGGCTTGCGCCGGAAAATTGCCCCCTTATATAGGCTTCATCTTGTGCGCGACTGCGCCGCTACTACATTGACATTGATCGGGGACCGGGCGGCATGCCGGACGCCGGACCGCATTGAGGCGATCAGGCGGCTCGAAAGGAAAGAGTCATGGCCAAAGTAATTGGAATCGACCTTGGAACCACCAATTCCTGCGTAGCGGTCATGGAGGGGTCCGCACCGAAGGTCATTGAGAACGCGGAAGGGTCGCGCACCACGCCTTCGATCGTAGCGTTTACCGAGGACGGCGAACGGCTTGTCGGCCAGCCGGCGAAGCGCCAAGCGGTAACCAATCCGGAGCGCACGTTCTTCGCCATCAAGCGGCTCATCGGCCGTCCTTTCGACGATCCGATGGTCAAGAAGGACACGGGCCTCGTCCCCTACAAGATCGTCAAGGGCCCCAATGGCGATGCTTGGGTCGAGGCCGCCGGCAAGAAGTATTCCCCCTCGCAGATCTCCGCGTTTATCCTGCAGAAGATGAAAGAAACGGCCGAGGCCTATCTCGGCCAGCCGGTGAGCCAGGCCGTCATCACCGTCCCCGCTTATTTCAACGACGCGCAGCGGCAAGCGACCAAGGACGCCGGCAAGATCGCCGGGCTTGAAGTCTTGCGCATCATCAACGAGCCGACCGCGGCGGCGCTCGCCTACGGTCTCGACAAGAAGGGCTCGGGGACGATCGCCGTATACGACCTGGGCGGCGGCACGTTCGACGTATCAGTCCTCGAGATCGGCGACGGCGTCTTCGAGGTGAAATCGACGAACGGCGACACGTTCCTCGGCGGCGAGGATTTCGACAACCGCATCGTCGATTATCTTTCCGACGAATTCCGCAAAGAGAGTGGCATCGATCTGCGCAAGGACAAGCTCGCTCTGCAGCGCCTTAAGGAAGCGGCGGAGAAGGCGAAGATCGAACTTTCTTCGGCCACGCAGACCGAAATCAACCTGCCTTACATCACCGCCGACGCCTCGGGCCCGAAACATCTGGCGCTGAAGCTCACCCGCGCCAAACTCGAAGCGTTGGTCGACGATCTCATCCAGAAAACCGTCGAACCGTGCCGCAAGGCGTTGAAGGACGCCGGCCTCAGCCCCGGCGAAATCAACGAGGTGGTGCTGGTCGGCGGCATGACGCGCATGCCCAAGGTGCAGGAAGTCGTCAAAAACTTCTTCGGCAAGGAGCCGCACAAAGGCGTCAACCCGGACGAAGTGGTGGCGGTCGGCGCGGCGATCCAGGCGGGCGTCCTGCAAGGCGACGTGAAGGACGTGCTGCTCCTCGACGTGACGCCGCTGTCGCTCGGCATCGAAACGTTGGGCGGCGTGTTCACCCGGCTCATCGACCGCAACACGACGATCCCCACCAAGAAGAGCCAGGTCTTCTCGACCGCCGAGGACAATCAGACGGCGGTGACGATCCGCGTCTTCCAAGGCGAGCGCGAGATGGCGGCGGACAACAAATTGCTCGGCCAGTTCGACCTCGTCGGCATTCCGCCGGCGCCGCGCGGCGTGCCGCAGATCGAGGTCACCTTCGACATCGACGCCAACGGCATCGTCAACGTCACCGCCAAGGACAAGGCGACCAACAAGGAGCAGCAGATCCGCATCCAGGCCTCGGGCGGCCTGTCCGAGTCGGATATCGACAAGATGGTGAAGGATGCCGAGTTGCACGCCGCCGAAGACAAGTCGCGGCGTGAGCTCGTCGACGCCAAGAACCACGGCGAGGCGATGATTCACACGGCCGAGAAGTCGATCGCCGAATACGGATCGAAGGTCGCGGAATCCGACAAGAGCGCGGTCGAGTCGGCGGTCGCGGGGCTGCGCAAGGCGCTTGAGGGCGACGATCTCGAAGCGATCAAGGCACACACCGAGGACCTCGTGCAGGCCTCCATGAAGCTCGGCGAGGCGATGTACAAGGCGCAGGGCGAATCGGGCGCCGCGCCCGGCGCCGGCGAGGAGAGCCAGAAGGACGACGTGATCGACGCCGAGTTCAAGGAAGTCGGTCCCGACGACAAGAAGAAATCGGCCTGAGCCAAGCGCCCGGGCGATGCAAAAAGCCAGGCGCCTCGCCTGGCTTTTTTGCAGGGGAATCGAGGGTTGGCAATTCGGGCGCGGATTTCTTATCTGTTGACGTGGCGCTCCCCGCGCCCTCATGAACTGCGAAAATCCGTCTCGAATCCGTTATGATGCGAAGGCCGGATAGGATCTGATCTGCGATGGCGAAACGCTGCTTTTATGAGGTGCTCGGCGTATCGCGGAGTTGTTCGGATGTCGAACTCAAGGCGGCGTTCCGCAAAGCCGCGATGCAATACCACCCGGATCGCAATCCGGGCGACGCGACCGCCGAGCGCAAGTTCAAGGAGTTGAACGAAGCCTATCAGATCCTCTCGGACGGGCAGAAGCGCGCCGCCTACGATCGCTACGGACATGCGGCGTTCGAACCGGGCGGCAACGGCTTTTCGGCGGGCGACGGGTTCGCCGCTTCGATGGCCGACATTTTCGACGATCTGTTCGGCGACGTGATGGGGCGGCGCGGCGGCGCGCGGAGCGGCACCACGCGCGGCTCCGATCTGCGCTACAATCTCGAAATTACCCTCGAAGAAGCCTTTTCCGGCAAGACCGCGAATTTAAGCCTGCCCACGTCCATTACTTGCACGGCGTGCGCGGGCAGCGGCGCCAAACCCGGCGCCAAACCCCGCGCCTGCTCGACTTGCGGCGGCTATGGCCGCGTGCGCGCCCAACAAGGCTTCTTCTCGATCGAACGCACCTGCCCGCATTGCCACGGGCAAGGCGCGATGATCGACAATCCATGCCCGCAATGCGCCGGTTCGGGCCGGGTGACGCGCGAGCGCAGCCTGTCGGTCAACGTGCCGGCCGGGGTCGAGGATGGCACGCGAATCCGCCTTGCCGGCGAGGGCGAGGCGGGACTGCGCGGCGGCCCGCCCGGCGATCTCTACATTTTCGTATCGACGAAACCGCATCCCTTCTTCCAGCGCGACGGCGCCGATCTCTTCTGCCGCGTACCGATCTCGATGGTGCAGGCTTCGCTCGGCGGCGAGATCGCCGTGCGCACGCTGGGCGGCGGCGAAACCAAGGTGAAGATCCCGGAAGGCACGCAGTCCGGCAAACAGTTCAAGGTGAAGAGCAAGGGCATGCCGGTGCTACGCTCGCGCGACGTCGGCGATCTCTACATCCAAATGACCGTCGAGACTCCGCAGAATCTGACCAAGCGCCAGCGCGAATTGCTCGCCGAATTCGAGTCTCTCTCCTCGAGCAGCACGCATCCGGAGTCGTCCGGCTTTTTCGCGAAAATGAAGGACTTCTTCGAGAACTTGGGAAATTGAGCGGCGCTACCCTCGTCATCGCGACCGTAACCGAGTCCACGTTTTCTTGACGCAGCCATCATTGTCGGCAATTTTAGGCGCGCAGTAGGGGCCAAGACATTGCCTGACAATCCGACGATGCGCGCGCCGAAACTCGCCGACGAAGCGCGGTTTTTCAGAACCTTTTGCGACCACCCTCTGCAGATCGGCGCGCTGCTGCCGTCCGGCGCGGCTTTAGCCGAGACGATGGCGCGCGGCGTCGATCCCGCCGTACCCGGCCCGATCGTCGAACTTGGCCCCGGAACCGGCGTCGTTACCCGCGCTTTGCTGAACCGCGGTGTCGTGCCGGCCCGGCTCATCCTCGTCGAATTCGACGCGAGTTTCTGCGCGTTGCTCGCGGCGCGTTTTCCCGGCGTGCAAATCGTCGAAGGCGACGCCTATCGGCTCGCCGCGACGCTGCGCGGCCGCCTCGATGCGCCGCCCGCCGCGATTGTCTCCAGCCTGCCGCTGCTCAACAAGCCCGAACCGATGCGCGCCGCGCTCGTTGCCGAGGCCTTCGAGTTGATGCCGCCTGAAGGCCGCTTCGTCCAATTCACGTATGGACTGAAATCGCCGGTGCCGCGCGGCGCGAACGGCTTGCGCGCGGAATGTTCGCCGCGCATCTGGCTGAACTTTCCGCCGGCGCGCGTTTGGATCTATCGGCGCGGGCAGGTTTAGCGGAATGGACGCGCGCAACCGGCTCATCGTGGCGCTCGATCTTCCCGATCTGGAGCAAGCGCGCAACCTCGTCGGCCGGCTCGGCGCGAGCGTCATGTTCTACAAGATCGGTTTGGAGCTTGCTTGCGGCGGAGGCTTGGCGTTCGCCGACGAACTCTCTGCTTCCGGAAAAAAAGTCTTTCTCGACCTCAAATTGCACGACATTGCCAATACCGTGCAGCGGGCGACCACGCGGCTGGCGCGGCGTGGCATCGAGTTCCTGACGGTTCACGCCTATCCGCAGACCATGGCCGCGGCGAAACAAGGTGCCGCAGGCGGTGCGCTGAAACTTCTCGCGGTGACCGCGATGACCTCCTATAACGACGCGGATCTCAAAGCGGCCGGCTATCGGCTGGGCGTGCGCGACCTCGTCTTGCATCGCGCCGCGCAAGCCAAGAAGATCGGCATCGACGGGCTTATCGCCTCGGCGCAGGAGATGCCCGAGCTGCGCCGCGCGATCGGGAAAGAAATGATTCTCGTCGCCCCGGGAATTCGCCCCGCCGGCGGCGATAGCGGCGACCAGAAGCGGGTCGCAACGCCGTCGGAGGCGATTAAGGCGGGAGCGGATTATCTCGTGGTCGGCCGGCCGATTCTCGAAGCTGCCGATCCGCGCGCCGCAGCCGAGGCGATTCAAGCCGAGATCGCCGCGGCGCGGGGGTAACGCATACTCCAATCCCGCGAAAACCCAGCATTTCCGCGGGAGGGGAGCAGCGGGCGGAAGAACGCAACTGCGCCGGCATCGCATGGGGGCATTGATGCCGCGCCGCAGGACAAAACGCACGCGTGACCAAGGGATAACGCCGCAGGCGAACGTTCATCCGGTCCGCATGCCCGGCTTGCCGCCGATCGCGCCACCCTGGTCGGAAAAGACATTAGCCGAGACGTGTGACCCGGCGATGACGGCCGCAACTTTTCAATGCGGCCGCCGGGTCTTATAGATAAGCTTCGGGTTAGCTTAGGGATTCAAAAGTCATGGGCGATATGCGGCTCATCGTGGCCGGAGCCGGCGGCCGCATGGGCCGCGCGCTCGTTGCGCTGATCGCCGCCACTGAAGGCGTCACGCTCGCCGGCGCGCTGGAAGCGCCGGGGAACGCCGCGATCGGTCAGGATGCCGGGACGCTCGCCGGGTGCGGCGCGCTCGATCTCGTCGTTGGCGCCGACGCGCTGAACGCCGTCGTTCAGGCGGACGGAATCCTCGATTTCACGACGCCGCGCGCCAGCCTCGAACTGGCGGCCTTGGCCGCGCAGGCGCGCATCGTGCATGTGATCGGCACGACCGGCTTCTCCGCTGAGGATCTCGGCGCGCTGGCCGCCGCCGCGCATCACGCGGTAATCGTGAAATCCGGCAACATGAGTCTCGCCGTCAATCTGCTGGCCGCGCTCGTCGAACAGGCAGCGCGCGCGCTCGGCCCCGACTACGACGTCGAAATCCTCGAAGCGCATCACCGTATGAAGGTCGACGCCCCGTCTGGCACCGCGCTGCTGCTCGGCGAAGCCGCGGCGCGCGGGCGCGGCGTGGCGCTCGACGCGGCGCGCGGCGATGGCGCGCATAAGGGCCCACGCAAGCGCGGCGCCATCGGCTTCTCCTCGCTGCGCGGGGGCACGATGGTCGGCGAGCACACCGTGATTTTCGCCGGCCCCGGCGAGCGGCTCGAACTCGCCCACAAGGCGGAGGAGCGTGGAATCTTCGCGCGCGGCGCCCTACATGCGGCGCTGTGGGGCCGCGGCAAGAAGCCCGGCCTTTATTCGATGGCCGACGTGCTCGCCTCTCCGGTCGCGCAGCAAGGATGACCCATGCAACGCCTTCTCGTTCTCGTGCGCCACGGGCAGAGCGAATGGAACCTCAAGAATCTGTTCACCGGCTGGAAGGATCCCGCTCTCACCGAAGTCGGCGTCGAGGAGGCGCATGCCGCCGGCCGGATGCTGAGGGCCAAGGGAATTTCGTTCGACCGCGGCTATTCCTCGAATCTGGCGCGCGCCAGGGACACGCTCAAGATCATCCTCGCCGAAATGGGCCAGCCGGATATTCCGGCGCTTGCCAGCGAAGCGTTGAACGAGCGCGACTATGGCGAGCTCACCGGGCTTAACAAAGACGATGCGCGGCGCAAATGGGGCGACGCGCAGGTCAAGCTCTGGCGGCGCTCCTACGACGTGCGCCCGCCGAACGGCGAAAGCCTGAAGGACACGGTCGCGCGCGCGCTGCCCTTCTACTGCGGGGAGATCCTGCCGCGCCTATTGCGCGGCGAATGCATTCTCATCGTCGCGCACGGTAATTCGCTGCGCGCCTTGCTCATCGTCCTCGATCGAATGACGCCGCAGAGCATCGCGGAGACCGAACTCGCCACCGGCATAGTGCTTCTCTATCGGCTTCGGGAAGATTCGACCATCGAGGCAAAGGAGGTCTTGAAATCCTAGAGAGCCCGCGGCCGCGCCGCTACGACAACGGCCTCGTGCATGTGCCGTTCTATCTCGACGAGGCCGAACAGCGCGCGTTGCTCGCCGATATCGAGGCGGCGATCGCCGCGGCGCCTTTGTTTCAGCCGTGCATGCCGAGGACCGGCAAACCGTTTTCCGTCAAAATGACGAATTGCGGAACACTCGGCTGGGTTTCGGATCGAGACGGCTATCGTTATCAGCCTGCCCATCCCGAAACCGGCAAGCCGTGGCCGGAGATCCCGCCGCTGGCGCTGAGAGCCTGGAAAGAACTCGGCCTTTATCCGCGCCCGCCCGAGGCCTGTCTCGTCAACGTATACGATCTTGCCGCGCGGATGGGCCTCCATCAGGATCGCGACGAAGAAGATTTCGCGGCGCCGGTCGTTTCTCTGTCGCTCGGCGCGACATGCGTTTTCCGGTTCGGCGCGGCGACGCGCGGCGGCAAGACGCAAAGCCTCGAACTTCGCTCCGGCGATGCGTTGGTTCTCGGCGGCCCGGCGCGGCTCGCCTATCACGGCATCGCCCGCATTATTCCGGGATCTTCCGATCTGCTCGAAGACAAGAGGATCAATCTGACGTTGCGGCGCGTGACGATGCCGCCGTGCGCCGCAACCGGGGCATAAAATACGCCCTCCTCCGCGTCACGATTCAATGATGCCAAAGCAACGCGATCAAAATAATGATCGGAATCGGAACGCCGATTAGCCAAAGCAGCAGCCCGCGGCCAAAGCCCATGACAGCCTCCTGACGTTAAGCTTAGCTCAACGTCATGCCAGGCCGGCGGTTCCATGGTGAGGTGCGCGCGTGGGGCGAGCGTTGCGGAAAGGGGCTCACGTCGTTTTCCCGCGCCAAGCGCTAATCCGAGAGAGCGGCGAGCGGGAGCGAAAGGCTGATCGCGAGTCCGTCCCGATTCCAACGATAGGAAATGCGGCCGCCGAGCTGCCCGCCGACGATGCGACGCGCGAGAAGCGATCCAAACCCCGCCGATTCCTCGCTTGGCGGTTCGAGCGGCGGCCCGCCTTCTTCCTCCCATTGCAGGAGAAGCATGTTGCGCACGATCGACCAATCGATCCTGACGCGGCCTTCGGGAAGCGAGAAGGCCCCATATTTGGCGGCGTTCGTGGCAAACTCATGGATGAGCAGCGCCACGCCGGTCACGGCGCCGATGCCGATTGCGACTTCCGGCCCGTCGATCGAGACGCGGCGGTCATGGATTTCGACGTCCTCGAACGGCGAGACGATCGTTTCGATCAGGCTGCGAAGGCTTGCCGCCGTCTCCGCCTTTAGCGCGCCCGCGCTGAGATCGGGCAGCGTCAGGTCGTGTGCGCGGGCAAGCGCCGCGAGTCTTTCGCGCACCGCGCCGGCAAGATCCGCCGGCGTCTTGGCCGAACGCGCGCTGAGCGTCACGACGCCGCCGGCGAGCGAGAACAAATTCTTGACGCGATGATTCATCTCGCGCAGCAGCAATTGCCGCTGCTCTTCCGTGCGCCGCCGCTCGGTGATGTCGCGGGCGATCTTCGCGGCGCCGACGACCCTACCTGCCGCGTCTTTGATCGGCGACAGGGCAAGCGAAATGTCTACCAGCCGTCCGTCCTTGCGGCGCCGAACCGTTTCGTAATGTTCGATGCGCTCGCCGCGGCGGATGCGTTTGAGGATGTCGAGTTCCTCGTCGATCTTGTCGGCCGGAATGAGCATCGTTACCGGCTTGCCGATGGCTTCTTCGGCGGTGTAGCCGAACAGCGCCTCGGCACCGTGATTCCAGCTGGTGATGATGCCGTCGAGATCCTTGCCGATGATCGCATCCGACGAAGATTCGACGATGGAAACCAGCCTCTGGCGAATATCCTCCGCCTGGCGGCGCTGCGCAATCCCACGCGCGACCTTCGAGGCGCCGACGATCTGGCCTTCCATATCGCGGATCGGGGAGACGGTCAGCGAAATATCAACGAGGCTGCCGTCCTTGCGGCGCCGCACCGTTTCGTAACGTTCGACGCGCTCGCCGCGGCGAATGCGGCTCAAAATCTCGGGCTCCTCGTCGAGGCGGTCGTGAGGAATGAGGATCGTCACCGGTCTGCCGATCGCTTCCTCGGCGCTATAGCCGAAGAGCTGCTGCGCGCCCTTGTTCCAGCTGGTGATGATGCCGTCGAGATCCTTGCCGATGATCGCATCTTGCGAGGAGTCGACGATCGCGGCAAGGCGCTGGCGGACTTCCTCGGCTTGTCCAAACTCGGTGATGTCGATCAGCGTGTTGAGCGCGCCGAGCAAGTTGCCCGCGTCATCTTGCAGCGGAACCGGAAAAGCGCGGAATCGGACGCGTGTACCGTCCGGCCGCTCGAGCATCGCGTTGGCGCCCTTGATCGGATGTCGCTCCCTGAGCGCCACCGCCATCGGACATTGATCGTGCGGCATGGGCTTGCCGTCTACCCAATAGAGCTGCCAGGAACCGCACCACATCGTCCTGCCGATTTCCGGCCGGCGCCCCCACAGCTCGACCGCCGCTTTATTGTAGAACGTGACGCGGCCCACACTGTCCGTGGCATAGACGGCCACCGGAAGCGCCTCGAGCCAAGCACGCGAGCGGCGTTCGCTCTCCGCCAGCATGTTTGCGGTGCGATTGAGGCCGCCAGCGTCCTGAATGCATGCTACCGCGCCGGCACAGTTGCCGAGCGCGTCTTTCAATGGCTGCAGATTGAGCAGAATCGAAAGTGGCAATCCGTCGGAGTGCACGGAAAAGATGACGCGATTGGCAACCGGAACGCTGCTTCGCATGACTTCGGCTGCGGACGCGAGCCCATCGTCGTCGAGGCTACGGTAAGCATCGCCGAATTGTTGCATCGTCTCGCCGGCTCGCGGTGCGCGGCCCCATAACTCCGCAGCCTTTTGGTTATGGCGGACAATGACGCCGTTGCGATCGCAGACCAGGATGCCGACCGGCAATAGATCCCATAACGCGGCCGAACTTCCGAACGTTTCCTCGTCGAAGACGGGAGTGGAGACGATACCGCCCGTTCCAAGAGAACTCATACGCTCGCCTCAGCCAAGGCCGGTGAACCGACCCTCGAAAATTCTTAGCGTAAAATTGCCGCAAATCAACTGCGGCAGGGCGTAAGCGTTGCCGCGACAGGCGGAACCCGAACCTGCCGTCAGCGTTCCCTTGCCGTTGGTCAACGATCAAAAAGGAGGCCGCGTATGAATTGGGATCGCATCGAAGGGAACTGGAAACAGTTCAAAGGAAAAATTCGCGAGAAATGGGGTGATCTCAGCGACAGCGACTTGGAGAAGATCAACGGGCATCGCGACCAGTTCGAGGGAATTCTGCAGGAGCGTTATGGAATCGGCCGCGACATCGCGCAGAAGAATGTCGACGAGTGGTTGAAGACCCTGCACTGAGGATTGCTTCCCTGCATGGGAGCAAGGCGTAGCGTAGAGTGCGTGCGGCGCGGATCCGAAAGGACCGCGCCGTCTCTCTATCGGCTCGTGGATTTCCCGGCCGCGGATTTCGCCGTTCCGCGCGACACCCCGACTTTGGCGGGGCGCAGGACGCGGTCGCCGATCATGTATCCGTCATCGACGACCTTCACCACGGTGCCGGTCGGCACGCTGTCATCGGGAACTTCGAACAGCGATTCGTGCAAGTTCGGATCGAACTTCGCGCCGAGTGCTTCGATCTTCTTGATCCTGTGATGCGCCAGCCGCGCCAGAAAATCGCGCTCGGTCAACTCGACGCCTTCGAGCAGGGCGCGCACCGCTTCAGAACCGTCGCGCAGTTCGGGCGGAACGTGGTCGACGACGCGGTGCAAATTATCGGCAAAACTCAACATATCGCGGGCCAGGGCGGCGGTCCCGTAAGCTTTGGCATCGGCGACCTCTTTCTCGGTCCGGCGGCGCAAGTTCTCCATGTCGGCGAGAGCGCGCAACAGTTTGTCGCGAAGCTCGGCGTTGTCGCGCTCCAGATTTGGCGCGACGTTTTCCGTCTCCGGCTCGGCCTGCGTGTCGGGCGCCGCCGCGGGCTCGGCATTGTCGGTCAATTTGGCGTCGGGCATAATGACATCCGCTGCTGCTCTGAACGTGGCAACTATCTGTTTTCTAAAGTATTTTCAGATAGAACCCACAAACCGTTACGGTGCGGGCCAAAAAGCATATCAGGTCACCCACCCGGAAAATCAAGCTGCCGATCGTCGCGCTCTCGGTCTTAGTGCGCCCGCGGCCGGGAGGGCGGCTCGAACGCCGTCAAGAGCTTCTGGCGGATCGTCGCCTTGCGGCTTGCCGAGTCGATTTTGGCGCCGGTCAAGTCGGTCACATAGAAGACGTCGGCGGCGCGCTCGCCGAACGTCGCGATGTGCGCGGAGCCGATGTTGAGGTTGAGCCCCGACAGAATCGTGGTGATCGCGTAGAGCAGTCCCGGCCGGTCGCGGCCGGAGACCTCGATGACCGTGAATTTGTTGGAGAGATCGTTGTCGATCGAGACTTCCGCCGGCACGTCGAAGGTAACGATGCCGGTCGGATTGCCTCGGGCGGCGACAAGTTCGCTGAGCCGGATTTCGCCGCGCAAGATACGTTCGACGGCAAGTGCAATCCGCTCGCCGCGCCGCAGTTCGTCCTCGTCCCGGTCGAAGCCGCGCGACACGAAGAAAGTGTCGAGCGCCAGGCCGTCGTTGGTCGTGTAGATTTGCGCGTCGACGATGTTGGCGCCCGAGGCGGCGCAAGCTCCGGCGACGATCGACAACAGGCGCGGATGATCGGGAGCGATCACCGTGAGCTCCGTGACGCCACGGAATGCATCCGTCTGGATGTCCATGACCGGCGCCGGCAGTTCGATTTCCGTCCTGTTGAGAAGCTTGGCATGACGGATTTTGCGCGGCAGGTCGACGCGCAGCCAATAGGCCTGCTGGTGGCGCGCCGCATAAGCTTCGAAGTCGAGGTCCGACCAGTCGGCGAGCTTGTCGCGCAATTCCGCCTTGGCGCGCTCCACCCGCCAGCTGCGCTCGCGCATCGAATGGCCGCCGGCGAGCACGACTTCGGTCTCCCAATATAGCGTGCGCAGCAGTTCTCCCTTCCAGCCGTTCCAGACGCCCGGTCCCACCGCCTCGATGTCACAGACCGTGAGAACGAGCAACATTTTGAGCCGCTCGAGCGTCTGCACGCGCGCCGCGAACGTCTCGATCGTGCGCCGGTCGCCGAGATCGCGGCGCTGCGCCGCGTCCGACATGATGAGATGGTTCTCGACGAGCCACGCGACGGTCTCGGTCTCGGCCGCCGAAAGACCCAGACGCGGGCAGAGTTCGCGCGCCACGGCGATGCCGGCGAGCGAATGATCCTCGGTGCGGCCCTTGGCGATGTCGTGCAGGAACATGGCGACGTAGAGGGCCGTACGCTTCTCGATCGACGGTATGATCACGCTCGCCAGCGGATGATCCTCGCGATGCCGCTGCGCTTCGAGTTCGGCGAGATTGCCGATCGCCCGCAAGAGATGCTCGTCAACCGTATAGTGGTGATACATGTTGAACTGCATCAGCGCGACGATACGGCCGAATTCCGGGATGAAGCGGCCGAGCACGCCGGCCTCGTTCATCAGCCGCAGCACGACCTCCGGCGAATTGCGCGAAGTGAGAATATCGAGAAACAGTCGGTTGGCTTCCGGATCGGCGCGCAGCTTGGCATCGATCAGTTTCAGCGCCGTGATGACCAGCCGCTTGGTGTCGGGATGAATGGCCACGCCGTTGCGATCCGCGATCCAGAATACGCGGATGAGATTGACGGGATCACGGCGAAAGACGTCGGGTCCGGCAACCGTGATTCGGCCCTTCTCGACGCCGAACCCGACGCGCCGCAGATCGCGGCCGTGCGGCTGCACGAGTGCCGTAAACCGGTCGAGCACCGCGGCGGGTTTTGCCTGGTTTTCTTCCAGCGCCGCGCAGAGAACCGCCGTTAGGTCGCCGACATCCTTGGCGACCAGGAAATAATGTTTCATGAACCGCTCGACGCCGGCGAGCCCGCCGCGGCTCGCGTAGCCGAGTCGAGCCGCGACGGCACGCTGTACGTCGAAGCTCAGCACTTCTTCGGCGCGTCCCATCAAGAAATGCAAATGACAGCGCACCCGCCAGAGGAATTCCTCGCAGCGGTGAAAGAGCCGGTATTCGCGCTTGCTGAACAGACCGGCATCGACGAGATCCACGGCTTCGCGCACGCGATAGACATATTTGGCGATCCAGAACAAGGTATTGAGATCGCGCAGGCCGCCTTTGCTTTCCTTCACGTTCGGTTCGACGAGATAGCGCGAGCTACCGGCGCGCGCGATGCGTGCGTCCCGCTCGGCGAGCTTGGCGGCGACAAAGTCGCGCGGATTGCCGTGCATGATGTCCCGCGCGAAGCGCTGCCGCATGTCCTCAAACAGCGCGCCGTCGCCGAGGACGAAGCGTGCCTCGAGCAGCGCCGTACGCACCGTCATGTCGCTCTTCGCCTGGCGCAGGCATTCGCCGACCGAGCGTGTCGAATGGCCGACCTTCTGGCCCAGGTCCCAGAGGAAATAGAGCATGGCCTCGGCGACGCGCTCGCCGAGCTCGTCCTTGTCCGCAAGAAGGAAGAGGAGATCGATGTCGGAACCAGGCGCGAGCGTACCGCGTCCATAGCCGCCGACCGCCGCAACGACGAGCCGGTATGGCTTGCCCTGCGGAGGCGGACACAGATAGGTGGTGACGAAATCGTAGAGCGCGTGGATAAGCTCGTCTTCGATGACGGCGAGATTGCCGGCGCAGGCAAGCCCCTCGCTCGTCGCCTCGAAAGCGGCGCGGGCGCGCGCCCGGCCCTCTTGCAACGCGCCGCGAATGAGATCGACCGCGTGTTTGCGCAGTTCGTCGCGGTTCATGCCGGCGGCGTGCGCCGCGGCGATCGTCCGGGAGATTTCGGCGCGATCGAACAATTGTGCCGCGGTCAAGGCCGGTGCGCGCCGTGCAGACGTCCGCAGGATTGGCGCGAGTTCCGTCATCGTCATCGAAAATTCGCCGCGCTGTCCGCTGAAGAATTCAAGCTCTGTCCAATTTGCGCTCGATCCCGTCCCAGAATTGCGCCGCGAGATTCGGGCCGCCTACGTTCCGGACGGCCCGGATTCCGGTGGGTGAAGTTACATTGATTTCCGTCAGATAACCATCGATTACATCAATTCCCACCAGCCATAACCCGCGGCGTTTTAGCTCCGGACCGACGACCGCGCAGATCTCCTTCTCCCGCTCGGTCAAATCGGCGGCCACCGCCGCCCCGCCGCGCACCATGTT
>JASHSB010000105.1 GCA_030036945.1 Methylovirgula sp. | reverse complement strand
CGGCGGCTCTGTTTCTGCGGCTCAAAGGCTACCGCATTCTAGCCCGCCGTTTTTTGCGTCGACGGCGGCGAGATCGACCTCGTCGCCCGGAAGTTCGACGCAATCGTCTTCGTCGAGGTGAAATTGCGCCCCACGCTTCTCGAGGCGATGACGGCAATCGACGTCCGAAAGCAGCGGCGCGTGGCGCGCGCCGCGAGCTTCTGGCTTGCCGCAAATCCATGGGCGGCGCGCTTGACGCTGCGCGGCGATGCAATCTATCTCGCCCCCTGGCATTGGCCGCGTCATGCAATTGCTGCGTTATCTTTGGAGTTCGGCTAAGTTTCTCAGGCCCGACGGAAGGCCGTCACAATGAATAGGCAAATAGGTGCTGATCGCCGTGGAAGCGGTGCAATTCGCCAGACTCCCGCGCCTCTCGTTGGGATGAAGAGACGATGACTAGGCCCGAGCGCGCCTTGCAGCCGACATCGCCGGTCGGCGGCGACAAGGATTTGGAGACCAGCGTGGCGGGACCGGGCATCGCCGCCGACCTCGTCGCCGTCCTCGTCGCCGTCACCGGCGGTGAACCGCGTGTTCTTACCTTGCAGGACGCTCGGGCGCTGCCGTCTGGCCCGTTTGAGCTGACGCATCGTTCCCTGCAAGCGGGAATGCGCGCCTGGGTCGAGCGGCAGACGCATCATCCGCTCGGCTACGTCGAACAGCTCTACACGTTCGCCGATCGGGATCGCGGTATCGGTCCCGATCAGCGGGTCATTTCGATCAGCTATGTCGGCCTGACCCGCGAGCAGCCGACCGTGGCCGGCGATGAAGCAAGCTGGCAGAGTTGGTACGTCTATTTTCCCTGGGAAGACCGGCGGCTCGGCGTGCCGCCGGCGATCGAGGAAGTTTTGCTGCCGAATCTGCGCGCGTTCGCGGATGCGATGCCGACGTTGCGCCGGCAACGCGCCAATCGCATCGCCGTATCCTTCGGCCTCGAAGGAAAGCCGTGGAACGAAGAGCTGGTATTGCAGCGCTATGAGCTGCTGTACGAGGCGGGGCTCGTTCCCGAGGCGCGGCGGCAGAACCCCGAGTTCGGGCCGGCGCCCGTACAAGGCCGCAGCATGATCCTCGACCATCGCCGCATCTTGGCGACCGGCATCGCCAGGCTGCGGGCGAAGATCAAATACCATCCCGTCGTGTTCGAGCTCGTGCCGGATACGTTCACGCTTTTGCAATTGCAGCGCTGCGTCGAAGCGCTCGCCGGACGGCTGATGCACAAGCAGAATTTCCGCCGCCTCGTCACCCAGCAGGAACTCGTCGAGGAAACCGGCGAAATGAGCCAGGATACGCGCGGGCGCCCCGCCAAACTGTTCCGTTTCCGCCGCGAAGTGCTGACCGAACGGGCGGTCGTCGGGACGAAACTTCCGATCTCCCGGTCTTGACAAAACTTATACTCAACCCCAGCATATTACCAATTAATGCTCGGGCAGAGTATATCCATGGCCACGACCGCGCTCGCGCCTCGAGAGGATCTTCATGCCAAGGTGCGCCAGCAAATTCCGGCCATCGAGTGGCCGGTATTCGCCGCCGACATTGATGCCATCGAGGCCCTGAAAAAGCGCCGCAACGCGGTGATCCTGGCGCATAACTACCAGACGCCGGAGATCTTCCACTGCGTCGCCGATATCGTTGGCGACAGCCTCGCTTTGGCGCGCAAGGCAACCGAGGTCAATGCCGACGTCATCGTGCTCGCCGGCGTTCACTTCATGGCCGAGACGGCCAAGCTGCTCAATCCCTGCAAGACGGTGCTGATCCCCGATCCGGCGGCCGGGTGTTCACTGGCCGAATCGATCACCCCCGAGAACGTGCGCGAACTGCGCCGCCGTCATCCGGGCGTGCCGGTAGTCACCTATGTGAACACTTCCGCCGCGGTGAAGGCCGAATCCGACATCTGCTGCACATCGGGCAACGCCCGTGCTGTGATCGAATCGCTGCGCGTGCCGCGCGTCATCATGATCCCCGACGAATATCTGGCGAAAAACGTCGCCGCCGAGACCGGCGTCGAGATCATTAGCTGGGCCGGGCATTGCGAAGTGCACGAGCGGTTCGGCACCGAAGAGGTCGCTGAGTTGCGCGAGGATTATCCCGGCGTGGTCATTCTGGCGCATCCCGAATGTCCGCCCGAAGTCGTGCAGGCCGCCGATTTCTCCGGCTCGACCGCGGCGATCTCCAAATACGTCGCCGATCGACGCCCGGAACGCGTCGCCTTGCTCACCGAATGTTCGATGAGCGACAACATCGCGATCCAATATCCGGAACTTGAATTCATCCGCCCCTGCAATCTCTGTCCGCACATGAAGCGCATTACGCTGCCCAAGATCCGCCGCGCGCTGGAGACGATGCGGCATGAAGTCGAGATCGATCCCTTGACCGCGGCGCGGGCGCGCCGCTCGGTCGAACGCATGTTGGCGGTGCCGTGATGGACATCCACGACCTCGACGGGCGTCCGGTCATCGTCGGCGGCGGGATCGCCGGCCTGATGACGGCGCTGTCGTTCGCCCCCGCGCCTTGCGTGTTGCTCAGCAAAGCGCGGCTTGGCGCCGAGACGTCGAGTATTTTGGCGCAAGGCGGCATCGCGGCGAGCGTCGGGCCGGACGACGATCCGGCGCTGCATATCGCCGATACGCTCGCGGCGGGCGACGGGTTGTGCGTCGCCTCCGTCGTGGAGCGCATCATTCGCGCCGCTCCCAAAGCGATCGAAAGTCTCGAACGTTTTGGCGTCCGCTTCGACCGCGGTCCCGACGGCACCTTGCGGCTCGGCCTCGAAGCCGCGCATCGGCGTAAGCGCATCGTCCACGCCGGCGGCGATGCGACCGGGCGCGAGATTATCCGCGCGTTGACGCAAACGGTGCGCGCGATGCCTTCCATCGGCGTGATCGAAGGACTGGCCGCGCGGCGCCTCGTCGTCGAGGACGGCGCCATCACCGGGCTGCTCGTTTATGGGCTCGGCGAACCGTCCGTATTGCGCACGAGCCGCGTCGTCCTGGCTACGGGCGGCATCGGCGGTCTTTTCCTGCACGGAACCAATCCGGTCGGCTCGTTCGGCCAAGGTCTCGCGCTCGCGGCGCGGGCCGGCGCCAAGCTCGCCGATCTCGAGTTCGTCCAGTTCCATCCGACCGCGCTCGATGCGTCGGGACTTCGTTTGGCACTGATCAGCGAAGCGGTACGCGGCGAAGGCGCGGCCCTCGTCGATGAACGAGGCACACGGTTCCTGGCGGATACGCCGCGCGCCGAACTTGCGCCGCGCGACGTGGTGGCACGCGCCGTCTGGCGGCGGATGAACGAAGGCCATCGTGTCTTTCTCGACGCGCGGCGCGTGAAAAACCTCGATTTCGCGGTGCGCTTTCCGGCCGTCGCCGCGCTTTGCCGGGCGGCCGGCGTCGATCCGGTCCGCGAGCCGATCCCGGTCC
>JASHSB010000104.1 GCA_030036945.1 Methylovirgula sp. | reverse complement strand
TTTCTCGCAGGCGCGTTGGAGAAGGTCCCGCGCCTTGGCACGATCTTCGGTGGCCAGTTCCACCTCGAAAATCTTGCCCTGGCGGACGTTCTCGATGCCGGCGAGATCGAGCGATTTCAAGGCGCCTTCGATCGCCTTGCCTTGCGGATCGAGCAGCCCGTTCTTCAAGGTGACGACGATGTGCGCCTTCATGGCTCTCGATCGAGCCCCGTATGCCGATAAACGTCTTCGAGCGGCACGGCGATATCGAGTGCCGGCAAGTCGAGCTTCGCGCCTAGCCCTTCGATCCGCTGCTCCGCGAAGCCGCTTGTGCGGTCATAGATAACGGCTTCGACGGCGTCCTGCGCGACGACGACATAATGCCGGAGACTTGCAAGCCAGGCATAGGCCTTGCGCTTCCAACGCAGATCGCGATCGGCGGTCGACGGCGACAGAACTTCGAAGGCGACGATCATGTCGTCGCATTTCCAATCATTGAGCAGATCGGCCGGACGCACGAGAACGTCGGGAATAGGGATGTTCGTCTTCGACACTTCCGCGCCGATACCGGGAATCGCGATCCAAGGGGCAGGACGCGCCGTCCGTCCAAGCGCGATAATGAGATTGCCGACAATCGTTTGATGTACATAATTGGCGCCGGGGCTCAAGACCGGTTCCCCCTCAACCAATTCCCATTTCTCGCCATCGGGGCGCGATGCGGTGAAGGCGAAAAATTCCTCCGCCATCATGGGATTGGGATTGAACCTCGGGACGCCCATTGCTGCCTCCACCGAACTATATCGAATCGCCGCCGCAGAAACAAAACCCCGCCGCGAGCGGCAGGGTTACGTCACGGCCGCGTCCCGTCCGCTCAGGACTGGACGAGCTTCGGGCCCATTGCACGCGGCTGTTCGTTCTCCTGCAGGATGCCGAGACGCCGCGCCACTTCCGTATAGGCTTCGACCAAGCCGCCCATGTCGCGCCGGAACCGGTCCTTGTCGAGCTTGTCGTTCGACTTCATGTCCCAGAGCCGGCACGAGTCCGGCGAAATCTCGTCGGCAACGACGATACGCATCACGTCGCCTTCCCAGAGCCGCCCGCATTCCATCTTGAAATCGACGAGCCGGATGCCGACGCCGAGGAAGAGGCCGCTCAAGAAGTCGTTGACGCGGATGGCGAGCGCCATGATGTCGTCGATCTCCTGCGGGTTGGCCCAACCGAAGGCGGTGACGTGTTCCTCCGACACCATCGGATCGTTCAATTCGTCGTTCTTGTAATAGAACTCGATGATCGAACGCGGCAGCTGCGTGCCCTCTTCGAGGCCGAGCCGCGTCGAAAGCGAGCCAGCCGCGACGTTGCGCACGACGATTTCGAGCGGCACGATTTCGACCTCGCGAATCAACTGTTCGCGCATATTGAGACGGCGGATGAAATGCGTCGGCACGCCGATGTCGTTCAAATTCTGGAAGATGAACTCGGAGATGCGGTTGTTGAGCACCCCCTTGCCGTCGATCACCTCGTGCTTCTTGGCGTTGAACGCGGTCGCATCGTCCTTGAAGTGCTGGATGAGCGTGCCAGGCTCCGGTCCCTCGTAAAGGACCTTTGCCTTGCCTTCGTAGATGCGCCGGCGGCGGTTGTTCATGGGGATTAACCGTGGCTGGAGGGGATCCATGGGGTGGGCCTGGCTCCTGTAAGAGGTCCCGAGGCCGCGTCTTATTTAAGAAAATTCGCTTGGCCTTTACGGGGTTGGATGGGGCACGACGGCGCCGCGGGTCCAAAAAGGTACGTAGCTTTTTCCGGCCGGCGATACAAGCATCACCGTGCCGGAACGGGTGACGAAGCGGGCCGCGAGAGGCGCCGGGACGGACCTAAATCGTTCCATTTTTATAATAGCTTAACGTCGCCCGCCGGGGCAACGCCGTGACCTATCGCAAAGCCCGGCTCTGCCGGCGGCTTAGGCTCGGCTTGCGCGGCTGTGCCGATAGCGTCCCCGGCATGGCCACGCGCTCTATTTGGAGATAATTGGTCCAAGCGCAAATTAAGAGGTTTCTGATGACCACGTTCGACGAGCGCGAAAAGGCCTATGAAGCCAAGCTCGCACACGACGAAGAGCTCAAATTCAAAGCCAATGTCCGCCGCAATAAGCTGCTTGGCCTCTGGGCCGCGGAAAAATTGGGGAAAGCGGGCAAAGCCGCCGAGGCGTACGCCGGCACGCTCGTCGCCGCGCAACTCGAAGGAGACGACGAGGAAGCTGCCTTTCGCAAGATCCGCGCCGATTTCGATGCCGCGGGCGTCGCGCAATCGGATCACCAAATTCGCCGTGAGATGCAGGATTTGCTTGCCGCCGCGATGAACGACGTGATCGCCGGAATGGGAAAGATCAGTTAGCGGCGCACCGGCAACACTTCCTTCAACCAAAGGCGGCATAGCTTGCCCATGCCAAAGGCCGTCCGATCCGCTTCCGACAAGAAACGCGCTGTCGGCCCCGCCGATGCGCAACTCGCCGCTACGCTCGAAGATTGGCTTGCGCATCTTGCCGGCGAGCGGCGCGTCTCCCCGCATACGCTGGCCGCCTACCGCCGCGACGTCGGCCAATTTCTTCGCTTCCTCTCGGTGCACTTCGGCGAGATCCCGAGCCTTAAGCTTTTCGAGAAAATCGAGCCGGCTGACTTGCGCGGCTTTCTCGCGGCGCGCCGCAAGTCGGGCGCCGGCAGCCGCTCGCTGCTACGCCAGCTTTCCGGGCTTCGCTCCTTGGCGCGCCATATCGAGCGAAGCGGGATCTCGAAACTCGCGGTATTTTCGGCGCTGCGCAGCCCAAAACTCGCCCGCCGCCTGCCAAAGGCTTTGACGGCACAAGCCGCCCGCGCCGTGGTCGACGTCGGCTCGCGGGCCGACGAGCAGCGCCCCGATTGGATTCTCGCCCGCGACGCCGCCGTTCTCGCCCTGCTTTACGGCGCGGGCCTGCGCATTTCCGAGGCGCTGTCGATTGCGCGCAAGGATGCGCCGACCAGCGGCCTCGACTATCTGACGATCGTCGGCAAGGGCGGCAAAAGCCGCAACGTCCCGATCATCGCCCCGGTGAAGACGGCGATCTCCGCCTATCTCGATCTCTGCCCTTGTGCGCTCGCGCCCGACGGACCGCTGTTCGTCGGCGCCAAGGGCAGACCTCTGTCGGCGCGCATCATCCAGCTTACGGTCGAACGCCTGCGCGGCGCGCTCGCGTTGCCGGAAACGGCTACGCCGCATGCGCTGCGCCATTCCTTCGCGACGCATCTGCTGGGCCGCGGCGGCGATCTGCGCACCATCCAGGAGCTCTTGGGTCACGCGACGTTGTCGACGACGCAAATCTACACCGCCGTCGACAGCACGCGGCTCCTCGAGGCCTATCGCGGCGCGCATCCTCGGGCGCGTTGAGCGTCAATGCGAGAGAATCGTCCCGTTATACTCGCGGATCGCGGTTTCCACGGCGACCTTCTGCGTCGGTGTGAGCGTGTCCATTATGCTGTCAAGCCATCCATCCTTTTCGCCGGCGGCGCGCGCAATCAAGTTCCACTTCATGGCTTCGACCAGATCCTTGCGAACGCCGCGCCCTGATGCGTAAAGGCGCGCCACGCGGTTTTGCGCTACCGGGTTCTGCTCAGTGGCGGCTTTCAGGAAAAGCTTCGCGGCGCCGGCTTCGTCTTTGTCGACGCCGATCCCGTTGAACAGCATGATGGCATACTCGACTTCGGCAGGAACGTCGTCCTCGGCGGCGGCGCGCGCCATCCACTGCGCGGCGAGCTTGTCGTCCTGCGCGACGCCTTTGCCGTTGCGGTAGCATAATGCCAGCGCATAGGCCGCGTCGGGGTAGCCGAGCTCGGCCGAACGCGTGAACAGGCGCGCGGCTTTGACGAAATCCGGGAACACGCCGTTATTCTCCACCGCCATGACCCCGAGATTGTACAGCGCCCCGGCATGGTTCATTGCGGCGGCTTTCTCGAAGAGCGCGGCGGCGCCGGCACGGTCCTTGGGTACGCCCTGTCCCGTCAGTTTGGCGAGCGCCAGCGCGAAGATCGCTTCGCGGTTTCCGAGCGCGGCGGCCCGCGCATACCAACGGTCGGCCTCGGCATAGTCCAGTTTGACGCCGTATCCTTGCCGATAGAGTTCGCCGATCAGCGTCATCGCCACGGCGTCTTGGGGATTGTCCTTCAGCCGCTTCATAGCCTCTTGATAGGCGGCAACGTAATAGCCGTGCTGGTAGGCGCCGTAGGCGAAATCGGGCGTTTGGATTGGCGCGGTCGCAGGCGGTGCGGGCTGCGGAGCGGGCGCCGCGGGCGTTGGCGTCGGCGCATTCTCTGCGACGGCAACCGGCGCGGTGCCGACGCAGACGAGAAGACCGATCGCGACTACCCTTATCATGCCGCCGGCTCGCGCGCCGCGTTGAGCGCGCGCTGCGCCGCTTCGACGCCCGCGGCGGGCCCGTGCGGATCGTCCCACGCAAGTTCGCAAAGCGCCACGAAATCGGCGCCGGCACGGGCCAACGGCGCGACTTCATCGAGGCTACGCGCGTAACCGACGCAAGACGGATTGAAGATCTCCGCCCACCAAGCAATGCGTTCGCGGATTTCCGCGAAATCCCGTGCCTTATCCGGGGCACCGAACATCAAATAATCGACGCCCGCCTCGCCGGCCGACATGGCATCATCGCGGCTGACGAGGTCGCCTACTCCGACGATTCGCTGCGGCTTCATGGTGGCGAGCGCCGCTTCGAGCGCCGCGCCGACGCCATGAACGTGGACGCCGTCGCAGTCGCTCGATGCCGCGAGGCGTGGATCGTCGACGAGGCAGGCGATGCCGCGCCGCTGCGCGATCGGCGCAAGGCGGGGCACGACCACGGCCTCGGCCGTGCGCAGAAGTACGCAAGCGACGTCGCCGGCCGCGAGCGCCGCTTCGAACGGCGCGATAAAGGCGCGGGTCTCGGCAATCGCCGGCGTGATCAGGTAAAGGCGTGGAGCGGACATGAGAGGCACGGCCTAGATTGTTCTTGCGCACGGCTGGTTCGCCGTGCGAACCCGCCGCCTTTCGAGCCAAACTTCTTGAGAATTAGGGCGAAAGCGCGGGTTACGCGTCTCACGCGGCGGCCTTCTCCAGAGCCTCGGACCACTGGCCGAGCGCGGCTAGCCCGTTCATCCGCGCCCGATGATGGAATGCGGCCTGCGCGGCGGCGCTGTTGCCGGGCTTACCCCCCCAAGCCTTTTGCGGCGCCGCCTGCAAGGCGCGACCATAGGAGAAGGTGATCGGCCAAGGCAGCGGCCCCAAGCGATTGACCGCATCGAGGTTGGCGGTGGCGGCGATATCCGATTGACCGCCGGACAGAAACGCGATGCCCGGGACCGCCTCCGGCACGCAATTCTTGAAGAGACGCACGGTCGCCTCCGCGACCTCGCCAGGACTTGCCTGTTTTGCCGCCTTCATTCCGGGAACCACCATATTTGGCTTGAGCACGACGCCTTCGAGCATGACCCGCATTTCGTAAAGCTCGGCAAAAACCGCTTTCAGCACGGCTTCGGTAACCTCGTAGCAGCGCTCCAGCGGATGGCCGCCGTCCATCAGCACTTCCGGCTCGACGATCGGCACGAGGTCCGCTGCCTGGCAATGCGCCGCGTAACGGGCGAGCGCCTGGGCGTTCGCGGCAATCGCCGCGCGGGTCGGAATTCCCGCGCCGATGTTGATCACGGCGCGCCATTTCGCGAAATGCGCGCCAAGTTCGTAATATTCCTTCAGCCGCGCGGCGAGACCGTCGAGCCCTTCGGTGATCGTCTCGCCCGGAAAGCCCGGCAGCGGCTTGGCGCCGGTATCGACCTTAATGCCTGGAATCGCTCCCGCCTGCTCGATCAGTTTGACGAGCGGCGTCGCATCCGCCGCCCGCTGACGGATCGTCTCGTCATAGAGGATCACCCCGGAAATGTGCTGCTGCATCGCCGCCTTGGCGCGAAATAGAAGCTCGCGATAATCGCGCCGCGATTGGGGAGTCGATTCGACGCCGATCGCGCCGAAGCGCTTCTTGATCGTAGTCGAACTTTCGTCGGCGGCGAGAATGCCTTTGCCGCGCGCCACCATAGCTTGTGCGGTTCGAGCCAGTTGATCTTTGTTCAAGGGCTTGATCCACAAATGCCGTGCGCCGCCGACCCTCAAATCATACCCGGCGGACGCCGTTTCGCAAGGCCTCGACACCCGGCAACCGCTTGCCTTCGAGCCACTCGAGAAACGCTCCGCCGGCGGTCGAAATATAGGTGAACTTCTTCGCAACGCCCGCCTTATTCAACGCCGCGATCGTATCGCCGCCGCCGGCGATCGATTCGAGTTCGCCGGCTTGCGCGAGCCGCGCGGCCGTCTGCGCTACGTCGATCGTTCCCGCGTCGAAGGGCGGAATTTCGAAGGCCCCGAATGGACCGTTCCAAACGAGCGTGTGGGTACCGGCGAGGAGCGCCTCGATCCGCTCCACGCTCCTCGGCCCGATGTCGAGGATCATGTCGTCGGGTTTGACGTGGTCGACATCGACAACATGCGCCACCGCGTCGGGTGCGGGCCTCGGCGCCACCACGACGTCAACGGGCAGCACCACTTCACAGCTTGCGCCCGCCGCATCCGCCACTATCTGACGGGCCACATTGGCAAATTCCATCTCGCAGATGGATTTGCCGATCGCCTTGCCTTGCGCGGCAAGGAACGTATTCGCCATCCCGCCGCCGATGACCAGGAGATCTACGCGGCGCATTAGATTGCCCAAAAGTTCGAGCTTGGTGGAAACCTTGGCGCCGCCGACGATGGCCATGATCGGATGCGCCGGATCGGCAAGCAGGTTGGTCAGGATTTCCAGCTCGACCTGCATCGAGCGGCCGGCGAAGGACGGCAATTTGCGCGCCAGCCCTTCCGTCGACGCATGCGCACGATGCGCGGTCGAGAACGCGTCGTTGACGTAGACGTCGCCGAGTTCGGCGAGCGCCGCGACGAATTTCGCGTCGTTCTTCTCCTCGCCGGCGTGAAAGCGGGTGTTTTCGAGAAGCAGGTAGTCGCCGTCATGCATCGCCGCGACAGCCTTGTTGGCGACGGCGCCGATGCAATCCGGCGAAAACGCGACTGGCTTGCTGAGCCGGCGCTCGAGTTCCGGTACGACCGGACGCAAAGAAAGCTGCGGGTCCGGCCCCTTCGGCCTGCCGAGATGCGAAAGGATGATCACCTTCGCGCCTTTGGCGGCAATCTCACGCAGATTGGGCAGGATCCGGTCGATGCGCGTGCAATCAAGGACCTCGCCCGCTTCCATGGGCACGTTGAGATCAACCCGGACTAACACGCGTTTGCCGGCAAGCTGCGCATCGTCGAGAGTCGGAAATGGCGCCATCGGCGCGGCTCTTGTCATCCGAGTTTTCCCATTGCGACCGCGGTATCCGCCATGCGATTCGAGAAGCCCCACTCGTTGTCGTACCACGAGACCACGCGGACGAACGTTCCTTCGATCACCCGCGTCTGATCGACGTGAAAGATCGACGATCGCGAATCGTGATTGAAATCGATCGACACGTTGGGGCTCTCGGTGAAGCCAAGAATGCCTTTCAACTGCTGTTCTGAGGCGCGCTTGACGATGTCCTTGATTTCGTCCGGCGTCGTGGCGCGCTTGGCGACGAATTTGAAGTCGATCATCGATACGTTCGGAGTCGGCACGCGGATCGAGGAGCCGTCGAGCTTGCCTTTCAGCTCCGGGAGCACGAAGCCGATCGCCTTGGCGGCACCGGTCGACGTCGGGACGATCGACAGCGCCGCGGCGCGGCCGCGGTAAAGGTCGCGGTGCAGCGTGTCGAGCGTCGGCTGATCGCCGGTATAGGAATGGATCGTCGTCATGAACCCGCGCTCGATCCCGATACTGTCGTTGAGGACCTTTACAATCGGCACGAGACAATTGGTCGTGCACGAAGCGTTCGAAACCACGAGATGTTCGCGCCTGAGCTTGTCGTGATTGACGCCATAGACCACCGTGAGGTCGGCGCCGTCGGCCGGCGCCGAGACGAGAACCCGCTTGGCCCCGGCCTTCAGATGGGCGGAAGCCTTTTCTTTCGACGTGAACACGCCGGAACATTCAAGCGCAATATCGACGTCGAGCTCCCTGTGCGGCAGTTCTGCGGGATTGCGCAGCGCCGTGACTTTGATCGGGCCGCCGCCGACGTCGATCGTGTCGCCCAGCACTTTCACGTCGCCCGGAAACCGGCCATGAACGGAATCGAAACGCAAAAGATGCGCATTGGTTTCGACCGGCCCGAGATCGTTGATCGCCACCACGCGAATATCGCGACGCCCCGATTCGACGATGGCGCGCAAAATATTGCGCCCAATCCGCCCAAATCCGTTGATCGCCACATTCACCGTCATGCTCAAACCTTCCATAAGCGCGGGCACGCTGCGCGCCGATGCGAACCTTATCAGCCGGAATTCCCTAGAAATTTGAAGAGAAATTCATCGCTATGCTTTCAGCCCGATTGCCGGAGCTAGGCACGGCCTCTTCATCTGCAATCAGAAATGATGGAACCGGCGATCCGGCAGCGGTTCTATGCGCTCCAAGGCCGCCAACCCTCCCAGCCTCGCCGATTCTCGTCGCTACGCATCCCTGCCGATCGCCGCCGTCCGCGCGAGTTCGGTTCGGCGCCGGATCTGGCGGCCACTCTCTCGCACGAGAACGAAATCCACGCAAGACGGCGCGGCTTTGTGCGATGCAATCCGCGGCCTCCCATAATGTCGCGGGCAAAGACGGAAATTCTCGGCAGGGGGTACCGCGCTTGCAATCGTTCTGGGCCGATCTCGCGCGGATTGCCGCGTCTCGTATAGCGCCGCTATTGCCGCCGTAAAAAATCGTTTCGCAACGCGAAGCGAAAGCGAATGCCGCATAGCTCCGATTTGTTCCATGCGCGCCGACAGCTTGATGCCGCGTCGACTCGTCGGGAACTGTCGTTTCGCTGACCTAACGCAAGCATGCCAAATGAAATTGGCTGTGGGTAGCAGGTGTCGCAGGCGTTGACGCTCCCCTTGAACAGCGCCTATTGAAAATATTCTGGACAGATCGGATGAGTACGCCAGCTCGTTTGAAGGCCGCTTTGAAAGGCCTCGTTGCTGCTCTAGACCAGCTTGAAGCCGCCTGCGGGCGCCGACTCCAGGCCGATGCCGAACGCAGCGACATCGAAGAAGAATTCGCGGTGCTGCAGGACGACCGAGCGCGGCTCGCAGTCGAGCTCGACGGTGCCGTCGCCCGCTCGCAGTCCTTGGAATTGGCCAACAACGAGGTGGCCCGGCGGCTCGCCCGCGCCCGCTTGGCGATCCAAGAAATGATATCGCCTGCGGCGATGTAGCAATTGTATGTAACGAAGTAGCATAGGAGGCCCGCGTCATGGCGCAAGTTACCGTTACCATCGCAGGGCATGTTTATCGGGTCGCCTGCGGCGAGAACGAAGAGGCCCATCTTCAAGGTCTAGCGCGGCAGATCGACGAGAAGATCGAGACTCTCAAACAGAATTTCGGGGAAATCGGCGATCAACGATTGACGATCATGGCGGCGATTACGCTCGCCGACGAGCTTGCCGAGGCCAATCGGCGCATCGCCACGCTGGAAATCGAGATCGTCAATCTCAATTCGGCCAGGACGACGCTGGAGACCGAACAGGACGAATGGGCCGACGACATCGTCGAGTCGCTCGGCGAGACCGCGGTGCGCATCGAACGCGTCGCCCAGAACCTCAACGGCATCGGTCGCGGATAAAGTGAGTTTGGGCTATCCCTTTCGCGGGCGGCGCTTCGAGTCGCCTACGGATCGGTCATGCCCGCCAAACACGTTTTCACCGTCCCCCCCGGCGCGCCTTTTCTGAAATCCTTCGTCGGCGCACTTCTCGACGGAAGGATCGTCAAAGGCTTCTCGCGCGCTTTGGGGCCGCTCGATCTGGCGCAGGCGACGATCTATGTTCCTACCCGGCGCGCGGCGCGGGCGCTCGTCGACGAATTTGCCGAAGCGCTCGCTTGTCCGGCAACGTTGCTGCCCCGCATCCTGCCGCTGGGCGCTCTTGAATCGACGCAGACGGACCTGCTCTTCGAAGAGCCGCTGCTCGACGCGCCGCTCAACGCCTCGCCCGCGGCAAGCGAGGTCTGGCGGCGCATGCAGCTTGCGGTGCTCGCACAAAAATGGGCCTTGGCTCTGCGCCATGCGATCGTTTCGGTGAACCCCGACAGAAGCGTTGCCACCGACGATCGCGAACCCTGCCTGGTCGGCACCTCGGCGGCCGACGCCTGGCATCTCGCCGGCGCTCTCGCCGACCTCATCGACGAATTGATCATCGAGGACGTGGATTGGAAGAAGCTCGATCCACTGGCTCTGCCGGAGTTCGATCCCTATTGGCGGATCACGCTCAATTTTCTGAATATCGCCATCGAGCAATGGCCGGCGATTCTCGCGGAACATGGCTTCGTGGATGCGGCGCGCCGCCAACAGATCCTCGTCGACGCGCAGATCGCGCGTATCGAGGCGGGACATGCGGGAGCGGTGATTGCCATCGGTTCGACGGGCACTAATCGCGCCACGGCGCGCCTGCTTGCCGCCGTCGCCGCGGCGCCGCGGGGCGCCGTGGTGCTGCCCGGGCTCGATCTTCGGCTTGACGAGGCGAGTTGGCGGCGGATCGGCGACGTGAACGCGGATGAGCCGGGCTTCGGTCATCCGCAGGCGGCGCTGCGCCGGCTGCTGCCGATCCTCGGCGTAGGCCGCGAGAGCGTGATCGAGCTAGGCACGCCGATGCCCACGCGCGACGCGCGCGACGAATTCCTGTCAAAGGCGCTGCGCCCCGCCGATACCACCGAGACGTGGCGGCCCTATCGCGAGCGCACCGGCGAGATCGCCACGGCGCTCGACGGTGTGACACTGATCGAAGCGGCGGACGAACGCGAGGAAGCGCTCGCTCTCGCCGTCGCGCTCCGCCAGGTCCTCGAAACGCCGGAAGCGACCGGTGCGCTGGTTACGCCCGATCGAGATCTCGCGCGGCGCGTCGGCGCCGAGCTGCGCCGCTTCGGGGTGGAGATCGACGATTCGGCGGGCGAGCCTTTGGGCGCCAGCCTCTATGGAAAGCTGGCGCGGCTTGTGCTGCCCGCCGCAGGTGCCTTGGCGGGAAACGAGATCGTCGCGCTCCTCGCCCATCCCTGGACGCGCCTTAACTTGGCTCGTGCCGAGGTCGAACGGCTGGCGCCGCTTTTGGAAATCGGCGTGCTTCGGCAATTCCGTCGTTTGGCGCCTACGCCCGCAGAGGCAATTTCCGCTGCCCGACGCGCCGCCGAGGAGCGTTTCGCACATCCCGCGCAGAAACGCATCGGCGACGACGATTGGGCGAGGCTCGAAAATCTCCTTACACGACTGCAAACCGCGTTGGCGCCGCTTGCCGCCCTCGTCGGCGCGCATCCGCTGCGCCCGTGGATCGAGGCGCATCGGCGCGTCCTCGATGCGGTCGCGCCCAACGTTCGCGGCGAAGACGTCGAGGCCTTCGATGCTTTGCTTTCCGAATTGCACCGCTGCACGCTGCCCGACTTGCACTTCGACGCGGAGACGTATGCGCCGTTCCTCGCGCAAGCGATGGCGCAGGTGACGCTCCGTCGGCCGCGGCGGGTGCATCCGCGGCTCAAGATCCTCGGCCTGCTCGAAGCGCGCCTCATGGACGCCGACGTGATGCTGCTCGGTGGCCTCGACGAGACGATCTGGCCGCCGCAGGCGCAGAGCAACGCCTTTTTGAACCGGCCGATGCGCGCCGCGCTCGGCTTGACGCCGCCGGAACGCAAGATCGGCCAGACCGCGCACGATTTCATGATGGCGATGGGCCACGCGCGCGTTGTCCTGAGCCGCGCCCTGAAGCGCGACGGTACGCCGACGATTGCATCGCGTTTCGTGCAAAGAATGGCGGCGTTGGGCGGCGAAGAATTCGAAGCCTGCCGGGCCCGCGGGCAAACTTTCTTGGCGCTCGCCCGGGCGATCGACCGCCCCGCCGAGCCGGTCGCCGCGAGTCAACGGCCGATGCCGCGCCCGCCGGTCGAGCTGCGGCCGCGCCGCCTTAGTGTAACGCGCATCGAGATGCTGCGCCGCGATCCTTACGCGATCTACGCCGAATACATTCTCAAGCTCGCGGCGCTCCCGGACACCGGTCAAGCCGAGGAGCGGCGAATCCTGGGGAACATGATTCACGCGGTGCTCGCGGATTTCGGGACCCGGTATCCGCAAGGGCCTTTGCCCGCCGATGCGGCGGCTGCCCTTGCCGCGAGGATGCAAGCGGCTTTCCGGAACGAATTGGAAGATCCGGATTTCGCAATTTTCCAATGGCCGCGAATCGAGCGAGCCATGCGCTTCTATCTCGATTTCGAGACAAGCCGGCGTCCGCTCGCCGCGCTCGATGTCGAGATCGAGGGCTCGATCGACATCCCCCTCGCCGACGGCACGCATTTTACGTTGTCGGCGAAGGCCGACCGACTCGAACGGCGCGCCAACGGCACGGTGAGCATCATCGATTACAAAACCGGGACGCCGCCGAGCCCCAGGGAAGTGCGCGTCGGGTTCGCGCCGCAACTGACGTTGGAGGCGGCGATGGCGCGGCGCGGCGCTTTCGGCCTGCCGCAGGGAACGCAAGTCGAAGAGGCGCTCTACGTCAAGCTGCTCGGCAAAGACGGCGGCGAAGAGAAGCCGCTCGGCTCGGGAAACGGAACGGACGAGAGTATCGCCGCGTTGGCGGAGCAGCATTTTGCCGGGCTTTGCGTGCTGCTCGAACAATTCCGCGATCCCACGACGCCCTATCCGCCGCGTCCATTCGCGAAGTTCGCGGCGCGCTACAACGCCTACGACCATCTGGCGCGCGTGAAAGAATGGGCGTCCGCCGACGAGGAAAGAAGATGAGCGCGCCCTTCGAACTTCCCGCGCACGTGCGCAACGAGCAGGCCAAAGCGTCGGACCCCGGCGCATCGGTATGGGTTTCGGCGAACGCCGGCTCCGGAAAGACGCATGTGCTGGCGCAGCGCGTCTTGCGCCTGCTGCTCGCCGGCGTCGCGCCCGCCAAGATCCTCTGTCTCACCTTCACGAAAGCCGCGGCGGCCAATATGGCCGAGAAAATCTTCGCGGCGCTTGCGCAATGGACCGAACTTGACGACGCGGCGCTGCGGCAAGCGATTCTCGACATCGGCGCGCCGGCGCCCTCTTCTGAGGCGCTCGTTTTCGCGCGGCGCCTCTTCGCCCGCACCGTCGAGACGCCGGGCGGCCTGAAGGTGCACACTATCCACGGTTTCTGTGAACGGCTGCTGCATCTCTTTCCCTTCGAAGCGAACGTACCGGCGCGCTTCGAGGTGACGGACGAGATCGGCGAAAAAGAGCTGCTAAGCGAGGCGCGGCGTCAGGCGCTCGCCGCGGCGCGCGCCGATCCGGGTGAACTGGGCATTGCCTTGCGGCGTCTCTCCGCCGCGACTTCGCAGGAGGAATTCGACCGGCTGATCGCCGAAGCGACGCAGCATCGCGCGACGCTGCGCCACTACGACATCAAAAACGCCGCCGCCGATCTCGGCTGCGCGCTCGATCTTGCGCCCGATGCCGGCACGGCGGCGATCGAGTGCGAGATGATCGAGGCGGGCATTCCCCCGCGCCGCTGGCGCGAATTCGCGGCGTTCCTCGAGCAAGGCTCGATTACCGACCGAAACAATGCCGCGCGGCTCCGGACGGCCACGGCCGCTTATGATTCTTTTAGCGGCGCGACGGACGAGGCACGCGAGGCTTGCGTCTCGGCCTATCTCGATTTCTTCTTTACCGAAGGCGGCGGAGGCGACAAGCGCAAGAGCCTTGCAACCAATGCACGGCGAAACGCGTGTCCCGATCTCGTCGAAGAGCTTTACTGCGAGCAGCGGCGGCTCGTGCCGTTGCGCGAGCGTCGCAAGGCCGCCGAATGTTTCGAAAATTCGCTGGCGCTGATCCGCGTCGTGGCGGAAGTCTTCGCGCGCTACGAACACGTAAAGGGCGCGCGCGGCGTGCTCGACTTCGACGATCTGATCGAGCGCACGCTCGCGTTACTCGAACGCTCGGACGCGGGCTGGGTGCTTTTCAAGCTGGATTCGGGCATCGACCACATTCTCGTCGACGAAGCGCAGGACACGAGTCCCTCGCAATGGAAAATTCTCGAAACGCTTGCCGCCGAATTCTTTGCCGGCGCCGGAAGCCGTACCGGCGTGCGCACGTTCTTCGCGGTCGGCGACGAGAAGCAATCGATCTTCTCGTTCCAAGGCGCGGCGCCGCATATGTTTCACGAAATGCGGGCCTCATTGGCGCGTTCGAGCGGCGCCCTGGAACACGTGCGGCTGAAACATTCGTTTCGCTCGGTGCCGGCGGTGCTTGCCACGGTCGATCAGGTCTTCTCGAACCCCGCGCACCAGAAGGGTCTCGTGTCCGACGACATCTGGATGGGCCACGAGTCGTTGAGACACGATCTGCCGGGGCTGATCGAGGTTTGGCCGCCGGTCACGGTCGATTCCCGCCCCGAACCGCGCGACTGGCGCCTGCCGGTCGATTTCCTCGACGAAGGAGAGCCGGCGGCGATTCTCGCCGACCGCGTCGCCCGCAAGATCGCCGCGTTGGTCGCACCCGGCGCCGGCGAATGCGTGCACGAAAAGGGCGTGCGCCGTCCCGTCCGGGCCGGCGACGTTCTGATCCTGGTGCGCACGCGCAACGCCTTTTTCGAGGCCGTGATCCGTGCCTTGAAGTGCCACGGCGTGCCGGTTGCCGGCGCCGACCGGCTCGATCTCTTGGCCCACATCGCGGTGATGGACCTGCTCGCGGCGGGACGTACCGCGCTTCTGCCGCAGGACGATCTGACGCTCGCCGCCGTGCTGAAATCGCCGCTCGTCGGGCTCGACGACGACCTTCTGGAAATCGCCCCTGCGCGGTCCGGCGCGCTTTTCGACGCGCTCGGCGCGTCGCCCCAAGCGCGGCATCAAGCGGCTTATGCGACGATCGCACATTGGCGCAGCCGCGCGGCACTTTCGCCGTTCGATTTCTATGCGCGGCTTCTCGGCGAAGACGGCGGACGGCGCGCGCTGCAGGCGCGGCTTGGGCCCGAGGCGTGCGATGCCATCGACGAGTTCCTACGTCTCGCGCTGCGCACAGAGAAAGAAGGGAGCTTCTCGCTCGCCGGTTTTCTCGCCGATCTCGAAGGGATCGACCTTTCGATCAAGCGCGACATGGAGACGGGCGGCGATTGCGTGCGCGTGATGACCATCCATGCCGCCAAAGGCCTGGAAGCCAAGATCGTCTTTCTGCCCGATACTTGCGGCGTGCCGAGCGGGCGGCACGACGCCAAGATTCACGTCTTGGAGGCCGGCGGCACGTCGGTGCTCGCCTGGTCGCCGCGCAAGGAAACCGATCCGCCGGCGGTGGCCGCCGCCCGCCAGCGGGCGCGCGCCGAGGCGGAAGACGAACATCGCCGGCTCCTCTATGTCGCGCTGACGCGCGCCGAGGAACGGATCTATATCAGCGGCTATCATGGAAGCACCGAACCGAACGAACTCGCCTGGAGCCAAATGATCGGCGCTTCGCTCGGCGAGAATTTCGTCGCGGTTCCGGCTTTCTGGGACGAAGGCGAGACGATCCGACGCTGGTTTGCGCCGGGCAAACTTGCCGCGGAGATCGCCGCCGGGCGGGAACGCGTGGAAGAGCACGTCGATCTGCCAGCGTTTTTGACGCGCGCGCCGGCATTTGAGGCCGCACCGTTGCCGCCGCTGAAACCTTCGAGCGCGCTCGCCGCGGCAGACACACTCGAACCGCAAAGCGCCGACATTCTCCCTTCCGCCGCGCTGCTGCGCGGGCGGCTGATGCACGTATTGCTGCAGCATCTGCCGGATGTCGCGCCGGATACGCGGCGCGACGCGGCGCACGTTTTTCTCGCCGCGAGTGCCGGAGAACTCGATGCGAGCGCCCGCGACGCGCTCATCGACGAGGCGCTCGCCGTGCTGGAGATGCCGTCGCTCGCCGATCTCTTCAGCCCGCGCGCCCGCGCCGAGGTCGCGGTGGTGGGACACCTCGCGGGTCCTGGGGCGCGCGCGGTAAGCGGGCAGATCGACCGTCTCGTCGAAACCGAAAGCGAAGTGATCGTCGCCGACTTCAAGACCGGCACGCCGTGCACAGCGGCGACGCTGCCGCGCGATTATCTCGTGCAGATAGCGCTTTACCGTGCCGTGCTCTCCCCGCTCTGGCCGGGCAAGCGGCTGCGCATGCTCCTCATCTTCATGGCGGGACCGAAGGTGGTGGAACTCGGCGACGAGGAGATGGATGAGGCGCTCGTGAGTATCGGGTTGAAACGTCATTGAAACCGCGCGCACCTTCTCCCTGTGGGAGAAGGTGCCGAGCCAAGCGAGGCGGATGAGGGATTACGATTCCTTGGTATAAGCATTGTAACTCCTCACCCGGTCAGCTCCACTGACCACCCTTTCCCACCGGAGAGGGTTCGCGCCCTCTCCGCCTTCGGCTTGACGCGCCCCGGCCGCCTTCCTACTTTGCAAGAGGAAAGTCCGAAGGGAATCATCCTCTTCGGCGAAGCGAAGAGGCGCCCATGGCCACCACCGTGAAAGTCACCGATGCCACGTTCAAGTCCGAAATCGAGGGCGCGAAAGTGCCGGTGGTCGTGGATTTCTGGGCGGAATGGTGCGGCCCCTGCAAGATGATCGGTCCTTCGCTCGAGGAAATCGCCGAAGAAATGAAGGGGCAAGTTACGATTGCCAAGCTCAACGTGGACGAAAATCCGGGAGTGGCCGGCGCGTTCGGCATCCGCAGCATCCCGACGCTGCTGCTTTTCAAAGGTGGCAAAATGGCCTCCTCGAAAGTCGGCGCCGCGCCGAAGGGCGAATTGAAGAAATGGATCGCCGCCGCGATCTGACGCCCTTTGCGCGCCGAGCTTGGCAAAGGACCTCGCGAGAGGTCCTTTTTGCGTTATGGGAACGCGCGAGACGCGCATGAGCTACGCCGTCAAAGAGATCTACCGTACTCTGCAAGGCGAAGGCGCGCAGGCCGGCCGCGCCGCCGTATTTTGCCGATTCGCCGGCTGTAACCTCTGGTCGGGCCGCGAGGCGGACCGTGCCGAGGCGCAATGTTCGTTCTGCGACACGGATTTCGCCGATACCGACGGGCCGGGAGGCGGGCGATATGACGACGCGGAAGCGCTCGGCGCGGCGATCGTCCGCGCCTGGAGTGGCTCGCGAGAGCGCGCTTTCGTGGTCTTCACCGGCGGCGAACCGCTGCTGCAACTCGACGCGGCGCTGCTCGCGGCGATGCACGCGCGCGGCTTTTCCTGCGCGGTCGAGACCAACGGCACGTTGTCGCCGCCGGCCGGCCTCGACTGGATCTGCGTCAGCCCCAAGGCGGGCGCGCCGTTCGTCCTGCGCGCCGGCAACGAATTGAAGCTCGTCTTTCCGCAACAGGGGATCGATCCGCGCGACCTCGAAACGCTTGCCTTCGAGCATTTCTTCCTGCAACCGATGGACGGGCCGGAGCGCGACGCCAACACCGAGGCGGCGGCAGCTTATTGCCTCGCGCATCCGCGCTGGCGGCTCAGCCTGCAGACGCATAAGCTCATCGGCTTGCCGTAAGAGACGCCATGAAAATCACCCAGGCCTTTTCCTTCGAAGCCGCGCACTTTCTGCCGAACGTCGCGCCGACGCATCGCTGCCACGCGCTGCACGGCCATTCCTATCGCGTCGAACTAAGGCTCGACGGTCCGGTCGATCCCGAGAGCGGCTTCGTCGTCGATTTCTTCGCCATCGAGAAAACCGTCGAGCCGTTGCGCGCCAAACTCGACCATCATTGCCTGAACGAAATCGAAGGTCTGGAAAATCCGACCGCGGAAAACATCGCGGTGTGGCTCTATACGCGGATCAAGAAGCCGCTGCCGCGGCTCGCGGCAGTGACGGTGTACGAGACGAAGGATTGTTTCGCGGAATACGAGGGGAAGTGAGTCGCGTTCCTTCCCCCTGTGGGAGAAGGTGCCGAGCGAACGCGAGGCGGATGAGGGGTTACGATCGAACTAGCCGCGTAACCCCTCACCCGGCCGGCTCCGCCGGCCACCCTCTCCCTCAGGGAGAGGGTGTGCACGCCTCACGCAATCGTATCGACCACCCCGCCGTCGACGCGCAGCGCAGCGCCGGTCGTCGCCGAGGCCTGCTTTGACGCGACATAGACCACCATGTTGGCGACTTCCGCGACGCTCGCGGCGCGCCGGATGATCGAACTCGGCCGGTGTTGCTTGACGAAGGCTGTGGCCTTCGCTTCGATCGCGCCGCCGCCGTCCTTCAACATCTCGATGACGCCTTCCGAAAGCGTCGGGCCGGGCAGCACCGCGTTTACGGTGACGCCCGTGCCCGCGGCGCGCTTGGCAAGCCCGCGCGCGATCGAAAGCTGCGCCGTCTTGGTGAACCCATAGTGGATCATCTCGACTGGAATATTCAGCCCCGATTCGGAGGAAATGAAGATGATCCTTCCCCAGTTGCGCTCGATCATCTTGGGCAGATAGGCGCGTGAAAGCCGCACGCCCGACAGTACGTTCGTCTCGAAGAAACGCGTCCACTCGCCGTCCGGAATCTCGAAGAAATCCCGCGAGGCGAAGATACCTACGTTGTTGACGAGGATATCCGGCGAAGGTACCGCCTTGACGAGCGCGTCGCAGCCCGCGGCGGTGGCGAGATCGGCCGCGACGCCGGTGATCCGCCCCTTCGGATCGACTTTCTTCAAGGCGGCGACGGCTTTCTCGATGGCGGCTTGCGTGCGGCCGTTGACCGCCACGTCCGCGCCGGATTGAGCCAAGCCCTTGGCGATGGCAAAGCCGATGCCGCGCGTCGAGCCGCTGACGACGGCGCTTTTCCCGGAAAGATCGATCAGCATGAAGCGTTCCCTGCAAGATATGAAACTCCGCCGAGACATTGGGTTTCGGGCCTTGAAAGTCGAGGGGCGCCCCCGCGATTCGGACCGGTATTGTGCCGCGTTCCAAGCGGCTGTCGCCCGGCGTTTCGTTCTTGTAGAATTGGGCCGCATGCTTCGAGACGCGGCCCGTTCCGGGCCGCTCCTTGGGCATGAGGGCGTTGCAGCTCGCTCCTTTGCATGAAGAGAGCCCTCATCCTGAGGAGTGCGCGCAGCGCACGTCTCGAAGGATGACCAACGCTGGGAACGAAACCGCGGAATACGCGTGACAATGACTGACGACACCGCCGACCGACCGCCTATGCAGGGGCTTGCAAGCCTGCCGGTCTTCTTCGACCTTTCCGGCCGGCGCACGCTTGTCGTCGGCGGCTCGCCGGCGGCTGCCTGGAAGGCGGAACTGCTGCAGGCGACCGGCGCGCGCGTCGATGTCGTCGGCGCGTCGCCCTCGGCCGAGATGCGGGCGCTCGCGGCGCGCGCGCCTTCGATCGCGCTTATCGAGCGCGCCTGGAGCGAGGCGGATTTAGAGGACGCGGCGATCGCCATCGGCGATTTCCCCTCTCGCGATCAAGCAACGGCGTTTCAGGCCGCGGCACGGCGCGCGCATGTACCGGTCAACATCGTCGACAAGCCGGAGTTCAGCGATTTCCAGTTCGGCACGATCCTCGACCGTTCGCCGCTGGTCATCGCCATTTCGACCAAAGGCGCGGCGCCTGTCTTCGCCATGGCGCTGCGCGGCCGTTTCGAAGGTTTGCTGCCGCCGACCATCAAGCTCTGGGCGGAAGCCGCGCAAACTTGGCGGGCGCGGTTAAAGGCGGCGGATCTCGCCCCGGCGCTGCGCCGCCGTTTCTGGGAGATTTTCGTGGCGCGCGCTTTGGGCACGCGCGCGCCGCAGCCGAAGGATTATTACGAGATCTTCGCGCGCGCCACGACGAAACTGGCCGGCGCGGCGAAGGGCAGCGTCGCTTTGGTCGGCGCCGGGCCCGGCGATCCCGAGCTCATCACGCTCAAGGGATTGCGCGTGCTGCAGGCGGCCGACGTGGTCTTGTTCGACGATCTCGTCGCCCCAGCAACCGTCGAGATGGCGCGCCGCGAGGCGGTTAAGATCCCGGTCGGCAAACGCGGCTATCAGCCGTCCTGCGCGCAGGACGACATCATCGCGCGGCTCATCGCGTTCGCCAAAGAAGGCAAGCGCGTCGTGCGGCTGAAAGGCGGCGATCCGTCGATCTTCGGGCGTGCCAACGAGGAAATCGCGGCGCTCGAAGCGGCGGAAATCGAGGTGACGATCGTGCCGGGAGTCACCGCCGCGCTGGGCGCCGCCGCTTCGCTGAAATTGTCGCTCACTGAACGCGACCGCGCCAGGCGCCTGCAGTTCATTACCGCACACGCGCAGAACGGCCGCCTGCCCGCCGACCTTGATTGGGGCGCGCTCTGCGATCCCGCCGCGACCACCGCGGTGTACATGGGCGTGCACACGCTGCCGGATTTGCTGCGCCATCTCTTGGAGCACGGCATCGATCCGCGAACCCCGGCGCTGCTCGTCGAAAGCGCCACCTGGCCGCAAGAGCGCTGCATCGACGGAACGGTTGCGAACCTCGCCGAGCAGGTGGAAGCAGCGAAGCCGAACGGACCGTGCCTGGTGCTGATCGGACGCATATTCGGGGAAGCATCGGCGCGCGCGCTTGCCGAGGCGGCGGCGGACACATAGCCGCGAAGGGCCGGCGCCCAAAACCTTGAAGCCATCCTACGGCGCAGGATTGAAATCGCCTGCCAGGACCATATCTCGATGCGCGGGCGTCCATCGGCTTAAGGAATCTCGCTGATGATGACTCGTGACGACGTCGTTGCCGTGCTGGGCCGGGTCGACGAATCGCTGCTTGCCGAGATCGTCGCAACCGGCGCGAGCCGCGAGGACTTGGCCCGAGCCTGGGCATGGCTGAACAGCGACGATGCGCTCATCGGCGAACTACGCCATTTGCCGGACAGCAAAGTCGCGGAGCTGATTAGCCTTCTCGCCCCGCCCGAAGAGGACGAACCGTAGCGGAAGATCGGCACACCGGTAAAGCGGCGCAAACGCCACGGGGCTGCCCAGGCGCGCGGCTCGCAAGGGCGGGCCTGCAAAGGGCGGAATAGGCGTCAGGGTCCACAACGAACATGAAGCGATGATCGGCCTTGTACGCCGCGAGGCGGTTCAGGTCCTTTATGACCTGACGATGCTGAGGCCATCGGGGGTCAATGCTTCAATATCAACGCCGGAGGCCCCTGTGACTTGCTCGCCGCATCGAAATCTACAACGTCGAACCGTCGTTCCAAGTAGTGTTTGACCAGCAACGTGGCGACGAAGCCGAGGTCGTTGTTGAGGTTGCCGAGAGCGGTCTTGATGCCGGTCAGATAGATCAACCACTCGCGGGCGTCATTACTCGCCGGAAAGCTGGTATTGGCGAGGAATAGCCTCAAGTTCCGTTGAGGCCAATAAGACCATCGCCGGCAAGCTGGAGCTATTCTTCATCAAGAACCACATCAATGCGACGGAATATTACGGATGGGAGAAAGACCCACGCTTTGGCGACGCTTTGGTCGCAATGAAGCCGCGGATGATCGACGTGCCGCAACTCGACGAGATCGCCGCCGAATCGGTGCAGCAGCATGGCCAGCCGTTCAGCAGCTTCGTGACTGACTCGGCGAACTCGCGCATCCTGCGCAGCTACGTGTCGGACTGGATCGCCCGTGTCGGCGCCGAACTCGAACGCGTTGGGGTAGGACAAGCAGTCGCGATCGCACAGTGAGTTTGCTGGTGTGATGGGTTAGGGTCGAAAGTAATTCAATTACTTACTGCGGCGGCTCTGCCGCTCATCTCACGTTCATTTTCATGATCTTATCTTTGCCTTCCCGACCAACAATGAAGAGGAGGTCAGCTTGCTCAAGAAGATTATTTTCTGTGGCTTAGTGGTGAGTGCAGCTATGTTCTTTGCTGCGCCGGGTTCAGCCATGCCGGTCAGCCAAGTCAACGGCGCAGAGCCAATTCAAATTCAGCAAGTTGCTTGGCATCATCACTGGCGCCATCATCATCACTGGCGCCATCATTGGCACTGGCGTCATCATTGGCGGTGGCATCATCACTGGCGCCATCACTGATCTAAAATTCCCCGTCAGCTTGTAGCCGGCGGGGTTTTTGATCGGTGCTTAAACCCTCGAGATTGGCGGATAGACGAGTGACCCTCGCCGATCTTCCTTTTTTTTGCAAGTGAAGCTTGCCGCCTGAAGCTTGCCGCCGCGCGTTCCCGCGCCGATACCCTGCTTCTGCGCCTGCAATGAGACCACATTCGGCCGATTGTCGGCGCCGTGATAATGCGCCACCCAATTGTCCTGCAGGATCTGCCGAACCTTCAGCTGCGCTCGGTTGAGCTCGACGTGCTTCTCGCTTTCAAGCACGGGGGCGCCGCGGGCGCGCTGTTCGCCGGCCTCATTCTGGACAGCCGACTCGGCGAACTCGCGCATCCTGCGGGCTACATGTCAGACTGGATCGCTCGCGTCGGCGCAGAGTTCAACCGCGTCGGCGTTACAAAGACGGCGCAATCTATAGTCCCATAGAAGACGACCGCCACGATCGTGCCATGCCAGCGTTGGGTTTGTTTCCGGCACCGTCAGTACACGTAGCCGAAAAAGCAAAGCACAAGGCCGAGAATAACGAGCACGACTCCTGACACCAGAAAGAATTGCTTATTGTCGACTCGCTTCGCCGCGAACGCCATAATCGTGTCAGGTATTAGAGTTCGTGCCACACCGCGCAGCAGCATCAGCCAGCCGATGAGAGTGATAAGCAGACGCCAGTTCACCACCCATACGTTATGGGTCAAGATGATCGCGAGGCCCGCAGCCAAATCAATGAGCCCGAATAGATAGACAAGCGTCAAGCTGCCTACCACCTCCGTCAACATTGTCCGGAACGCGCGCGGATTGAAAAGGATGCCGACGCCTGGGATTATGAGAATTGGCCCGAGCAACCGAGCAAGAAAAATCGATGTCTGCATGTCACCTTCCCTTCTGCTTTTTTGTTGCCAGGTTGTCCTAGTCAGTTCATCGCCCCGCCGCCAGCGGCACGCCCTTACCAGGCGCATTGTGCTTCCGCCAATCGGGCATGACGTTCACGGCCCTACCACCGCATTGTGTGCAGACGAAGCGTCGGCGCTGCGCGATCGACGGGAACTCGACGACGACGTCGAGATCGAGTGCCGCGAAGGTGAATGCTGTCGAGTGAAGGCAAGCCGCATTCGCGCACGTCACGAACAGGCCTTCGAGGCCGTGCGTCTTGAGATGCGCGATGGTGGGCGGCCGTACCGTAGTCATCAAAGCAAATCCGACTCGATCGGTTCTAATACCGCCGGGTCATCATCCCCAACGTCGGCCTTATTCACGCGTCTGTCGATCGGCCACTCGCGCAAGGCCGATTCTGGCGCGGGCTAGAGCTCATTTGCTTCCATCTGCCCGGGCAGCCATCGATCGATCTCGGCTTGCTGCAAAAGCACCAGCATGCGGTCGTGATAGGGCAGCATCCACTTCGTGGGCTCGGTGACGATCAACGTACAGGATAGAACCTCTTCGTCGATATGCGGATCGCGCCAGCGTTCCCACAAACCGGCCAGCGCAAGGATTGAGCCGCCGGCGGCGTCGACGAAAATGTGCGGCTGCTTCTCGCCCTTCGGGCCCGTCCACTCGAAGAACCCTGACGCCGGCACAATGCAGCGGCGACTCCGGTACGCGCCGCGGAACATTTGTTTGTCGGCGACTGTCTCGACGCGGGCGTTAAACGTTGCCGGCAGGTCCTTTAGCGGCTTTTTCCACCATCCCGGGATTAGGCCCCAGCGCACGCCGCGAACGAGCTCGCGCCGCCATTCTGCATCATGGCGCACCATATCGACGAGCGTCGTCGGCGCGATGTTGTAGCGCGCGCGGAGATTCTGCGGCGCGCCGAATACGCTCAGGAATTCGTAGATCTGCTGCCAAGTGTAATGCTGAGCGAAGCGGCCGCACATGAGCTCAGTCCGAGACAATCTTATAGGTCGATATCTGACCTTGACGTGGTCAGGTCAGGCATTGAGTTCGCCGATGTCCCTGAAGGCCCCGGCCTAAGTGATAAGGTCGGCAAGAAAACCGCGGTAGCTATATGGTAGCTAGATGACCACAGCCGACGCTCATAAATCTGTTAAGTTATTGATTATACTGGCGCACCCGACAGGATTCGAACCTGTGGCCTCTGCCTTCGGAGGGCAGCGCTCTATCCAGCTGAGCTACGGGTGCTTGGCGGCAAGCGCGGACATCCGCGAAACGATTTGCCGATTTCATGCAATAAGGGCCGCCGCGCGTTCTAGCCGATCCCCGGGCGGGCGGCAATGCGCGCAGGCGGCCGGCGCCGAGTCATCGTCTTGGCGCGTGATCTAATGGATCGTTTCGGTCTGGAATTCGTTTTTGAGCTTGGCGATCTCGTCTTTGATCTGCAATTTGCGCCGCTTCAATTCTGCCAATTTGGCTTCGTCGGCTCCGGGGCGCGCCCCTTCTTGGGCGATATCCTGGTCCAGAGCCGCGTGACGGCGTTCGAGTTCGGCGAGATGGCTTTCTAACGGCATGCCTTGTTTCTCCAGAAGGCCCCTTCACGAAGGAAGTGTGACATAGGATTTCGGTTGGGCGAAGGGATTTGGGAGGGTTTCCGCGGTAAATTTTTTCTACGTTCGGCCGACAAGGCTTGGCCGGATAGGGCGCAGTCGGGGGAGCGATGCCCGGGGCACGCCGGATGCTTCTCACGTCAAATTGCTTCAATCCGGTTTCCGTCTGCTTCCACATTTTGCCCTTTTCTTACGTTTCCGTGCCAAGCTCAGGCAGTTCGGTGAGGGGTCGAAACTATGCCTTCTACTATGGATCGCGCGGCTCTGATGATCTCGGGGCTCGCCTTGTTTGGCTTTGCGGCGCCGGCCGCGGCGCAGCCGACCTTTCCCGGCCAAGATGAGACCCGGCCGGGCTACTCTTTCGCGCCGACGAGCGGTGCCCAACAAGACGATTACAACGCGCCTCCCGACGACGCGGTGGCCGCTTCCTCTCCAAAAACCAAGCAGGAGGTCAATTACCAGACCACCGAGGCGCCGGGCACGATCATCGTCGATACCCATTCGAAGCATCTTTATTACGTCGAGAGCGGCGGCAAAGCGATTCAATATGGGATCGGCGTCGGCGGCGAGGGGTTTGCCTGGTCAGGCATCGCCACGGTCCAATCCAAGCAGGAATGGCCGAAGTGGTTTCCGCCGCCAGCCATGCTACAGCGCCACCCCGGACTCCCGACCGAGATGGACGGCGGGCTCGGCAATCCGCTAGGCGCCCGCGCCTTGTATCTCTACGAGGGTAAGGTCGATACGCAGTACCGCATTCACGGCACGAACGAGCCCGATACGATCGGCCAGGCGGTCTCTTCCGGCTGTATCCGGATGATGAATTCCGACGTGATGGATCTCTATAAGCGCGTGCCGGTCGGGACCAAAGTCGTCGTGCTTTAATTGGACGCTAACGATAACCCCCGCGCTTTCTTCTCCCTTTTGCCTTTTTCTCACATTTTAGTGCAGTATCGCGACATTGCGGCGAGCGGAGTTGATCCATGCGTATCGAGACGAGATGCGGGATTTTGACGATCCCGGCAGCATTCGCGTCGCTTTGGCTTGCGACGATCCCGGCCGCTGCGCAATACCGCTACTACTACGGCTACCCCGCTCAGCAGAGCCAGCCGGATTATTCCGGCTATCCGGCCTTCCCCGGCGAAGAGCAAACCCGGCCCGGCTACGCCTACGGGTACCAGCCCAACTATGGCGGCCCGCAGCCGGCCCAGCCAGGACAAGGCCAATACGGCTCCGCACCGGTCGGAAACTCGCCCGATACCGACCGCGGCTTCTACAATCCGCCGCCCAACGACGCGGCGGCCGCCGCCTCGGCGCGCACCGCCCGCCAGGTCGATTATCCGACGACCGAGGCGCCCGGAACTATCATCGTCGATACCAATTCCAAGCATCTCTATTACATCCAGCCGGGCGGCAAGGCGATCCAATACGGAATCGGCGTGGGGCGCGAGGGATTTGCCTGGTCGGGCGTCGCCCGAGTCGGCTCCAAACAGGAATGGCCGAAGTGGTTTC
>JASHSB010000010.1 GCA_030036945.1 Methylovirgula sp. | reverse complement strand
AGCACGCCTTTCGGCGTGAAGCAGAAGACTTGATCGGGAAAAAGCTCGAGCTTGGTGTGTTCGAGAAATTCTTCCGGCGAATCGCCTTCCGCCAGGAGGTCGATCGTGCGCTGCAGCCATTGATAGGCACGGCTTTCGCGGCTCAAGGCCTCGCGGTCGGCGACCCGCCCGTCTTTATAGAGCGCGTGCGCGGCGATTCCGTAGCGGGCCACGTCGTTCATATCGTGGGTGCGGACCTGCAGCTCGACGCGCTGCCGCCCCGGGCCTACCACTGTCGTGTGAATCGAACGATAATCGTTTTCTTTCGGTGTCGAGATATAGTCCTTGAATCGTCCCGGCACGCTCGGCCATTTGGTATGAACGACGCCGATCACCCGGTAGCAATCCTCGACCTTGTTGACGCAGACGCGGAAGCCGAAAATATCCGACAATTGTTCGAAGGCGATCGATTTGCGCTCCATCTTGCGCCAGATCGAATAGGGCAGCTTCTGGCGTCCTTCTACGCTGGCTTCGATGCCACGCGCCGAAAGTTCGTCGCGCAATTCCTGCTCGACGCTGGCGATGATCTTACCGTTCTTCTCTCTTAGTTCGTCGAGCCGCACCTTGATGGTTGCGGCGGCTTGCGGCATCAGACGCCGAAAGGCCAGCTCCTCCAGTTCGTCGCGCATGGTTTGCATCCCCATACGTCCGGCGAGCGGCGCATAGATGTCGAGCGTCTCCTCGGCGATGCGCTGCTGTTTCTCGGGCGGCATGAAATGCAAGGTGCGCATATTGTGGAGGCGATCGGCGAGCTTGACGAGCAGGACGCGCACGTCGGCGGCGATGGCCAGCAGCAGCTTGCGAAAGTTTTCCGCCTGGACGGCGCGTTTGGAAACGAGATCGAGGCGCTTGAGCTTGGTCAGACCCTCGACCAGCCGGCCGATGTCGGGGCCGAAGACCCGGTCGATCTCTTCGCGCGTCGAATCGGTATCTTCGATCGTGTCGTGCAGGACGGCGGCGACGATGGTCGCGTCGTCAAGCTTGAGGTCGGTGAGAATCGCGGCGACTTCGAGCGGATGCGAGAAAAAAGGGTCGCCCGAAGCGCGCATCTGCGCGCCGTGCGCGCGCATCGCATAGACGTAGGCGCGATCGAGAAGCTCTTCGTCGGCGTGCGGATTATACCGCCGAACGCGTTCGACGAGCTCGTATTGCCGCATCATGTTTCGTTTTGACGCCATGGGAGCCTGCGCGGCAGCAAACACAGCTTCGCCGCCGCGACTCCTTCAAGGATGCAGCGGCAAAATCAGGGCGCGGATTGTCGCAGCCAAGCGCTGCAAACCGGATGCCAGCATGGCGCCTGGCAAACTCAATCGCTGTCGTCTTCGGTCTCGGCCGGCGGCACCAGGCCCTCGAGACCGCGCAGCAAATCCTCTTCGGTCATGCGGTCGAACTGGACGTCGCCGAACGCTTCGGATTGCGCCTTGTCGATCGGTGCGATGGCCGGCACCACTTCGGCTTCTGGCTCATCGACCTCAACGTGTTTCTGCAGAGAATGAATGAAGTCTTCCTTCATGTCTTCCGGCGCAAGCGTCGCCTCGGCTATTTCCCGCAGGGCAACCACGGCATTTTTGTCTTTGTCGCGATCGATCGTGATGGGAGCGCCCGCCGCAAGCATTCTCGCGCGGTGGCTTGCGATCAGCACGAGTTCGAAACGATTCTCGACCTTATCGATGCAATCTTCCACCGTGACGCGGGCCATTCTTCAAAACTCCTTGATTTGCCTAATCCGACGATTTGCGCTTCTACAGAAGCGATACGTTTCTATCAAGCCGGCATTCGCCGCGCTTGTCTTTTTTGGCGTGCAGGCGGTTGCCGCCAAATCGTAAAGGCGGGAGCTCGATTTTCAATATTGATTTGGATTCAAGGGGATCGTTCTTGACGAGATAAGCTTCAGAGACCACTTATTTGAACTTCGCGTAGATCGAGGATTCCACCCCTCGCCTGCCGGAATGCCGCAGCATTTCACGAATCCATTGCGGATACCGAACGCCGCTTAGACCAACAACCTCAGAGAAACGTTTATGGCTGATCAGGAGCGAATTGCGCTATTTATCGACGGCGCGAATCTTTATGCGACCGCAAAATCCCTGGGCTTCGATATCGATTACAAGCGCCTGCTGAAGGAGTTTCAAAGCCGCGGCAAGCTTGTCCGCGCCTTTTACTACACGGCGTTGGTAGAAGACCAGGAATATTCCTCCATTCGTCCGTTGATCGATTGGCTCGATTACAACGGCTATTCCGTAGTCACTAAGCCGACCAAGGAATTCGTCGATTCCCTCGGCCGGCGCAAGGTGAAGGGCAACATGGACATCGAACTCGCGGTCGATGCCATGGAAATGGCCGAGCACCTCGATCATATCGTGCTGTTTTCCGGCGACGGCGATTTCCGCTCGCTGGTCGAAGCCGTGCAGCGCAAGGGCGTGCGGGTTTCCGTGGTTTCGACCAACACCACGCAGCCTTCGATGATCGCCGACGAGTTGCGCCGGCAAGCCGACGAGTTCATCGACCTTATCAATCTTTCGGCGAAGATCGGACGCGATCCGAACGAGCGCCCGGAACGGCCGCAAAAGTTTCCGGAGCGGCGCCCCGCCTCGGCGGTTTCGGACGACTACGATCAGGACATGCTGGACGATTGAGCGTGCGCGGCAATGTCTCGGCCGGCTTTCGGACGGACCCACACCGCGATTGTCCGTGCTGTCCGCGGCTTGTCGCATTCCGCAACGTCAATCGAAGCGAATATCCGGAGTGGTTCAACGCGCCGGTGCCGACGTTCGGAGAGAGCGACGCGTGGCTGCTGATCGTCGGCCTCGCACCGGGATTGCGCGGCGCCAACCGCACTGGCCGCCCCTTCACGGGCGATTTCGCCGGCGTGCTGCTCTACGAGACACTGCTCGCGTGGGGGCTCGCCTCGGGGACCTATGCGGCGTGCGCCGACGACGGGCTGCGGCTGGTCGGCTGCGCGATCACCAACGCGGTGCACTGCGTTCCGCCGCAAAACAAGCCGCAGCCTTCGGAAATCGGCAATTGTCGCACGTTTCTCACGGCGACGATCGCCGCCATGCCGAATCTCAAGGCGATCATCGCGCTCGGCCGCGTGGCGCATGACTCGGTGGTCCGCGCCTTCGGCTTGAAGCCCGTCGTCCTGCCCTTCGCGCACGGCGGCGAACACGCGCTTGCGCCGAACATCAGATTGTTCGACAGCTATCATTGCTCGCGCTACAATACCAACACCGCCGTCCTGACGGCGCCGATGTTCCGCGAGGTGTTCGAGCGTGCCTGCAAGCTCCGCATGGCACCGGCCCGATGACCTCATCACGGCGCGTAGCTCATGAATTCGAGCAACGAGCCGTCGGGATCGCGGAAATAGACGCTGGTCGCGGCGCCCTTCGCGCCTTGTGTCGCGACGGGGCCAAGCACGACAGGCACGCTTTGCGCGGCGAGGTGGGAGAGCGCGGTAGCGATCGGTCCCGGCCATTCGAAGCAGAGATCGCTATTGCCGGGCCGGACCGGCAGTTGCGCCACGATTCTCGGCGCGATGCCCGGACCGTGGCAGTTCAAGAGAAACGCGCCAAACTTGTAGGCAAAGCCCTTTTGGCGGGGAATGATCTCGGCACCCAGCACCGTTGCGTAAAACCGGTTCGAACGCTCCCAATCGGAAACGTGAATCACGCAATGATCGATCTTTAGCGGCTGCATCGCGTCGCCTTAGCCCTTGTCGCGCAGCAGCCGGCGTTTCTCGCGGTTCCAATCGCGCTGCTTCTCCGATTGGCGCTTGTCGTGAAGCTTCTTGCCGCGCCCCAAAGCGAGTTCGATCTTGGCGCGGCCGCGCTCGTTGAAATAGATCTTGAGCGGCACGATGGTCATGCCCTCGCGCTCCAAGCCTTTCGCGAGACGGCTGATTTCGCTTGATTTGAGAAGTAGTTTCCGCGATCTCTTCGGACGATGGTTAAAACGGTTGGCCTGAACGTATTCGGGAATGTTGGCGTTGACGAGATAAAGTTCGCCAGCTTTGTCGATATTGGCGTAGCTCTCGCCGATCGACGCCTTACCGGTGCGCAACGATTTGACCTCGGTGCCGGTCAGCACCAGCCCCGCCTCGAACGTCTCGCCGATCTCATAATGGAAGCGGGCGCGGCGATTGTCGGCGACGACTTTGAAATTTCCGGCCAATCGGTGGGCCTCCGCTTACGCCAAAAGCCCGGCATGCCGCATCGCGGCCTCGATCGCCG
>JASHSB010000103.1 GCA_030036945.1 Methylovirgula sp. | reverse complement strand
AATTTTGGCAAAGCGGAGATCGAATGGGCGGTCGCAATTTGCGAGGCGATCGCGGCAAACGCCGAATTCCTCGCCGAAGGCCAGGACGCAAGCTTCCAGAACAAGATCTTTTTGGCGATGCAGGAGTCGGGAACATTGGACGAAGGAAGTCCATGATGGCCTGTGGGCAAGCCATCATTGCGAGGAGCGCAGGCGACGAAGCAATCCAGAAGCAACTCCTAGATTGTTTCGCGGAGTTTATCATCGGGTCGGCCATCGGCCGGACGCGCCGGCTCGCAACGACGGGGTGGGTATCCCATAGATTTACGCAAACTTTCTGCCGATCTAAGAAGCCCGCATGAGCGAAGAACCCGCGATCACGCCCGAACTCGTCGCCGCGCATGGGCTGAAGCCCGACGAATACCGGCGCATTCTCGACCTTCTCGGCCGCGTACCGACGTTCACCGAGCTCGGCATCTTCTCGGCGATGTGGAACGAACATTGTTCCTACAAATCCTCGCGAATCCATCTGCGCAAACTGCCGACCAAGGCGTCCTGGGTGATCCAGGGGCCGGGCGAGAATGCCGGCGTCGTCGACATCGGCGACGGGCTTGCCTGCGTGTTCAAGATGGAGAGTCACAACCATCCCTCGTTCATCGAGCCGTTCCAAGGCGCGGCGACCGGGGTCGGGGGGATCTTACGCGACATCTTTACAATGGGCGCGCAGCCGATCGCCTGCCTCGATCTCTTGCGTTTCGGCGCGCCGGAACATCCGCTGACGCGCCATCTCGTCTCCGGCGTCGTCGCCGGTATCGGCGGCTACGGCAATAGTTTCGGCGTGCCGACCGTGGGCGGCTCGACGCGTTTCGATCGCCGCTATGACGGCAACATTTTGGTCAATGCCATGGCCGTCGGCATCGCCGAGAAAAACGCAATCTTCTACGCAAAGGCAAGCGGCGTCGGCAATCCGATCGTCTATCTGGGCTCGAAAACCGGTCGCGACGGCATTCACGGCGCGACCATGGCCTCGGCCACCTTCAACGAAGCTTCGCAAGAGAAGCGGCCGACGGTGCAGATCAGCGATCCGTTCGCCGAAAAGCTGCTGCTCGAAGCCTGTCTCGAACTGATGAAAAGCGGCGCCGTCGTCGCAATTCAAGACATGGGTGCCGCCGGCCTCACGTCCTCGGCGGCCGAAATGGGCGCCAAGGGCAATCTCGGCATATTGCTCGATCTCGACGCCGTTCCCTGCCGCGAGCCCGGCATGAGTGCCTACGAAATGCTGCTTTCCGAGAGCCAGGAGCGCATGTTGGTGGTGCTGGCGCCCGGCCAGCAAGAGATCGCAGAATCGATCTTCCGCAAATGGGAGCTCGACTTTGCGATCATCGGCAGGACCACCGACGATCTGCGTTTCAAGGTCATGCATCACGGCGCGATCAAAGCCGATCTTCCGATCAAGGAATTGGGCGACCAAGCGCCGCTTTACGATCGCCCTTTCGTGCGCGCCCCGAAGCCACCGGTCGTGCGCGCCGAAAGCGTGCCGCCGCCGATCGGCCATGCCGAGGCTTTGCTGCGCCTCATCGGCAGCCCGAACCTTTCCTCGAAGCGCTGGGTCTACGAACAATACGATCATCTGATTCTATCCAATACGGTGCAGCCGCCGGGCGGCGATGCGGCGGTGATCCGCATCGGCGAAGGGCCGAAAGGCTTGGCGCTGACGACCGACGTCAACGAACATTATTGCGGCGCCGACCCTTACGAAGGCGCCAAACAGGCGGTCGCCGAAGCTTGGCGCAATCTCTCCGTTGTCGGCGCGATGCCTTTGGCGCTGACCGACAATTTGAATTTCGGCAATCCCGAGAAGCCGGAGATCATGGGCGAATTCGTCGGCGCGGTCGAGGGACTGGCCGAAGCCTGCAAGGCGCTCGATTTCCCCATCGTTTCAGGCAACGTCTCCCTCTACAATGAGAGCCCAGAGGGAGCGATCCTGCCGACCCCGGCGGTAGGCGGCGTCGGCCTTCTCGAAGACGTGCGGCGCAGCGCGACAATCGCCTTCAGGCGCGACGGCGAAGCGCTTCTTCTGTTGGGGGAAAGCTCGGGTTGGCTCGGCCAATCGGCTTATCTGCGCGAAATCTGCGGGCGCCAAGACGGCGCGCCACCGCCGGTCGATCTTCGCCTCGAACGCAAGACCGGCGACTTCGTGCGCGGTCTCGTGCGCGAGGGGCGGGTCGGTGCGGCGCACGATCTTTCCGAAGGCGGGCTCGGCGTGGCGCTTGCCGAAATGGCGATCGCCGGCAGGCGCGGGGCGCGGCTCACGGTCGCGCCGGCAATTCCGCTGCACGCCTTCCTCTTCGGCGAGGACCAGGCGCGCTATCTGCTGACCGCCGCGCCGGAAGCGGCCGAGGCGATCCGCGAGGCCGCCGAGACCGCCGAGGTCGCTTGCACGATCATCGGCACAACGGGAGGCAATGCGTTGACCATTCCCGGCGGGATCGCCATATTGATCGAGGAATTACAGCGCCGGTACGAGAATTTCCTGCCGGACTACATGCGCGGCGAGCTTGCCGCCTAGGAGAGCAGAAATGCCGATGGCCGCCGCTGAGATCGAGAGGATGATCAAACGATCGCTTCCCGATGCGCGGGTCGAGATCACCGATCTTGCCGGCGACGACGATCATTTCGCGGCGAGCGTGGTCTCCTCGGCGTTCGCCGGAAAATCGAAGCTGCAGCAGCACCAGCTCGTCTATGCGGCGTTGGGCGGCAACATGGGCGCCGCGCTGCATGCCTTGCAACTTACGACCTCTACGCCGAAATAGCTTCGCAAAGGACAGACTCATGGCCATTCACGATCGCCTTCAGTCCATCGTCGACCAGAACGACGTCGTGCTCTTCATGAAGGGCACGCCGGATTTCCCGCAATGCGGCTTCTCCGGCCAGGTGGTGCAGATCCTGAATTATCTCGGCGTCAAATACGAGGGCGTGAATTGCCTCGAGAATGACGAGATCCGCCAAGGCGTGAAGGAATTCTCCAATTGGCCGACGCTGCCGCAACTCTATCTCAAGGGAGAGTTCGTCGGCGGCTGCGACATCGTCCGCGAGATGTTCCAGTCGGGCGATCTCGCCAATGCTTTGGCCGAAAAAGGCATCGCCTTTAAGGTGCCGGCCGGGGCGTAAGCCGCGCCAGTTTCGGCTTGATCCACCGCGTGAATTCAGGCATAGGGCCGTTCTCCTCCGTTCGACCCGTTTCTGCAAGGCCGCGTCATGAAAGTTCGCAATTCTTTGAAGTCGCTGCGCGGCCGTCACCGCAACAACCAGCTGGTGCGCCGCAAAGGCCGCGTCTACATCATCAATAAGGTGCAGAAGCGCTACAAAGCCCGCCAAGGCTAGGCGCGCCGCCTTTTTGACTTTCCGCACTCCCGCTTTAAGGTTGAAAGCCGCGCTTGACGGGCGCGCAAAACGTTGGCTTGCCGGCTGGCCGCGGGAGACAGACGATGCCGTTGCGCTTTCCCTACCGTCCGATCATGGTTCTCGGTCTGGCTTGCCTGCCAGCAGTGTGGACGCTTGATCGCGTCGCCGCCGCCTCCGACGACAACAACGGCGTCATGAACGACGATGGGGCGGCACCCGACGATGGCGGCGTACCGGACGATCCCTCGGGCGTTTTACGTATCCCGGGAGTGCCGCCGATCCAATTGCCGCCCGGCGTGCACGTCGTAGGCCCGGAGGGCCAACCGTTGCTCGCGCCCACCGACCACAGCGAAGGGGGCCCCGCCGATCCCGGTCCGCCGCGGCGGCCCATCAACCAGAGCCTAAGCCCCGAGCAAAGGGCCAAGGCCGCCAAAGCCGCGGCGCTGCAACAGGCGCGCGCTCCGCATGCGACGCATGCCGCGCTGCGCGCCCGGGCGCTCAACGCTTTGTTCCAGCGTCTCGCGAAGGCGTCCGACGCCGACGAAGCGACAGGAATCGCCGCCGCCATCGAGCGCGTATGGATGGAATCGGATTCCGATACCGCCAGCCTTTTGATGTCGCGTGCGCTTAGCGCGCAACAGGCGGGGCATCTGCCGCTCGCCTTGACGCTCTACGATAAGGTGCTGGCGCTTGCGCCCGATTGGGCAGAAGCCTGGAACAAGCGGGCTACGACCCGTTTCCTCGGCGACGATCTGCAGGGCGCCATGACCGATCTAAAGAAGGCGCTGCGGCTCGAGCCGCGGCATTTCTCGGCGCTCGTCGCCATGGGATTCATTCTGGAGAGAGAAGGCCAGGACAAGCATGCGCTCGAAGCCTTCCGCGAGGCGCTCGCGCTCAATCCGCAGCAACCGGAAATCAAGGCGATCGTCGACAAACTGCAAGTCGAAGTCGAAGGCCGCGACATTTAATTCTCGACATAAGCAATCCGGACCATGTTAGTCGCGCCGGGCGAGCCGAACGGCACGCCGGCGACGACGATGATCCGTTCTCCGGCGCTGGCGAATCCTTCCTTGCGGGCGATGATGGCGGCACGATCGGCCATGTCGTCGACATCGTGCGCGTCCTCGGTAATAACCGAATGGACGCCCCAGACAATGGCCAGCCGCCGCGCCGTTTCGCGATTGGGGGTCAGCGCAAGAACCGGCGGGTCGGGACGTTCGCGGGCGATGCGCAGCGCGGTCGAGCCCGATGCGGTCCAGGCGACGACCGCTTTCAAATCCAGAGTCTCAGCGATATTGCGCGCCGCCGAGGCGATGGCGTCGGCGCCGGTCGGGTCGGGAACGGCGCGCTGCGCGTTGATGATCTGCCGGTAGAACGGATCGCGCTCCACCTCTTCGGCGATCCGGTTCATGGTCGCCACGGTCTCGATCGGATATTGGCCGGAGGCGCTCTCCGCCGAGAGCATGATCGCGTCGGCGCCTTCGAACACCGCGGTGGCGACGTCGGAGACTTCGGCGCGCGTCGGTACCGGCAGCGAGATCATCGATTCGAGCATCTGGGTGGCGACCACCACCGGCCTGCCGAGCCGGCGGGCGATGCGGCTGATGCGCTTCTGCAGCCCGGGCACTTTTTCGAGCGGCATTTCGACGCCGAGATCGCCGCGCGCCACCATGAACCCGTCGGAAATGTCCATGATCTCTTCGAGCCGCGAGACCGCCTGCGGCTTCTCGATCTTGGCCATCACCAACGCGCGGCCGCGCACGGCCTTCTTCACTTCGGCGATGTCCTCGGCGCGTTGCACGAACGAGACGGCGATCCAGTCGACGCCCGCGTTGATTCCCGCTTCGAGATCGGCGTGGTCCTTCTCGGTCATCGAAGAGACCGGGATCTCGGTATCGGGAAGGCTCAGGCCCTTACGGTTCGAGATCGTGCCGCCGACGTCGACGACGGCCACGGCTTTCTTCGGATAGGCTTCGATGACGTGAAGGCGCACCTTGCCGTCGTCGATGAGCACGACGTGACCGGGCTGCAGGGCGCCGAGAATTTCGGAATGCGGGAGATGGACGCGCCCGGCGTCGCCCGGTGTCGTATCCTGGTCGAACACGAAATGCGCGCCGCGCATCAGCTGCACCGTGCCGTTCTTCAGGCTGCCAATCCTCAGCTTTGGCCCCTGCAGATCGAGCATGATCGCGATCGGCCTGCCGAATTCCTGTTCGAGCGAGCGGATCGTCTGAACGCGCTCGCGCATGTCGTCGTGACTGGCGTGACTCATGTTGATCCGAAACACGTCAGCGCCGGCGCGAAACAGATCGGCGAGGGCGGAGCGCTCAGCCGTCGCCGGACCGAGCGTCGCGACGATCTTGCAGCGGCGGAGCCGGCGCATCGGCATCTTCCTTTCTTTCAAACCAGAGGCGTCGCGGCAGTCTAAGATACGCAACGAATTTGTGTCGAATGGCCCGCTTTATAGCGAATCTCCGTGACAGCAAATGCGCAATCGAAGGAAAGTCGGCTGCGCCCGATGCCGCATCCGCCCATATCCGGCGGCGACTTAAGGTTGCGGAAGGCGGGCATACTGCGCCGCAATATAGAACGGCGCGCGTGTCTGGCTCCGGGCGGCGCTGCGCCTTCGCTTAAGGACCGGAATGGGCCGGGCTCGGATTGGGATCGGTGAGCTGAACGGTCCAGTTTTTGGCGTCTTTGCCGGTATCGACTTCGAAAAAGCCGGTCCGGTCGAAGCCGCGAACGAAACAATCTTCCCGGCCGCTGATGCGGAATTCATGGTCGCGCGTGCACATGAACGCCTTGCCTTTCCACTCGGCGCCACGTTCGTCCATCGCATAGACGTAGTAATATTCCGCCGCGAGCGGGCCGCGCACCAAGGTCTCGCAGCCGCTTGCCTTGAGATTCCACCACCCTTCGCTGATCCAGTTGTTGCCGTCAGTATAGGCGATGGCCACGCTCACCCGATTGATCGTGCTGTTGCACAGGCGGAAATCAGCATGCGCCGGCATGATGCCGAAAAGCAGCGCGGCCGATGCGAGAATCGAATCTTTCATGAGCGTCGGACAAGTTTGACGATTTGCGACGGGTCTTGCAACACCTTCGAGCGGCGAAAACATGTCGAAACGCCGCCGCGTGGGCGGCATCCGGTGCGGCGGGCCAAAATGACCGGAGCCGGCGTTGCCGGGCCGGCGAAAATTGATTAAGCAACCGGATTGCGCTCCGCGGCCGACGTGCGGCGACTGAATCATGTCCGGAAACCCGAAAGCGCGCTCGGAAAGCTTCGTGCCGGTAGAAGTCGTCGACGGCCGGCTGGACGGCGGAATCCTCCTGCTTTGCGATCATGCGGATAATGCGCTGCCGGCGCCCTATGGCACGCTGGGCCTTCCGTCTGAGGCGCTTGCAACGCATATCGCTTACGACATCGGCGCGGCGGCGATCGCGCGGCGTCTCGCGGCGCGCTTTTCGGCGCCGGCGCTGCTCAGCCGATTTTCGCGCCTGCTCATCGATCCCAACCGCGGCGCGGACGATCCGACGCTGGTGATGCGGCTGTCCGACGGCCGTATCATTCCCGGCAATGCGCGGATCGATGCGGCGGAGATCGATTTGCGGCGCGGTCTCTATTGGCAGCCGTACCGGCGGGCGATCGCCGCGCAAGTGGCCGCGATGCTTGCTGAAGGTCCGCCGCCGGCGGTGATCGGCGTCCATTCGTTCACGCCGGTTTGGAAAGGCGCGCGGCGTCCCTGGCAAATCGGCGTCTTATGGGACGGGGAGCCGCGGCTTGCCGCGCCTCTGATCGCGGCGCTCGCCGCCGCCGGCCTCAACGTCGGCGACAACGAGCCTTACGCGGGGGCGTTGCCCGGCGATACGCTCGATGCGGAGATCGCGCCGCACGGCCTCGCCGGCGTACTTATCGAAATCCGCCAGGATCTCGTCGCCGATCCGGCACAAGCGCTCGGCTGGGCCGACCGCTTGGCGGATGTTCTTACGCCAATTCTGGCGCGGCCCGAGGTGCACGAGGCGCGTCCGCCGCGCGATCGCCGTGCTCAATCTAGGATTGCGGGGATTTCGTCGCGCGGTGCTTGACCTTCTCCGCCTCAGACCGCATCGGATCGTGGCCTCCTAAGATTTGCCTGGGCGCATCGGCTCGGCGCGAAAGGAAAGACAATGACGGTACACGTCGCCAAAGCCGGGGTTGCGGGCAAGGAACTCAAACAGTTCGTGGAGCGAATCGAGAAGCTCGAGGAAGAGAAGAAAGCCATCGCCGAGGACATCCGCGAAGTCTACGCGGAAATGAAAGGCCGCGGTTTCGAGACCAAAGCGATCCGCCAGATCGTCCGGATTCGCAAACAGGATCACGCCGAACGCAAAGAGATGGAAGCGATTCTCGATCTTTATATGCAGGCGCTCGACATGAGTTGAGCCGCATTGCCGCAGATCCTGACAATTGCCGATCGGTTCCCTATCTAACACGCGCTGCCGGTGCGCGCCGGCGCTCGCGGCCGATTGGGGTGAACGATGACAAGCGACGCCGAACTCCTTTTCTCGCCCTTTCGCTTGGGCGATCTCCACCTCAAGAACCGCGTCGTGATGGCGCCGTTGACGCGCAACCGCGCCACGCGCGGGACCGATGCGCCCAACGAACTCAACGCGGAATATTACCGACAGCGCGCCTGCGCCGGATTGATCGTCAGCGAAGCGACGCAAGTCTCGCAACAAGGCCAAGGCTACATCTGGACGCCGGGCATCTATTCACAGGCCCAAGTCGAAGGCTGGAAGAAAGTTACCGACGCGGTGCACGCCGCCGGCGGGAGAATTTTCATCCAGCTTTGGCACGTCGGGCGCATCTCACACGTCTCGCTGCAGCCGGGCGGTGCTGCGCCGGTCGCTCCTTCAGCAATCCGCGCCCACGGTAAGACTTTCATCGAAACCGGATTCGCGGATATCTCCGAGCCGCGCGCGCTGACGATCGAGGAGATCGGCGGCGTGGTGAACGACTACGCGGCCGCCGCCGAAAACGCGCAGAAGGCGGGTTTCGACGGAATCGAGATCCACGCAGCCAACGGCTATCTGATCGATCAGTTCCTGAAGGACGGCACCAACAAGCGCACCGACGCCTACGGCGGATCGGTTGAGAATCGGGCGCGTTTCGCGCTCGAAGTGACGGATGCGATCCTGCGCGTTTGGGGCCGCGGCAGGGTCGGCATTCGGCTCGCGCCGGTCTCGCCGTTCAACGACATATCGGACAGCGATCCGGCCAAGATCTTTTTCTATCTTGCCGACAGACTGAGCGCCCGCGGACTCGCGTTCATCCACGTGATCGAAGGCGCTACCGGCGGTCCGCGCGACTATGCGCCTTTCGATTACATCGCGCTGCGTAAAGCCTTCGCCGGCGCATACATCGCCAACAACGGCTATACGCGCGAACTGGCGATTGAAGCGCTGGCCGAGAACCGCGCCGATCTCATCGCCTTCGGCAAGCCGTTCATCTCCAATCCGGATCTTGTCGAGCGGCTGCGCCTCAACGCGCCGCTTAATCCGTATGACCAAGCGACCTTCTATGGCGGCGGCGCCAAGGGCTATACGGATTATCCGACCTTGGCGCAGGAAGCGATGGAATCGGCCGGCCGGGAAGGGGCCGGTGCCGGATGAAGCCGGAGTCCCGTTTCGGAACGCTAGCGGCGACTTCGCTAAGATTGCCTTAACCATGTTTGCCTAACCCTCGCTGGGCGCGGCCTTAAAGTTTGCCGTGCGAAGCGAGGGCGCGTGCCGGTCGGCAGCAAAGACCGCCTCAGGGTCGTCATGGCTTCGGCGGCTGCGATGCTTTTCGTCGCCGCGAGCGCGCCTCTATGGGCGCAGAGCGCCAATCCAACCGCGCTGCGCGGCGCCGCTTCGCAAGGGCCTGACGATCAGGATCAGGGTCCAAACGCGCCGCCGGACGAAGGATCGGACCAACCCGCCGACTTGCCGCCCGACGAAACGCAAGAGGGCGCCGCTCAATTGCGCGGAGTCGACGCACCCGATTTCGGCGGAACACAGCCGGCAGGCAACAATGTCCCGCCGCAAGCCCAAAGTGCGCCGGTTGCAAATCCGATCGAATCCGAGGAGCCGCAATACGGGCTGCCGCTGCCTATCAGCGCGACATCGAATTATATCAACTACGGCCCGAAGAAGCCGAGGAAGCCGAAACTTTATCGGCTGCACAGGATCGTGCCGCCGGGTTCGCCGCCGCTGCCGCCGCTGACTTCCTATCGAACCGCACCGGAAACCCTGCCGCGCGGCAGCAATCCGCCGCTCCAGGATCCGGACAATCCCGGTCCGACCGTTGCCGTCATTCCGCTGTTGCCGCGCCCGCTGCGTCCGACGCCGGACCCGACCCCTTTCGCTCCGGCTGGCGTGGACGTCGGCTCGCTGCGGCTCGTCCCTTACGTTGAAACCGACACCGGCTACGACACCAATCCGAATTTTCTGTCGAGCGAAGTGGTAGGCTCGCCCTATGTGCACGGCGAGGCGGGGTTCAGCGCCCAGTCGCTATGGTCGCAGCACAGTCTCACCGCCACGCTGCGCGGCGGCTACTACGATTATTTCCGCGTTCCCGCCGCCGACCGCCCGGAAGCCGCCGGCACGGTGACCGGCCGCATCGATGTGCTGCGCGATACGCAGATCAACCTAGTGAGCACGTTCGATATCGAGACGCAGCAGCCCGGTTCGCCGGTTCTCGCCATTCCCAACAGCGTGTTCATCACCAATCGACCAATCATCGCCACCTACGGCCAATCGGCGGGGATCACCCAGGAATTCAACCGCCTCTCGGTGAGCCTCAAAGGCGCTTTTGCCCGCTATAGTTTCGGCGATGCGACGCAGTCGGACGGGACGATCCTTCCGCTGTCGCTGGACGATTACAACGATTACGGTATCGAAGGGCGCGCCTCCTACGAACTGACGCCGTCGCTCATTCCCTACGTGGACGTGCTCGGCGACCGGCGCAGCTACGATCATCTTACCGACATCTACGGGTTTGAGCGCAATTCGAACGGAGTCGCCGAAAAACTCGGCGCCACGCTCGAATTCACCCGACTGCTGACCGGCGACATCGCGTTAGGATATGCGGATCGCGTTTATGTTGATCCGCGCTTGCCCAATCTCGCCGCGCCGACGATCGACACCAGCCTCATCTATGCGATCACGCCGCTGACCACGGCCACCTTGACCGCGTCGACGTTTCTGTCGGAAACCACGCTCGCCTATGCCTCGGGCACTATTAGCCGCAGCGTAAGCCTCAACCTGTCGCACGCTCTGCGCCCCGATCTGATGCTGTCGGCGACAGTCGGTTACGCCAACAACGTTTACGACGGGACGTCGATCGTCGAGCAGATTTATTCCGGAATGCTGCGCGCCGATTACAATCTTTCGCGTTACGTCGTTCTCACCGGCAGCGTCGCGCACCAACGCTTCCAGAGTTCGGCGCCCAACTCGAATTACACGGACGATGTTTTCTTGCTCGGCATGCGGCTGCAGGATTGAATCCCTAAGGGCCGCCGAAGAGGCTTTTCAGAAGCGCGCGAAACTCGCCGGCGATCTCCGGATTGGCAAGCGCGAAAGCGACGTTGGCAGCGAGAAATCCGAGCCGCGAGCCGCAATCGTAGGTCTTGCCGTCGAAACGTACGCCGTGGAACGCCTGTCTTCCGGCAAGCACCTTCATGGCGTCGGTGAGCTGGATTTCGCCGCCCGCGCCCTTTTGGCCCTTCTCGAGAATCGGGAAGATCTCGGGCGAGAGCACGTAGCGGCCGGAGATGATGAGATTGGACGGCGCCGCGCTCTTCGGCTTCTCGACCATGCCGGTGATCTCGAGCGTCGCGCCATAGTCCTTGCCGACCGAGATCACGCCGTATTTATGCGTCTCTTCCGATGCCACTTCCTCGACCGCGATGATATTTCCGCCATGCTTCTCGTAGGCCGCGATACATTGAGCAAGGCAGCGTTGGTTGGATCCGCCGGCCATGGTCAGCATGTCTGGCAGAACGACGGCGAAGGGCTCGTCGCCGACGATGTCGCGCGCGCACCAGACCGCATGGCCGAGCCCGAGCGGCGCCTGCTGGCGCGTGAAGCTCATCGAGCCGGGCTTCGGCAGATCGCCGGTCAAAGCCTGCAGCTCCTTGGTCTTACCGCGCTTCTGCAGGACGTCTTCGAGTTCATAGGCGGTGTCGAAATAATCTTCGATTACCGCCTTGTTGCGGCCGGTGACGAAAATGCAGTGTTCGATGCCCGCTTCGTAGGCCTCGTCGACCACATGTTGGAGAATGGGCCGGTCGACCACCGTCAACATTTCCTTGGGAATGGATTTGGTGGCCGGCAGGAAGCGCGTCCCAAGGCCGGCAACCGGAAAGACCGCCTTGCGTATGCGCTTGTTCATGGGCCCGCTTCGGCAATTGAGGCAGATAGGCTGCGGAGGCCGCCCACCTAAGATGCCGGCAAGCCCGGCGTCAACTCGGCCGGATTAACCCGACGTTCGGTTCTTGCCGGCAGGATCGCGGCGGAGGAAGAGATGGCAATTCTGGTTACCGGCGGTGCGGGCTACATCGGCGGCCACATGGTTCTCGCCCTACTTGACGCTGGCGAAGAGGTGGTCGTGCTCGACGACCTCTCGACGGGCTTTGCTTGGGCTGTGCCGAAGGCGGCGCATCTCGTCGTCGGCGACGTTGCCGACTCGGCGCAATGGAAGGAAATTCTCGCCAAGCACCGGATCGAAGCCATCGCGCACTTCGCGGCGAAGATCGTGGTGCCCGATTCAGTGGCCGATCCACTCGGCTATTATTTCAGCAATACCGTCAAGGCCCGCGCTCTCGCCGAATTCGCAGTGCGCAATGGGATCAAGAACTTCATCTTTTCTTCGACCGCCGCCGTCTACGGGGAACCGGCGGTCAATCCGATCTTCGAAACGGCGCAGCCCGCGCCGATTAATCCCTACGGGCGATCGAAACTCATGGTCGAGTGGATGCTCGAGGACACCGCCAAAGTTCATAGTCTCTCCTACGTGGCCCTGCGCTACTTCAACGTAGCCGGAGCGGATCCCAAGGGCCGGCTTGGCCAATCGACTCCTAACGCGACGCACCTCATTAAGGTTGCGGTACAGGCCGCGCTTGGGATGCGCGCCGGCATGGATGTGTTCGGCACGGATTATCCGACCCCGGACGGAACCTGCGTGCGCGACTACATCCAGGTGAGCGATTTGATCGCCGCGCACCTGTTGGCGCTCGGCCATTTGCGGCGCGGCGGCGAAAGTCTCGTCTTGAATTGCGGCTACGGGCACGGCAATTCGGTGCGCGAAGTCATCGACGTCGTCAAAGAAATATCCGGAAACGATTTTGAAGTCCGGCTCACGGGGCGGCGTGCCGGCGATCCGGCGGCGCTGGTCGCCGGCGCGCAAGCCGTGCGCGAGCGGCTTGGCTGGAAGCCGAGCTATAACGATCTCGCGGAGATCGTTCGGCAAGCGTACCGGTGGGAACGGAAGTTGCGCGACGGAACATTTGCCAGAGCGCGCTAATGGCCGGCGTGCGCGGCGCGCATCTCCTTGTTGTATTTGTGCCGCCGCCACATTCCCGCGGCGCAGCCGAGGATGGCGCCTTTGACGGCATGACGGCCGGCCGCGCCGTATTTGAGACAGCCGCCGGGTTTTGCCTCGGCGGCAGATGCGCCTGCGATGAGGGCGCATAACAAAGACGACGATCGCGGTTCGCATCGATAGCTCCGGTTTCCGCAAGTGCTTGCCAATTCCGGCGCAGAGATATGGGGCGCCGGCCACGGCGCGGAAAGGGCATCAATGTCGGAGGCTCTCCGCGAACCTAGATCCAGCCCTTCAGTTCGCGCACAACGATGTCCGAAATTACCGCCACGCCCTCGGCGCTGTCATTAAGGCACGGTACGGTCGCGAAGTTCTTGCCGCCGGCTTCGAGGAAGAAATGCCGGTTCTCGACATCGATTTCTTCGAGCGTTTCGACGCAATCGGCGGAGAAGCCCGGAGTGACGACGACGAGATTGCGGCAGCCTTCGCGAGGAAGCGCGCGCACCGTCGCATCGGTATAGGGTTCGAGCCATTTCGCCCGTCCGAAGCGCGACTGGTAGGTCATCCTCAGTTTCTTTCCCTCGGCACCGAGCACCGCTTGAAGTAAGCGGAACGTCTCCTCGCAGTGGCGCGGATAAGAGTCGCCTCGATCGACGTAACTCTGTGGTATGCCATGAAAGGACGCGAGGATCGCGTCCGGGACGAAATCGAGCCGGCCGAGGAATTTGCGCAGCGAAGCGGCAAGCGCCTCGATGTAGACGGGTTCGGTCCCATAGGGCGCGGCGATCCGCAGCGCCGGTTGAACCCGCAGGCGCGCCAGCGCGGCGAACACCGCGTCGCTGACGCTGGCCGTCGTCGCCGCGGCATATTGCGGATAGAGCGGCACGACAAGCACGCGTTCGCAGCCTACTTCGGCAAAGCGATTGAGCGCCGGCGCGATCATCGGCTTACCGTAGCGCATCCCCCAATCGACGTGGATTGCCGCCTTCGTTTTGAGGCCTCCGCCTTCGATCCAAGCCGCAAACTTTTCGGCCTGCGCACGCGTGATCGTCTTCAGCGGGCTTTCGTTCCGCTCGCGGTTCCAAATCGATCGATAGGCCTTGCCGCTGCGCGTCGGGCGCAGCGTCAGAATGACGAGATGGAGGATCGGCCACCAGAGGAGCCGCGGCGTTTCGACGACGCGCCGATCGGAGAGAAATTCCTTCAGGTAGCGGCGCATCGACCAATAGTCGGTCGCTTCAGGCGTTCCGAGGTTGACCAGCAAAACGCCAATTCCGCCGACATGCGAATTCGCAGCAACCATGCACTACCCTTGCACGCGCCTTGCGGACTCCCGCGCCCGGCGCGTCTTTGGCGTTGCCGCGCAGCAATAGAGGTTTTTTGCCCGTTTCGCCATACGGCAGTAGTCGGGCGATAAGACAGGCGCGGAGCCGGAAGCTTTAGGCGGCCGCCCCGATAGCGCGTGCCTGTACGCGCCGCAGTTCGGCGAGTGCCGCTTCGACGGAGTTCAACTGCCGTTCAAGATGGCCGATCTGGGCGACGATCTGATCCGTCGGCAGGTTGAGATCCGCTTCGCAGTCGCCGCGCGCCAGGATCTCACGGATCTCGGTGAGCGTGAATCCGAGCTGCTTGGCTTTCAAAATCATTTGAAGGTGCAGTCAGTCACGGCCGGAATAAAGCCGCGCCGTTCCGTCGCGATGCGGATGCAGCAAGGCGCGGTCTTTGTAGAAACGCAAAGTCCGCAGGTTGACCCGGAACTCGCGCGCCATCTCGCCGATCGTCCAGGCGCGCTCGCTTTGCGCCTCAGGCGGCTCGATCCGGCTTTGGGCGGTATTGACGAGATTCATCTCCATGGCGGTTCCTCGTCGAAGGATTGGTCGAATCAATGATACGACTATAGA
>JASHSB010000102.1 GCA_030036945.1 Methylovirgula sp. | reverse complement strand
CGAGACCGCCAATCTCGCCGGCGAACTCGCAACGATCGCCGACGTGCTGCGCGTTATCGGCGTTTTCGTGCCGCCGGCGGCAATCGCCGCCAACGATCTCGCGGCGGCGGCCGCCGGCTTCGATCTGCTGCTGCAATTTTCAAGCGGCGTAATCCCGCGCACGATGCTCGACACCGGAGCGACGATCGAAGCACGTTTTGAACGGTCGTTCGGAACGCACTGATCGCCCTGTGACGGCCCGATGCCGCAAGCGGCGTCTTTCTCCAGAAAGGATAACCGATGCAACACCTGCTTCTCGCGGGCGCGCTGGTGCTCGCCGTATCGCTCGGCGGCTGCGCCGAACTCGACGATGCCATCGACAGCGCGGTCGCCTTCCTCGATGCGCCGAAAACGCAGCAAGCCGTCTCTTAGCTCGAATCCGGCGCGACCGCCTTTACTTGCGCGGCGGCCAACGCGAGCGCACTTGCCAGTGAAATCGAATCCGGCGTCGGCACCGGCCAATCGATGATCGGCACGGACGGCAAGGTCTATGTCGCCTCGGCGGCGGTCTGCACCGCGCTTGGCGCCGTCGTCGGTCCCGCGGCGGTGATCCCGTGATCGCCGCGGTTCTTTCGATCTGTCTTCGCGCCTATCCGGCACAATGCGCGATCCAGCATTTCCGTATCGTGCCGAGCGCCTGCCATCTTCCCACCTATCCGGCCGAAGTTCCGGTCGGCACCGCCTGGCGCAAAGTGGTCGTGCGGGTGCGATGCCGTGTGGCACGGAGCCATTCGTGATCCGGCGGAACTCCGCCCGAATTCGGGGAACGCAGATGACGCTCGACGAACTTTGGATCACGCTCGCTGCCGGTCTCTTCGGCACGCTCCTTGGCTCGATCGCGACGATCATCGCCGCCGTGATCGGCCCCCAGCCGACGCTCGCGGCGATCGTCGACTCGCGCATTTCGGTCCTGATGGAGATCTACGAAAGGACCATCGGCAAGCTGCGCGCCGAGATCGCCAGGCTCGAGGAGAAGATCGGCTTGTATGAGCGAACCATTCGCGATCTGTGCGATCATATCCGCCAGCTCGAGGCGAAAATCGATGTCCTGACCGCCGATCTCGACGAAGCCCGCGCGGCCTCTGGTTTGCAGCTTCGATCCACGAGCTGACATCCGCCGGCACTACTCCCGCGCCCCCATCCGCAACCCGGACGCGGGCCTTTTTCGATTCCGTCGACCGCGCGTCGCGATGCACCTTACGCCGACCGCGCGAAAGCGCATTCGCGCTTGCGAATTCGGGCAATTTCGCATTAGACCAGCGCAGAAGCCCGGCGGCCGGCGGAGAAAACGGATGAGCGTTTACGATTATTCCGCGACGACCTTGCGCGGCGACGAAAAACAATTAAGCGATTTTCGCGGCAAGGTGCTGCTCATCGTCAATACGGCGAGCCAATGCGGCTTCACACCGCAATACGCGGAGCTCGAGGCACTTTACCGTGAGCACGCCGCCGCGGGCTTCGCGGTGCTCGGCTTTCCCTGCAATCAGTTCGGCGGCCAGGAACCGGGCGACGCCGCCGAGATCGGCGCCTTCTGTTCGCGGACGTATGGCGTGACCTTTCCGATGTTCGGCAAGGTCGAGGTCAACGGCGCGGGCGCTCACCCGCTCTTCCGCTACCTGAAAAGCGAGCGTAAGGGGATCGCCGGAACGGAGCAGATCAAATGGAACTTCACCAAGTTCCTCGTCGATCGCGAGGGAGAGGTGAAGGCGCGTTTCGCGCCGACGACCAGGCCTTCGGAGATCGAGCCGGAGATCCTCCGCCTCCTTTGAGACTGCGAAGAACCACGTGGCGCCGCCGCGTGGCGAACAGGAGCGGGCAACGACCATGCCGTTGAGACTCGACCGGCAGGACGCGAATTTCGACGCGGCGTTCGGCGCTCTTCTCGCCATGAAGCGCGAGGCAGCGCAAGACGTCGATCGAGCGGTGCAACAGATCATGGCTGACGTGGCGGCGCGCGGCGACGCGGCGCTCATCGACTATTCGCGAAAATTCGACCGCGTCGATCTTGCCGCCACCGGCATTTCCGTCTCGAAAAACGAGATCGCCGCAGCGCGGGCGGCTGCCACACCGGAGGCGCTCGCGGCGCTCCGCTTCGCACATCGGCGCGTCCGCGAATTTCACGAGCGGCAGCGTCCCCGAGACTTCTTCTTTACCGATACGCTCGGCGTCGAACTCGGTTGGCGTTGGCAGCCGATCGAAGCCGCGGGGCTTTATGTTCCGGGCGGCACGGCAAGCTATCCCTCCTCGGTGCTGATGAACGCGGTACCGGCCAAAGTGGCGGGAGTCGCACGTCTGGTGATGGCGGTTCCGGCGCCCGACGGGCACATCGATCCGCTCGTACTCGCGGCGGCGGAGCTTGCCGGAGTGGACGAGATCTACCGCGTCGGCGGCGCGCAGGCGATCGCAGCGCTCGCCTACGGAACGGCGAGCATCGCGCCGGTCGACAAGATCGTCGGGCCCGGCAACGCCTACGTGGCGGCGGCAAAGCGCCGCGTATTCGGGAGCGTCGGCATAGACATGATCGCCGGGCCTTCGGAAGTGCTGATTATTGCCGACGGCGGCGCCGATCCCGACTGGATCGCCGCCGATCTGCTCGCCCAGGCCGAACACGACAAAGCCGCGCAGGCGATCCTTATCACCGACAGCGCCGAACTTGGGCCGGCCGTCGAGGCGGCGGTTGCGGACCAGTTGCCGCGCCTGCCGCGCCGCGACATCGCCGGCGCAAGCTGGGGTGATTTCGGCGCGATCATTCGGGTCGGCGCCATCGCCGACGCGTTGCCGCTCGCCGATGCGATCGCGCCGGAACATCTCGAAATCGTCGCCGCGGACGCCGAGGATCTGGCGCGCCGCATACACAATGCCGGGGCGATTTTCATCGGCGCCTATACGCCGGAGGCGATCGGCGATTACGTGGCCGGCTCGAACCACGTTTTGCCGACGGCGCGTTCGGCGCGCTTCTCCTCGGGCCTCGGTGTCCTCGATTTTCTCAAGCGGATCTCGGTCCTCAAGTGTTCCGCCGCGAGCCTCGCCGCGCTCGGTCCGTCCGCGGTCGCGCTCGGCAATGCCGAGGGGCTCGACGCGCACGCGCGATCCGTCGCCTTGCGTCTCGGTCGATCATGAGCGCCAACGAGCCAAGCCGACGCAATCGTCTCGTCTCCGTGGTTCTCGACGAGGCTTCGATCGGCCGCGGCACGTCGGACCAGGAGCATGAACGGCAAATCGCTGTCTACGACCTCATCGAGGAGAACGAATTCGGCTTGCCGGATCGCGACGACGGCCCCTACGTGCTCAAGATCTCGCTGCACGACACCAAACTCGCGCTGGAAGTGTGCGACGAAGCGGGCGCGACTCTCTGCGCGCATGTCCTGTCGTTGACGCCGTTCCGCGCGCTACTCAAGGATTATTTTTTGATCTGCGAAAGCTATTATGACGCGATCCGCTCGGCCTCGCGCGCCCAGATCGAGGCTATCGATATGGGCCGGCGGGCGCTTCACGACGAGGCGGCGACGCTGCTCAAGGAAAGGCTTACCGGCAAGATCGTCTGCGACATGGATACGGCGCGGCGCATATTTACCCTCGTCACCGCCTTGCATTGGAAAGGCTGAGGGCGGCGAAACGATCCGCCGCGGTGCCGGCTGAGATCGGCTATGGCCTTGAAGGAACGCGCGGTTCCGGCCCCGCAGGCTGCCCGGCGTTGAGCGAAGCTCGACGCGCCGCCAATGGCGTTTCGGCCGCGCCGATCGCATGTTGCGATTGACTTAGGGATCGCTAAAATTGTCCTTCTGCTTTCCTATCGCCGCGATCGATCCTATATCGCCGTGGTGCCCAGATCGAATTGGGTCGAAAAAATTCAGCTCGCGCGTGCGCGCGCCGCGAGGATAGTGAGGAGGGTCGTATTTTCATGCCGCTTCCGTCCTTAAAACACAGGCCGTATGCTCTCGCCGCCGCAATATTCGCCGCGGTTGCGCTCAATGCCGGCGACGCATTTGCCGGACCTTTCACGTCGTTGCAAGGAAAGTGGGTCGGGAGTGGCACGATTTCCATGCGCGACGGCACGCGCGAAAGAATTCGCTGTCGCGCCAGTTACACGGTTCCCGCCGGCGGGGACTCCTTGACCCAGGTTCTGCTTTGCGCCAGCGACAGCTACAAGTTCGACGTGGACAGCACGGTTACCGCGCAAGGCGGCGCTATCTCCGGCAGTTGGACGGAGACGACGCGCAATGCCACCGGCAACGTAACGGGCCGGATTCGCGGGCCGGTCATCGAAGTGCTGGTCACGGGCGTCGGCTTTTCCGCCGGCATTTCGATTCTGACGCGCGGCGCTGCGCAAGCGGTCGCCATCAAGCCGCAAGGCGGCACCGACGTCGTCGGGGTCGCGGTGACTTTGCATCGCGCCTGATCGCCGGCGACGCGCGCAGCCCCGCCGTTCCAAGCCGGGGCGCCGCGCCTTAGCTCCATTGCGCTCCTCTGCGCCAACGCAGCAGCAGCATGATCGTCGGGCGCAGGATGAACAGATCGGCGATCAGCGCGGTAAGCATGGCGAACGAGCTCAGCCAGCCGAACAGCCGCAGCGATGGCAGTTGCGAGAAGACCGTCATCGCCAGACCGCAGGCGAGAACGACAGAGGTAAGGATCAAGGGCGGCCCCATCAGGATCGTAGCGCGTTCGACGGCGATTGCCGGATCTTGATCGGGCGTGTCCTCGAGTCGCAGCCGATTGAGAAAATGGATCGTCGCGCTGAGCCCGAGGCCGAAAGAGACCGTCAACGCGACGACGCTGGCAAATTGCAGCCCTTGGCCGAGCAGCCACAGAACGGCACCGGCGACAAACACCGGAAAGATCGCCGGCATGATCGCCGCGAGCATCACGGCCAGCGACCGAAACGCGGCGCCGATGAAGGCGGCGACGAAGATAATCTCGAAGGTGAGGCCGCGATTCAGCTTCTCGATCATCCGCGCGCTGTTATGCGCGGCGATCACGGCGAGTCCGGTGACCGCGATATCGTAACCCGGGTGTTGGGCGCGCACTTGGTTGAGCTTCTGATCGAGCGAGTCGATGATCGGCAGCAATTGACTCGAATCGACGTCGGGAATGCGTCCTTCGACGACGACCGCGTCCTGATTGGCCGAGATGAAACGGCGCACGAGATAGTTGGGCAGCATGTTCACATATTGCTTCAGCGTGGCGACGTCCGATTTGCCGAGCTTTTGGGCGAGCCAACGGTGCAGCGTTTCGAGCGACCAGACATTGCCGACGCCAGCCTGCGCCTCGA
>JASHSB010000101.1 GCA_030036945.1 Methylovirgula sp. | reverse complement strand
TCGCGCAATTGCACCGGCACGCTGAGTGCGCCTTTGTCTCGTTTCGCGCTGCCGATGGCGCGATCGATTGCCGCTCGATCGCTGCCGACCGCATCGACGAGCCCGTCGATGACCGCTTCCGGCGTGTAGACGCGGCGTTCGCCGAGCGCCGCGGCATAAGCCTCCTGCCGGGCGGTAAATTCAGGCGAGGCCAGCGTGTCTTTCCAGCCGATGAAATCCCAATAATTGATTGGGAAACTCAGCGCGACGATGGACGGATCGGTCGCCATTCTCGTTAGCAACCGATCGGCCGGCGGGCAGGACGAACAACCTTGCGATGTAAATAGTTCGACGACCCCGTTGACGCCGTTCGCCGCGGCTGCGGAGCTCCCTCCGCAAATCGTGAGCGTCGCGCCAAGGCAGCGGATGAACTTGTGCGCCGGGGTAAGCATGGGCGGGCAATCTTTCCCGGCGGAATTTAGAGAAATGGCGTGCCGACGCCAGTCAATTCCGGGTGAGCGCGTCGCGGATGCACTTGAAAATACTCGGATTGTTAAATTTTGTCCCACCTAGTGGCCGCGCAAGGCGGCGAGCACCGATTGGCTTGCACGGCCGTCCGGCTTGAGCCCGGAGCGCGCCTGAAAATCGGCGATCGCGGCTTGCGTTTTGCGGCCGAGAACGCCATCGATCTTGCCTCCCAGGTCATAGCCGCGGCGGATCAGCAAGGTCTGTACTTCGCGCCGGCCGGCGCGCGACAAGCCGGGATCGTTGGTCGGCCACGCCGTCACGATCGGGCCGAGGCCACGCAGCCGGTCGGATAGAAGCCCGATCGCCAGCGTGTACGATTCCGCCGCGTTGTAGGCGTAGATCGCATCGAAATTGCGGGTGACCAAAAATGCCGGCCCTTTCGGACCCGCCGGCAGAAACAGCCCGACTTGCATCCCGCCGCTGAGCGGCCTGCCGTCAATATGCGTGATGCCGCGCGCCGCCCACGCGGCCATCGGCTGTTTGTCGCGGCGCCCCGACGGCCCGGCATAGCGAGCCGGGATCTTTACTTCGAAACCCCACGGTAGGCCCCAGATCCAGCCGCTACGATGCAGATAATTGGCGGTCGAGCCGAGTGCATCGGGTACGGAATTGATATCGCGCCGCCCGTCGCCGTCGAGATCGACGGCGAGACGCAAGAAAGTCGAGGGCATGAATTGCGTATGGCCGAACGCGCCCGCCCATGAGCCCACGAAATTCGCCGGATCGGCGTCGCCGGCGCCGACGATCCGCATGGCGGCGAGAAATTCGCGGCGATAATATGCTGGCCGCTGGCTCGTCGAACAAGCCAGACTCGCGAGCGATTGCAGCACTGGGCGCGTGCCGAAATTCTTGCCGAAGTTCGATTCGACGCCCCATACCGCGGCGATCACTGAGGCGGGCACGCCATATCTGTGCTGAGCGACGTCGAGCCACTTCGCCCAGCGTTGCATCGCGGCGCGCCCGTCGGCGATGCGCTCGTCGTCGACGAGGCCGGCGATGTAATCCCAGATCGGGGTTACGAACTCCGGTTGTTCCCTCTCCGATTCGAGCACGTCGGGATTAAAGGTGAGGTTGCGCGTCGCAGCCTCGACGGTCGCCGCCGCGACGCCGTTTGCTTCGGATTCCGCCTTCAACGTGCCGAGGCAGGACTGAAAATCGGCGTATGCCGGGGTAATCGCGACGAGCCCGGCGAGCAGCGCGCCGGCGAATAAGAATCGCAGCATGCGGCGAATTTTACCGCAGCACCGGCGGCTGTTCCAGGGCCGCGGGTCGGCGCGAACGGGGCGAGAATGGCCCCACATGCAGAAAGCCCCGGCCCCTACCGGGGCTTTCAATCGCATTCGGAGCGCCTCGCGCCTCAGCCGACGACGCCCGGGCCCAACACGACGACTTTGGTGCCGACCGCGGTCTGCTGGTAGAGATCGATCACATCCTGATTGATCATTCGAATGCAGCCGGACGACACGCTCGTACCGATCGTCCAAGGTTCGTTCGTGCCGTGAATGCGGTAGAGCGTATCCTTATTGCTTTCCCAGAGATACATCGCCCGCGCGCCGAGCGGATTCTCGGCGCCACCCGGCATGCCCTGGCCGCCCTGCAGTTGCGACATATATTTCGCAAGCTCCGGCTGGCGCTGCAACATTTCCGGCGGTGGATACCAGTCCGGCCATTCCTGCTTATCGTGGATCGTCGCGATGCCCCACCAGGCGAAACCTTCGCGCCCGACGCCGACGCCGTAGCGCATCGCCCGGCCGCCGCTCAACACGTGATAGAGATAATGGTGCGCCGGATCGACGATGATCGTACCCGGCTGCTCGTTCGTCTGATAGGCGATCTCCTTGCGCAGAAATGCCGAGTTGAGTTCGGAGAGTTTGACGGCGGGAACCGGATAAGGCTCGCCCGTTACCGGGCCGTACATGCCCGAATAGTCGGCGTCGCTCTCGCGCGACAGAGGCGGCTCGGGCGGACCGGCATAGGCCTCCGCAACGGGATCCGGCGCGTTGGTGGAAACGCAGGCTGCCAGCGTAAGCGAGAGGCCCGCGGCCGAAGCCCCGGTGAGTACGGCGCGACGATCGACAAGATGCATGGGCTTACTCGTTTCGTTCGAGGCTTCTTGAGAATGCTCTTAGCATCGGCAGGCATCTCCGGGAATGTACTTTAATCCAGGGAGAAGAATGGCGCGGGCGTAAACCGATCGCCGGCCTTAAAGTTTCCTCCTTGAATTAGGCTTTGCACGGTGACGTTCAAGGGACGTTGCAACTCTTCGCGAATCAGCAAGAGATCCCGCCGTGGCAGGCGTGCCTACGCCAGTGCCGCTCCCATTTCTTCGAGCACGCGGGCAACCGCTTTATCGCGGCCGCTGGTCTCGACGTAGCGCGCCACTTTCGGATAGGCGCCGATCAAATCGCGGTTCATGAAAGCGCCGACTACGCGCGGCACGCGGAAGAGCGCCGGCGCGAGCTGGCAATCGGCGAGCGTCAAATTCGGGCCGGCCGCGAACGTATCGCCGGTCAGGATATTCTGTAAGGCGGCGAGCCCGCGAACGATTTTCGTCAGGCGGTTGGCGGCCGCCTCGTCGCCGGCGTCCGGCAGCCGCGCGAGTTCGACGGTCTGCGTCGTGATGTGGAGTTCGCCGATACGCTGCAGCAGACGTACCTGCGCGCGCGCCTCGGGAGTCGTCGGAAGCAGCGGCGGATTGCGAAACTTCTCTTCGAGATATTCCATGATCGCCGAGGACTCCGGCAGGCGCGTGCCGTCGTCGAGCATCAGGCATGGAATGGTGCCGAGCGGATTGATACGATGATATTCGGCGGAGCGCAGGCCGCCGGGCGGTGCCACGATCTCGATGTCGAGCGCCTTGGCGTAGATCGCGATTCTGACCGGCGCCGAGAACGGCGACTGATTTTCCGAATAGAGCCGCATTCGCTCAGGAATTCTCCGCCTCGTCCGGTGCGACGGATTCGTGCGCCCTTAAGCGATCCGGTTGCGGCATCGAGACGATATTGTAGCCGCAATCGACGTAATGGATCTCGCCGGTAACGCAATTGGAGAGATCGGAAAGAAGATAGAGCGCGGCGCGGCCGATGGCGTCGATCGTGACCGCCCGGCGCAGCGGTGCATGGGCTTTCTGGAAATTGAACATGCAGCGGGCGTCGGCAATGCCGGCGCCGGCCAGCGTGCGTACCGGTCCGGCGGAGATTGCGTTGACCCTGATGCCCTGCGGCCCGAAGTCGGCGGCCAGATAACGCACGCTCGCCTCAAGCGCCGCCTTGGCGACGCCCATTACGTTGTAATTCGGCATTACCCGGGTTGAGCCGCCGAACGTGAGCGTCAACAACGCTCCCCCCTTCGGCATCAGTCTGGCG
>JASHSB010000100.1 GCA_030036945.1 Methylovirgula sp. | reverse complement strand
GGCTTGCGGGCTTAGCGGCGCTCATTCTCACCGGCTGTTCGCTCATGGAGCAGCAGGGAACGAAGCCGATCTCGGCCGACGTGCCGATCGCGGCGCCGCGCACGCTCGGCATCGAAACTCCCGATACGGCCGAAAATCAAAAGATGGTCGCACTGTTCGGCGGCGAATATCGCTATCCATCAGCGGAGCAGTTCGTCGATGCATTGCTCGTCAAACTTGCCAACGCGAGCGACAATCCCGGCCAGCCCTATAAGGTCACGATCCTTAATTCGCCGGTCGTCAACGCCTTCGCGATGCCTCCCGACAAGATCTACGTCACGCGCGGCCTACTGGGACTCGCCAACGACGCCTCCGAACTGGCGGCGGTGATGGCTCATGAGATCGGCCATATCACTGCGCATCACGCCATGCTGCGCGCCGAACAGGAAAAACGCGCGGCGCTCATCACCCAGGCGGCGAGCGTCATCGAAAGCCGCCAGCGCGGCGCCGAGGTCGAAGCGTCGGAGCGCTTGTCGATCGCCAGTTTCTCGCGCCAGCAGGAACTCGAGGCCGACGAGATCGGCATCAAGAACATGGCAAAAGCCGGTTATGATCCTTACGCGGCGGCGCGGTTCTTGACGACGCTCGGCCGCAACGCGCAATTGCGCGCCGGCTCGTTGGGGGAGAGTGGCGTTTCCGACAAGCCCGACTTATTGGCGACGCATCCTTCGACGCCCGAGCGCGTCGCCCACGCGCTTGCTCTGGCGCGGCAGATCGGGCCGCCCGGCACGGGCACGACCGACCGTACCGCCTATCTCGCCGCGATCGACGGCATCATGTACGGCGACGATCCGGCCGACGGCACGATCCGCGGCCGAACCTTTCTGCATCCGCGTCTCGGCTTCACGTTCACGGCGCCGAACGGCTTTGTTCTGGAAAATTCGTCGCAGGCCGTGCTCGGCGTCAAAGCCGGCGGCGTCGAGGCACTCCGCCTCGACAGCGTGCGGCTCGATGCATCGATGGCGCTCGAAACGTACATCGCCTCCGGCTGGATCGACGGGCTGTTGCCGAGTTCGGTGGAATCAATCGACGTCAACGGCATGCCGGCGGTGACGGCAAGCGCGCGCGCCGGCGAGTGGAATTTCCGCATTGCCGTCATTCGTTTCGACGCCACCAACGTCTATCGTCTGATCTTCGCGATCCGTAACCTGAACGACGAGGCGGAGAAGCGGTTTCGCGCTTCGATCGACACTTTCCGGCACCTTACGCCGGAAGAGGCCGGCGACGTTCGGCCGCTGCGCATTGTCATCGTAACGTCCAAACCGGGCGATACGGCGGAGACGCTTGGTTCCGAAATGGGCGTGCTCGACCGCCCGCTGGAGCATTTCGAGCTGATCAACGGGCTGAACCGGGCCGGGCCCTTGCCACCCGGTGGGCATTACAAAATCGTGACCGAGTAATCGGCTGCGCCGCAGCAAGTCCAAGGAACCCCGCGGCGAGCGATACGTTTCAGCTTTGGCCGTTGCGGCGCGATCATAGGACGGGGCCATGGCGCAATATATCGGGTTAGGACGGCAGCTCGCGGAGGCGGCCAAAGCGGCGCCCTTTCTCGGCCGCGACGAGGAACGCGAACTCGCCACGCGTTGGAGAAACCGCCGCGACGAAGCGGCGCTGCACCGGTTGACACGCGCCCACATGCGGCTCGTCATCGCAATGTCGATCCGCTTCCGCCATTACGGGCTGCCGGTCAACGATCTCATTCAAGAAGGCCACGTCGGCCTATTGCAGGCCGCCTCGCGGTTCGATCCCGAGCGCGACGTGCGCTTCTCGACCTATGCGACGTGGTGGATCCGGGCGGCGATCCAAGACTACATCCTGCGCAATTGGTCGATCGTGCGCGGCGGTACCAGCTCTTCGCAGAAGGCGCTGTTCTTCAATCTGCGCAGGCTGCGCGCCAAACTGGCGATCAGCGGCGTCGGGTCGGCGGCGGTGTTCGACCAGATCGCCGCGAAGCTCGGGGTGCACCGCGCCGACGTCGAACTCATGGACGCGCGATTTTCCGGCCCCGACGTATCGCTCAACGCCGCGATTTCGGAAAGCGACGCTTCGCCTTCGACGCAACGCCTCGATCTTCTACCCGACAACGGTCCATTGCCGGACGAGATCGTCGAAGACACCATCGATGCCGACCGGCGGGCGATCTGGCTCGAGAACGCATTGAAAGGCCTGACGTCGCGCGAACTAGACATTTTGCGCGAGCGGCGCCTCGCCGAAAACGCCGCGACGCTGGAATCGCTCGGCGACCGGCTTGGAATTTCCAAAGAGCGGGTGCGGCAAATCGAGAGTCGCGCGCTCGACAAACTGCGGCGGGCGCTGATCGAGCATCGTCCGGATGGCGATCGGAACGACCCGCCCGTAAGCAAGAGGCCCGGCGCGCCGGCCGGGCCGCTCCACTATTGATCGCCCGGCTTACGCCGCTTCTTCGACGCTGTCGTCCGAATTGTTGACTGCGTCGCCGTCGCCTTCTTCGGCCTTACCGCGGCGCGGACCTTTCTGCAGCTGCGCTTCGATGAGTTTCAACGACTCCGTCTCGGTCAGCTTCTGGACGACGCCGATCTCACGTGCCACGCGGTCGAGCGCGGCCTCGTAAAGCTGCCGCTCGGAATACGACTGCTCGGGTTGCGCGTCTGAACGATAGAGATCGCGCACCACCTCGGCGATGGCGACGAGATCGCCCGAATTGATCTTCGCCTCGTATTCCTGCGCGCGGCGCGACCACATGGTCCGCTTGACGCGAGCCCGGCCGGTAAGCGTCGTCAGGGCCCGTTTGACGACGTCCGAGTTGGCAAGTTTGCGCATGCCTACGCTGACCGTCTTCGGCGTCGGAACCTTCAGGATCATCTTATCCTTGGCAAAGCTGATGACGAAGAGTTCGAGCTTGAAGCCCGCGACCTCCTGTTCTTCGATCGCTAGGATCTGGCCGACGCCATGCGCCGGATAAACGATATATTCCGCCGGCTTGAAGCCCGGCTTCGCGCCTCCCGGCGGTTTGGGCAGAGACTTGAAGCCGACCCCCGGCAGGCGAATGTCGCCGGGGCGCGGTTCGAAAGGCCGCGACGCCGGCGTTTGCGCGGGCGCGCCGGCCCGCGGCGCAGGTCCCGACGCTTTCTTCTGGGACTTCTCGGCGACCGGCGCGGATTCGCGGCTTTTCGGAGCGAGCTTACGGGTGCTGGCGCGCAACGCCAACACCGCCTCGGCATGGGCGCGGCGTTCCGAAAGGACTTTTTGCGTCTCAATACGGGCCTCGGGCCGGCGTGGCGGAGCGCTTTTGCGAAGCTTGGACGCAGCCGGGGAACGCGGTTTACCGTGGGCAGCCCGATGTTTTACGCGGCGCAGCCGTGCAGCCACTGCGGACTTGAGCTTGCGCGCCAGATCGCGGGCCTTCGCCGCCTTCTTCAGCCGCGCCAACGCAGCGGCACGATTGTGTGCCGCTCCCTTGCCGCGGGACTTTACAGTCGTCCGGACCGGTTTGCGTACCCTGACCGAGGCTTTGGCCGACGACCGGCTGGCGCGCGGCATCGGCCGCGCTTTCTTCGACGCGGCTTGCCGTTTCGCGTTTTTTACCCCGCCGTGCCGCGGCTTTACCACCACAAGCTTGGTTTTATGGGATTTTCCGGTCTTTTTGGCGGACATACGCGGCAAACTCCTATTTGGCCCCCGCGATGGAAACAGAACAACGAGGCAACAGATGCCTTCTGCCGCCTTTCAACGCCGCGATCCGGCCTGCGGACCATGGCACAGCTATTTGAGGACCATCCGGCGATACGAACTTAGGGCCAGTTGATCGGCACCTTAGAGATATAGTGAAAAAACGCCGCGTTGCTTCCCGCCAAGCAACGAAGGGTTCCGGTTGATCAAGACCAGCCAACAGCAAATAAAATACCACAACAAGGGGTAAAAATCAAAGAATTACCGCCCTGCGGCCTTCTTGGGACGCCGGTTCGAAGCCGGATCTCCCCTTGTGTAGTTAATCGCCCTGGCCCGGTTCGGGGGAAAAATACTGCTCAAATTTGTCGGGCTTGCCATCGAATTCCTTGGCGTCCGGCGGATGAGGGCGCTTATGCGAGATGTTCGGCCAAGTCTTCGCCATGTCGGCATTCAACTTGAGCCATTTCTCAAGCCCCTTCTCGGTATCCGGCTTGATGGCGTTGGCTGGGCATTCGGGCTCGCAGACGCCGCAATCGATGCATTCGTCGGGGTGGATCACCAGCATATTCTCGCCCTCGTAGAAACAATCCACGGGGCAGACCTCCACGCAGTCCGTGTACTTGCACTTGATGCAATTCTCGACGACGACGTAGGTCATTCCACTCCTCCGCGCGGAGCGCTCGGCGCATCGCTCCGCGGCACCGGCGTTGCTATCGCCTTTGCGCCGCTTAGGCAAGCAAGCGTCGGTCGGACGGCGTGATTTCTAAGCCTCGAGATCTTCGAATAGAGCGCGAGCCTCGCGGCTCGGGCTGCGGCGCTCCGCGATGCCCAGAATGCGCACGACGCGCACGCGCCGCTCGAGCGCGATCGTCAGAACATCGCCAGGGCCGACCTGCTTCGCCGGTATTTCGGCGCGGCGCGCATCGATCCTGACGAAACCTTCCTCGACAAGCCACACCGCTTCCCGGCGCGTTTTGACGAGGCGCGCGAACCACAGCCATTTGTCGAGCCGTTGCCGCTCGCAAGCTATAGCGGAGACCGCATTAGGTGAGCGCATCGACCGTCCGCATTCCCACGCCATCGAGATAAGACGGGAGCCGCCTTCCTGCAAGCAAGCGGACCGGTGAAGTTTCCATCGAGCCGCCGATCGACTATCCCTGAGCCGACGGTACGGCGAGACTTCCATGCACGACGCGATCATCATCGGGGGCGGCCACAACGGTCTCGTCTGCGCCTATTACCTCGCCGCGGCGGGGCTGAAGACGATCGTGCTCGAACGGCGAAAAAAAATTGGCGGAGCGGCGGTGACGGAAGAATTTTATCCCGGCTTCCGCAATTCGCTCGCCGCCTACACGGTCTCGTTGCTCAACCCGAAGATCATCCGCGACCTTGACCTTCCAGGCCACGGGCTCAAGATCGTCGAACGCAAGCTGCAGAATTTTCTTCCTCTCGATGATGGACGCTATCTAAAAATCGGAGGGGCGCGGACCAAAGCCGAAGTCGCGAAATTTTCGACGCGCGACGCGGACCGGCTCGATGCCTATGCCGCGCGGCTCGACGCGCTCACAGACATTCTGCGCGAAGTCGCGCTTGAGACGCCGCCTAATGTCGTCAGCGGCCCGCCGCTCAAAATGCTCGGCGAGATCGTCAAGACGGGCCGGCTCGGCAACCACCTGCGCCGCCTCGGTCTCGAGACGCAGCGCGACCTTGTCGAAATTTTCACCGCTTCCGCTGGCGATTATCTCGACCATTGGTTCGAGATCGCGCCGCTCAAGGCGGCCTTCGGATTCGATGCGATCGTCGGCACGTATGCGAGTCCCTATACGCCGGGCACGGCTTACGTGCTACTGCACCATTGTTTCGGCGAGGTCAATGGACACAAAGGCCAATGGGGCCATGCGATCGGCGGCATGGGCGCGATCAGCGAAGCGATCGCCAAGGCCGCGAGCGAACGCGGCGCCGAGATCCGCATCGACTGTCCGGTCAAAGAGGTACTCGTCGAAAAAAACCGCGTCGCCGGCGTCGTGAGCGAGAGCGGCGAGATTTTCCGCGCGCGCATCGTCGCGGCCAACGTCAATCCGAAGCTGCTTTACCGCGATCTCGTTGCGCCGGACGCGCTGCCGGCGGATTTTCGCGAGCGGATCGACAAATACCGCTGCGGCTCCGGCACGTTCCGCATGAACGTGGCGCTCTCCGAACTGCCAGATTTTTCCGCGCTGCCCGGCCGCGAACTCGCCGAACATCATACCGCCGGCATCATCTTCGCGCCGTCGCTCGCCTACATGGAGGAAGCCTATTTCGACGCGCGCCGGCTCGGCTGGTCGAGAAAGCCGATCATCGAAATGGTGATCGCCTCGAGCCTCGACGACACGCTCGCCCCGAAGGGCGCGCATGTCGCAAGCCTCTTCTGCCAGCACGTCGCGCCGACGCTGCCGGACGGCGCATCCTGGGACGACCGTCGTGACGAAGTCGCCGATCTGATGATCGCCACCGTCGATGCCTATGTGCCGAATTTCAAGGCTTCGGTGATCGCCTGGCAGATTTTTTCGCCGCTCGATCTCGAGCGCACTTTCGGGCTTGTCGACGGCGACGTTTTCCACGGGGCAATGGAACTCGGACAGATTTTTTCGGCACGTCCCGTGCTCGGCCATGCCGATTACCGCGGCCCGATCGCCGGGCTCTACATGTGCGGTGCGGGCACGCATCCGGGCGGCGGCGTCAGCGGCATGCCGGGGCACAACGCGGCGCGGGAGATTTTGCGCGACGTTGGGAGAAGACCATCTCCCAGCCCCTCACCCTGACCCTCTCCCCGCAAGCGGGGAGAGGGGAGTTTAATGCCCCTCAAACGCGATGAGGCTGCGCACCGGCACCTTGAGCGCTTCGATCTTCTTGGCGCCGCCGAGATCCGGCAGATCGATCACAAAACAGGCGGCGACCACGTCGGCGCCGATCTTCTGGAGGAGTTTGACCGCCGCCTCCGCCGTGCCGCCCGTGGCGATGAGATCGTCGACGAGAATCACCCGCTCTCCCGGCGCCACCGCGTCGACGTGCATTTCCATCGCGTCGATACCATATTCGAGCGAATAGCCGATCGACACCACTTTGTGCGGCAGCTTGCCTTTCTTGCGGATCGGCACGAAGCCCGCCGAGAGCTGATGCGCCACCGCGCCTCCCAGAATGAAACCGCGCGCTTCGATGCCGGCGATCTTGTCGATCTTGGTGCCGGACCAGGGCTGCACCAGTTCGTCGATGGCACGGCGGAAGGCGCGTGCGTCGCCGAGCAGCGTGGTAATGTCGCGGAAGACGATGCCGGGCTTTGGATAATCGGGAATGCTGCGGATGGCGTTCTTGAGATCGATGCTCATGTTGAAGAGACTCGCTGGAGAATCGCGTCGAGCTTTGCGAGAAGCGCCGGATCGCGCACCGCGGGCGCCGTGATGAGCGCGCCGTCCAGCGCCCGGTCCGAACCGATTGGACAGGCTTCGTGCTCGGCCGGGAAATCCCGCAACAGTCGTGCCAAGAGCCGCGCCGCGTTGTCCGCGTTGGCGGCCACGACCTTCAGAACCGCCCCGATATCGACATTGTTGTGCGCCGGGTGCCAGCAGTCGAAATCGGTCACCATGGCGATCGTCGCGTAGGAGATCTCCGCTTCGCGGGCGAGCTTGGCTTCCGGCATGGCGGTCATGCCGATCACGTCGAAACTGGCGGCCTTATAGGTGAGCGACTCGGCAAGCGAAGAGAACTGCGGGCCTTCCATGGCGACATACGTGCCGCCCATCACGCAGGCGATGCCCTCGGCCTCGGCCGCCGCGGCGACGTGCGCTTGCAGGAGCGGCGCGACCGGATGCGCCATCGAGACATGCGCGACGCAGCCGTTTCCGAAGAACGACGATTGGCGGGCGAACGTGCGATCGACGAACTGATCGACGAGCACGAAGAGCCCCGGATAAAGCTCCTGCTTGAACGAGCCGCAAGCCGAGACCGAGACGATGTCAGTGACGCCGGCGCGCTTCAGCGCGTCGATGTTGGCGCGGTAATTGATCCCGGACGGCGAGAGCCGATGCCCCCGCCCGTGGCGCGGCAGAAATACCGCCTCCGTCGCGCCGATCCGTCCGAAGCGTAAGGCGTCGGACGGATCGCCCCAAGGCGAAGCGATCTTCTCTTCGCGCAGATCTTCGAGACCGGGCAGGTCGTAGACACCCGATCCGCCGATGATGCCGACGATGGCCTTCATGCCGCCCGCCCGGATGAATTCGCAGCGTAAAGAGTTGGCTCCCGGGGACGCCCTGTCAATGACGGCGCCCCCTCTCCCTATGAGCGTGAGCGAAATGGGGAGAGGGCCGGGGTGAGGGGCGAGGGCTTTGGCTGCGATGCCGCGAACATGCCCCGGCCCCTCACCCTAACCCTCTTCCCGCAAGCGGACAGAGGGGACAATCTCAATGCCCGGCGACGCCCGCCCAGATGCGCCGTTTCGTGAAATACAACAGCCCGGCGAAGACGATCAGGAAAGCGATGACGCGCATGCCCATCTGCTTGCGCTCGTCGAGCTTGGGTTCGGCCGCCCAATAGAGGAAGGCCGCGACGTCGCGGGAATATTGCGTCAGCGTCTGCGGCGCGCCGTCCGTATATTGGACCGCGCCGTCCTTCAATGGGCGCGGCATGGCAATGGTGTGGCCGGGGAAATAGAGGTTCCAATGATCGTCGCCGGGATGCGTGTAGCCGTTCAGGATGGCGACGATGTAATCCGGTCCCGTCTCCTGGTATTGGGTGAAGGCATCAAAGAGGAAGAGCGGGAAAGGACGCGGATAAGTGCGTGCCTTGGCGAGCAGCGACATATCGGGCGGCACCGCGCCGAGCGCGGCTTTCGCCGCCTCGGGATTGGCGAAAACCCACGGGAAATGATCCGACGGCCGGCCGGGCCGCTCGAACATCTGCCCGGCGTCGTTCGGCCCGTCCTCGATCTTGTAGGTGGCGGCGAGCGCTTTGACCTGGCCTTCGGAAAAATCGGGCCCTTCGGGATCGGCGAGATCGCGGAAGGCAACGAGCTTCAGCGAGTGACAGTTCGAGCAGACGTCGTGATAGACTTTGAAGCCGCGCTGCAATTGCTCCGGATCGAATTTGCCGAACGGCCCGGCGAACGTCCAGGATTGGCGCGCCGGAACGGCATGCGTTTCGCTGCCGATACCGCCGCCCTGGCTCGAATCGGACTGCGCCGCGAAAACCGGCGCGGCAAGCGCGACGCCGAGCGCGAACATTCCCGCCGCCGCGATTCCGCGAGGACCCAAACGGTTTGCCAACGTCAATCCTCTCACGTCTTGCGTTGCGACTCGGCGGTCTTGCCGAGTACCGCGTCGGCGATGGAAGCGGGCAGCGGCCGCGGCTTCTCGACGAACGGAAGAAGCGGCAGCACCACCAGGAAAAAGGCGAAATAGCAAATCGTGAGAATCCGCCCGGCGATCACGAAACTGCCTTCCGGCCGGTTGGCGCCGATATAGCCGAGCCCTAGGACGACCGCGACGAAGATCCAGAAGAAGATCCGATAGAGCGGCCGATACGACGCCGATTTCACCGGCGAGCGATCGAGCCACGGCAGGAATGCGAAAATCAAAATCGCGCTGAACAGGGCGATGACGCCGGTGAGCTTCGACGGGATCGAGCGCAGGATCGCGTAATAGGGCAGATAATACCATTCCGGCACGATTTCGGCCGGTGTCTGGAGCGGATTGGCTTCGATGTAATTGTCGGCGTCGCCGAGATAGTTCGGGATGTAGAAGAGGAACCAGGCGAAGACGATGAGAAACACGACAAGCCCGAAACCGTCCTTCACGGTGAAATAGGGATGGAAAGGTAGCGTGTCCTTGTCGGTCTTCTTCTCGATGCCGGTCGGATTGTTCGATCCCGGCACGTGCAGCGCCCAAATGTGCAGGACGACCACGCCGGCGATCATGAACGGCAGAAGGTAATGCAGCGCATAGAAGCGGTTGAGCGTCGCGTTATCGACCGCGTAGCCGCCCCAGAGCCATGTAGTGATCGTGCTGCCGACGAGGGGAATCGCCCCGAAGAGGCTGGTAATAACCGTCGCGCCCCAAAAGCTCATCTGTCCCCAAGGCAGGGTGTAGCCCAGAAAACCGGTCGCCATCATCAAGAGGTAGATGGTGACGCCGAGGATCCAGAGCACCTCGCGCGGCGCCTTGTAGGAACCGTAGTAAAGGCCGCGCAGCATGTGGATGTAAACGGCGGCGAAGAACAGCGAGGCGCCGTTCGAATGCGCGTAGCGCAACAGCCAGCCGTAGTTTACGTCGCGCATGATGTGCTCGACCGAAAGGAAGGCAAGCTTCGAGTCGGGCGTATAATGCATCGCCAGCACCACGCCGGTGACGATCTGGAAGCCGAGCATGAACGCAAGAATGCCGCCGAACGTCCACCAATAGTTGAGATTGCGCGGATTGGGGAAGGTGACAAACGAGTTACGCGCGAAGCCGATGAGCGGCAGGCGGCTTTCGAACCATTTGGCGAAGGCGTTTTTCGGAACGTAAGTCGATTGGCCGCTCATGGCTTGGTCTCTATTGGCGAAGGCGGGCGGTTCAGCCTATCGCGATCTTGGTGCTGGAGAGGAACTTGTAAGGAGGCAGAACGAGGTTGTAGGGAGCCGGCCCCTGGCGGATGCGGGCGGCGAGATCATAGACCGAACTGTGGCACGGGCAGAACCAGCCATGGAAAGGGCCTTGGTGGCCGAGCGGCACGCAGCCGAGGTGGGTGCAGATGCCGATGACCACCAACCATTCGGGATTTGGCGCGCGCGATTGGTCGGTCGCCGGATCGCGCAATTCGCTCAATGGGACGGCGCAAGATTCGGCGATCTCTTTCGCCGTTCTGTGGCGCACGAACACCGGCTTGCCGCGCCATTTCACGGTGACGATCTGCCCTTCGGCGATGGCGT
>JASHSB010000099.1 GCA_030036945.1 Methylovirgula sp. | reverse complement strand
GCAGCCGAGGTGGGTGCAGATGCCGATGACCACCAACCATTCGGGATTTGGCGCGCGCGATTGGTCGGTCGCCGGATCGCGCAATTCGCTCAATGGGACGGCGCAAGATTCGGCGATCTCTTTCGCCGTTCTGTGGCGCACGAACACCGGCTTGCCGCGCCATTTCACGGTGACGATCTGCCCTTCGGCGATGGCGTTGAGATCGACTTCGGTGGAGGCGGCGGCGAGAATCGACGCATCGGGATTCATCTGGTCGATGAGCGGCCAGACCGCGCTTGCGGCGGCGACGGCGCCCGCGGCGCCGGTAGCGACGAAGAGGAAATCCCGGCGTGAGGGAGCCTCCATGCTGACGCCGTCGGCCACGTTTTCCTCCGCTCTGCAGCTCTATAAGGCTTTGCGATGGAGTTATTCGCAAGCGGAATGCCGCGGCAATGCGGCCTTTCGCCACTTCATGCCCCGCGCCGCGGGCAGGAGGCAGGTTACATTTCGGCCGATAGCGGCTAGACCGGCGATCCACCCGCCACGTTTGGACGAGCCGATGCGCGCCACGAAAGACCTCGAAATTCGCCAGGCCGAAGCGCGTTCTGCTTTCGAAGCGCTGCAATCCAAGACTCTCGCGATGCTCGAAAGCTTGGAGGGGGAGTGTCCAGGACCTTATCCGGAAGGAGATCTGCCGCCCGGCCGTTTCACGACGACGGATTGGGTGCGCGGCGACCACGCGGGCAAAGACGGCGGCGGCGGAAAGATGGCCCTCCTGCACGGCCGGCTCTTCGAGAAGGCCGGCGTGCATTGCTCGACCGTCTACGGCACGTTCCCGGCCGAGTTCGCCGCGCAGATTCCGGGCGCCGCGACCGATCCGCGCTTTTGGGCCTCGGGCATCTCGCTCATCGTGCACCCGTATAATCCGCAGGTGCCGATCGTGCACATGAACTGCCGCTATGTGGTGACCCGCAAAGCCTGGTTCGGCGGGGGCGCCGATCTCACGCCGGTGCTCGATCGCCGCCGCAAGCAGGAAGATCAGGATTCGATCGCTTTCCACGCGGCGATGAAGGGCGTTTGCATGCGTCACCCCGGCGTCGCGGATTACGATCGATTCAAGGAATGGTGCGACGAATATTTCTTTCTGAAGCATCGCAACGAGCCGCGCGGGATCGGCGGCATCTTCTTCGATTATCTCGAAACCGAGTCCGGCTTCGACGCCGAACTCGGTTTCGTTAGCGACGTCGGCGAGACGTTGCTCAAGATCTATCCGGAAATCGTGCGGCGCAATTTCGCGAAGCCCTGGAACGAGGCCGAACGCGACGAGCAACTCGTGCGCCGCGGTCGCTACGTCGAATTCAATCTTCTTTACGATCGCGGAACGATCTTTGGGCTCAAGACGGGGGGCAACATCGATTCGATCCTTTCGTCGATGCCGCCGCTGGTCAAATGGCCGTGAGGCGGGGGCGGACCGCTTGCCAGCCGGCCGGGCGGCTCCGCGGGCGCTTGCGCCGCGTTCTCGCCTATGTCAGAGCAATCCGAGCGTTAGCTGCACCGTCGCTCACGCATAAATGCAATCGAGAGGAGACGATCCATGCCTTTACCGCGGCGTTCACGCCTGCCGGCGGCGGCTTGCGCCCTTCTGGCGCCGCTTTGGCTCGGCTCGGCCGAAGTTGCCGAGGCCGCGCAAGTCGGCATCCTGCATTGCAATGTTTCTCCCTCGGTCGGCTTTATCATTACCTCTTCGAAGTCGATCGCCTGTCGGTTTAACCGGCACCATTTCCCGCCGGAATTTTACGTGGGCAGCATCAGCAATTTAGGCGTCGCGCTCGGGGTGACGGGGCCGGGCCATCTGGTTTGGGCCGTGTTTGCCGCGACTCCGGCGTTGAATCCGTATGCGCTCGCCGGATCGTACGGGGGGGCCACGGCGAACGTCTCGTTCGGACCGGGTGTCGGCGCCAATGCATTGGTCGGCGGCAGCAGCGATTCCATCGCCTTGCAACCGCTTTCGGTCAATGCGCAGACCGGTATCGCCGTGAACGCCGGGTTCGGCAGCCTCGTCCTGCAGCCGGCGCCGCGCTAGTCCGGCGCCGCGGAGCGTAAATAAAGGGAAGACGGGAGACGGGTTCATGCGTGTTCGCCCAATCCTTATCGCAGTCGTGGGCTGCGTCGTTCTGCTTTGGGCCGGCTCGGCCAGTGTTGCCGAAGCCGATCAAATCGGCGTGCTCGAGTGCAATGTGTCGCCCGGCATCGGCCTCGTCGTCACGTCGAACCAGACACTTTCCTGCCGGTTCAGCCGCTCCTACGGGCCGCCGGAATATTATGTCGGCACGATCACCAAGTTCGGATTGGCGCTCGGCGCGACCGGACCCGGTAGGCTCGTTTGGACGGTTTTCTCGGCGACGCCCGAACCGGGACGTTTCGCGCTTGCCGGCGAATTTACCGGCGCGACGGCCGAGGTGACGTTGGGAGCGGGCCTCGGCGCCAATGCGCTAATCGGCGGCAACGCCCATTCCATCGCCTTGCAGCCGCTCTCCGTCAACGCGCAGACCGGCGTCAATGTCGCCGCCGGCATTGGCGCGCTGAGGTTGGCGCCTGCGAATGGCTATTACCGCCATCGTCACCATCGCTATCACTTCTAGATTCATTGCAAGCGCCGTTGGCCCGGTAAACCTGGGTTGCGAGCCGGGAACCGCGCCCATAAATTGTGAGCAATCGCCGGCGTTCGGCCAGCGCTCACGCCGGCTTGCGGCGAGAAAGGCGGATTAGGTGAGCGGCGCAGCCGGCGAGACCCCGCTTCATTCCAGGCTCATCGTCGTCGGATCGGGACCGGCCGGCTATACGGCGGCGATCTACGCGGCGCGGGCGCTGCTCGAGCCGATTCTGATCGCCGGCGTCGATGCCGGCGGCCAGTTGATGATCACCACCGACGTCGAGAACTATCCGGGCTTCGCCGCGCCGATCAAGGGGCCTTGGCTGATGGAGCAAATGCGCCTGCAAGCCGAGCACGTCGGCACGCGGCTCGTTTCCGACCACATCGTCGAAGTCGATCTCGGCAGTCGGCCTTTCCGCCTGCGCGGCGACGGCGGCGCGATCTATTCCTGCGACGCCTTGGTGATCGCCACCGGCGCCAAGGCCAAATGGCTCGGCCTCCCTTCCGAAAATCGGTTCAAAGGCTATGGCGTCTCGGCCTGCGCCACCTGCGACGGATTTTTCTATCGCGGCATGCCGGTTGTCGTGGTCGGCGGCGGCAATACGGCGGTCGAAGAGGCGCTCTATCTGAGCCAGCTCGCCGACAAGGTGACGCTCGTGCATCGGCGCGAAAGTCTGCGCGCCGAAAAGATTCTCCAGGACCGGCTGTTTAAGACGCCGAACGTCGAGGCGATCTGGGACAGCGTCGTCGAGGAGATCTGCGGCACCGATGAAAACGGCCCGACGCGCGTCACGCACGTCAGGCTCAGGAACGTGAAAACCGGCATTTACGCCGAAATCCCCGCCGACGGCGTGTTCGTGGCGATCGGCCATGCGCCGGCGACCGAGCTTTTCCTCGGCCAAGTAGAGGCAAAGCCGAACGGCTATTTGAAGACGGCGCCGTTTTCGACGGCGACCAACGTGCCGGGCGTGTTCGCCGCCGGCGACGTCGCCGATGAGATCTACCGGCAGGCGGTGACCGCGGCGGGAATGGGATGCATGGCGGCGCTTGAAGCCGAACGCTGGCTCGCGGCGCGCGCCCCGCATCGCCGCGCCGCGGCGGAATAAAGCGCGCGATCCAAGCTTTTACCGTGCCGTCATTCGATCTTATTCTTCCGCCCGATTGCGCGCACTGGTGAAGCACTCATGGATTGGGACAAGCTGCGGATCTTCCATGCGGCGGCCGAGGCCGGGTCCTTCACCCGCGCCGGCGTCGCCTTGGGACTGAGCCAATCCGCGGTCAGCCGGCAGGTGAGCGCGCTCGAACAAGGACTCGCCGTTCCGCTGTTTCATCGCCATGCGCGCGGCCTCATTCTCACCGAGCAAGGCGAAGTCTTGTTCCGCACGGTATGCGAGGTGATAGCCAAGCTCGAAGCGGCGCAAACGAGCCTTATCGACAGCCGCGAGAAGCCGCACGGGGGATTGCGAATCACGACGACCTTCGGAATCGGCGCCAATTGGCTGGCGCCGCGCCTCGGCCAGTTCCTCGAACTCTATCCGGACGTCAAACTGAAGGTGATCCTCTCCGACGACGAGCTCGATCTCGCTATGCGCGAAGCAGACGTTGCCTTGCGGCTGCGCGAACCCATGCAGCCCGATCTCATCCGCCGCCGGCTGTTTGCAGTCCATTATCACCTTTACGCCTCGGTCGATTATCTGAAGCGCCACGGTCACCCGCAGAATCTCGAGGATTTGGACCACCATCGGCTGTTGAGCTACACGGCGCCGGGTTTTCTCGACGACCTCAACGCGCTCCTCTATCTCGGCCGCGATTCCAAGAATCCTCGCGAACCTGTGATGTCGGTGAACAACATCACGGCGCTGTGGCGGGCGACCGAAAACGGGGTCGGCATCGCGATTTTGCCCGAATATTTGGACAAACCGGCCCTCGTTCAGCTCCTGCCGCAGGTGCCGATGCCGGAATTGGAATGCTATCTCGTCTATGCGGAAGAGATGAAGAACGTCGCCCGGGTGCGGGTTTTTAGAGATTTTCTTGTCGCCAGTGCGCAGCGCTGGCGCTATTAGGGCAAAGTCAGCGTTGCGCCGCGGTGGGTGAATGAGGCGAATTCTCTTCAGTTTCTTGACCGCCGCCGCGGTGATCACGGGCGTCGCCGATGCCGAGCCGTTTTCGGTGCTGGGCTATCACGGCGGACCCGAACGAAGCGGAAATTTCATTGTCCCCGATCTGAGCTGGAACCGGGCGCGGTCGCTGCATTTCGATTCCGCCTTTCACGCCGAGCTTTCCGGGCAGCTCTATGCGCAGCCGCTCTATTGGCAGCCGACGGACGCGCGTCCGGCGCTGCTCGTCGCAGTTACCGAAAACAACGTCGTGCATGCGCTCGACGCGCGCACCGGCCGCGAAGTTTGGCAACAGCAACTCGGCGCTCCCGTGAAGCGCGAAGCGCTGCCGTGCGGCGACATCGCGCCGCTTGGCGTTACCGGCACGCCGGTCATCGACGCGGCGCGCGAAACGCTATATCTCGACGCGGCCGTCAGCCTCCCCACCGGGCCAAGCCACCTCGTCTTCGCGCTCTCCTTGAAGAACGGAGCCATCCTGCCGGGCTGGCCCGTCGATATAAAGGGCGCGTTCGCCGGCCAGGATCCGCCGTTCGTCGCGACCGGGCAAAACCAGCGTGGGGCGTTGCTGGTCGCCAATGACATGGTCTATGTGCCGTTCGGCAGTTTCTTCGATTGCCGCCCCTATCATGGAACGATCATCGGCGTTTCGCTTACCGATCCGCACAAGGTCACGCGCTGGTCGACGCGCGCCGCGGGCGGCGGGGTCTGGGCACCGGGCGGCGTCGCTTCCGACGGCATCTCGCTGTTTATCGCGACCGGCAACACGTTCGATACCACCGATTGGGCGGACGGCGAGGCTGTCATCCGTCTGTCGCCCGATCTGCAGGGGCCGACCGATCCGGGCGACTATTTTACGCCGGCCGATTGGCACGATCTCGACGCCCAGGATTCCGATCTCGGCGGCATCGCCCCGCTGCCGATCGATCTTCCCGATGGCGACAACCTACGCCCCGTCGTTCTGGCGCTCGGCAAAAACGGCAAAGCCTATCTCCTCGACCGCGGCCACCTCGGCGGGATCGGCGGAGAGCTTACGGCTACCCAGGTCTCCACGCATGGCGCCTACGCGGGCGCGGCGGTCTATCCCGTCGCGGACTCGATCTACGTGGCGTTTCCGACCGAGGGAATCGGCTGTCCACAGGACGAGTCGCAGCGCGGTCTCATGGCCTTGTCGATCCATGCCGGCGATCCGCCGAAACTTGCAACCGCCTGGTGCGCGCAAATGAAAGGCTTCGGCGCGCCGATCGTGACGACCACCGACGGCCACTCCAATCCCATCGTCTGGGCCGTCGGCGCGCAAGGCGACGGTTTTCTTCATGCCTTCAAGGGCGACACGGGCGAAGTTCTGTACAGCGGACCGCTGCAAGGGCTGGCGGGATTGCATCGTCTGCAGACGCTCATTGCGACCCAGGACCGTCTCTATGTGGGCGCCGACGGAACGATTTACGCCTTCGAATTCTAGCGGATTTCCCCGCGGCCTACGTGGTCCAAGGGGAAGATTCTCGGGGGTGTTCGGGGTGGACAAACTAAAGGCTTCGGCGCCGGATCGCACGGTGCCGCGATATGCGCTGCCCGCCCTTTTCGCCGCCGCGGCGATCGCTTGGGCTGTGCCGGCGCGCGCCGATTCTTCCGTTCTGACCTATCATGGCGAAGCGGCGCGCAGCGGACATTTCGTCGTCGCCGACCTGACTTGGGAGCGGGCCCGATCGATTCATCTCGATACCGCATTCCATACGGAGCTTGCCGGACGCCTCTACGCGCAGCCGCTCTATTGGAAACCGCCGGGCTCGCGCGACGGGTCGCTTATTGCGGTGACCGAGCGAAATATCGTTTACGCGCTGGATGCGCACACAGGCCAGATTCTCTGGCAGCGCCAATTGGGGACATCCGTCCCGGTTTCTTCCGTACCTTGCGGTAACGTCCTTCCGCCGTTTGGGATTACCGGCACCCCGGTGATCGATCCGGCCAGCGGGACTCTGTTTGTCGATGCCGCCGTGAGCCAATCTTCCGGCCTGCGCCATCTCGTCTTCGCGTTGGCTTTGAAAGACGGGACGATTCTGCCGAACTGGCCGGTCGATATCGCGGGAGAACTCGCCGGCAAAGACCCGCCTTTCGTTGCAAGCCTGCAGAACCAGCGCGGCGCCCTGCTGGTCGCTGGCGGGACGCTTTACATCCCCTACGGCAGCTTTTTCGATTGTCGCCCCTACCACGGAACGGTGGTGGGCATTCCTCTCTCCGATCCGCATAGAGTTATGCGTTGGGCGACGCGCGCGATGGGTGGGGGCGTTTGGGCGCCGGGCGGCATCGCCTCAGACGGTACGGCGCTTTTCCTGGCGACCGGCAACACGTTTGACGCCACGGACTGGGCCGACGGCGAGGCGGTCATTCGGCTCTCCTTCGATCTGCAGGGCCCTCCCGAGCAAGGCGACTTTTTCACGCCCGCGGACTGGCGCAATCTCGACGCGCAGGATTCGGATCTTGGCGGAATCGCCCCGCTGCTGATCGACGTACCGGACGGAAACGACCGCCGTCCCCTGGTTCTCGCGCTCGGCAAGAACGGCAAGGCCTATCTCCTCGACCGGACCAAACTCGGCGGCGTCGGCGGCGAGCTTGCAACCGCGCAAGTTTCGGCGAACGGCGTCTTCGCCGCCGCCGCCGTCTATCCGGACGGCGATTCTATCGATGTCGCATTTCCGGGAACGGGAACCTCTTGTCCGAAAGGCGACAGCGGTCTCGTCGTGCTGGCCATCCGCGGCGGCAAGCCGCCGACGCTCTCCACGGCATGGTGTGCGCCGGTCGCAGGCTGGGGTGCGCCGATCGTGACCACCACCGATGGCCGCTCCGATCCAATCGTTTGGGACCTCGGCGCCGAAGGCGATAACCGGCTGCATGCCTTCCGGGGCGATACCGGCGAAGTCCTGTTCAGCGGGCCGAGCCTCAACGGATTGCGTCATTTCCAGACGCTGATCGCGACGCACGACCGTCTCTATGTCGGCGCCGACGGAACGATCTATGCCTTCGCCTTTTGACGCCTGGCGAAGACCGTGCCGAAGGCGGATCGCCCGCAAAACCGACGAAGTCGCGCCTTCGCCGCGCGCATTGATCTTCCGGCGATTTTCGCTTGTCCGCCTCTTGCGGGAAGGCGCCGCGCGCACCATATCTCTCGCGCACCCAGACGGGATTTCGATCTGGGCGAGCCGCGCGTCGCGCGGCGATTTTTTGAAATCCGAGTTGACAGTTTCGTCGGGCTGGACTTATAAACGCCCACCGCTGGCGACGCCGTTTTAGCGGCAGACGCGAACGTTTCTCTCGAGTTTCTCGGGCCAAAAGCCACCCGACTGTAAGGCCGGGGAGAGGATGGTTCGCCGTCTGAGCGTCCCGGACTTCGCTGTTTGACAATTGAATCGGAAGAAAGAGAAACGTGGACGGCGAAGTCCTTGCGCGGCGCGTCGCTATGCGCGCGCCGGAGAAGACTTTGGCGGTCACGTTGATCAAGTTCATCGCGTTGCCGGCCTTAAGGCCGGCGAACAAAGATGTGCTTGGGACTCGTCAAAGCACGTCGGGCAACCGATGTGCCGAACAGTGACCAGCCAGCTTCAATTCTCATCCAACTTGAGAGTTTGATCCTGGCTCAGAACGAACGCTGGCGGCAGGCCTAACACATGCAAGTCGAACGCCGTAGCAATACGGAGTGGCAGACGGGTGAGTAACGCGTGGGAACATGCCCTTCGGTTCGGAATAACTCAGGGAAACTTGAGCTAATACCGGATACGTCCGC